>NZ_JANXRJ010000084.1 GCF_025353065.1 Lapillicoccus sp.
CGTCCAGGCCCTCGTCCCCGTCTCGGGGGTGGGGCTGCTCGTGGTCGTCGTGCTCTCGGCCGTCCTGCGCCACCGACGTCTCGCCCTGGCCGGCGTGGTGCCGGCGGTGGTCGTGCTCGTCCTGCTCGTGGCGCCGCTCCGATCGCAGGCGGTCGCCACCTCCGTCGAGGAGATGACGGTGATGTCCGCGAACCTCGAGTGCGGACAGGCCGACGCCGGGCAGGTCGTCGCCGCGGTGAGGACGCGGAGCGCCGCCGTGCTCGTCCTGGCCGAGGTGACTCCCGAGGCCATCGGTCGGCTCGCCGCGGCGGGACTCACGACCCTTCTGCCGTATGCCGCGGGCACGGCGGACGAGGGCGCGGCCGGCACGGTGATCCGCAGCCGCTACCCTCGATGCATGGCAGCGCAGCCAGCCGACCTCGCTCCCGCTGGTCCTCGCGGGGGACTTCAACGCCTCCGAGGACCACCCGGCATACCGGCGGATGGCGGCGGAGCTGACCGACGTGCACCGCGCGGCTGGCGAGGGCTGGGTCCGGACCTGGCCCCACGGGTCACGGCTGCCGCCCTTCGTCCAGCTCGACCACGTGCTCGTGCGGGGTTTCGACACCGTGGCCGCCGGCGCCGTCACCCTGGACGGCACCGACCACGCCGCGGTGTGGGGGACGGTCCGCTGACCGTCCGTTGAGCGTCCGGGGACTCGGTGGGTCAGGCTGCGGGGACGACGACCCGGTCGGCGGTGAGGCTGGCGGTGCCGGTCCCGGTGATGATGACGGTGGCCCCGGACGCGACGCTGGCGGAGGTGCCGGACGACGGCTTGGTTCCCTTGGCCCCCGCGACGGTGATCTTCGTGGTCGAGGAGAGGGCGTAGGTCTCGCTGACCCCGTCGCCGGCCTTGACGGTGATCGACGAAGGCGAGATCGCGGTCACGGCGCCGCGGATCGCGTCGTGGGTGACGTAGGTCCCGGTGGTGCCCTCCTTGGTGACCCACTGGGCGTGCTGGACGTCCTTCAGCTTGGTCAGCGCGGCCCGCAGACCGCCGTGGTCCTTGTGTCCCTTGGCGGCCTTGGTGGTGCTACCGCTGCTCGGCGAGGCGGTCGACGTCGCGCTCGGCGTCGTCGACGGACTGTTGCTCTCTGCGTGGGCGACGGCGACCCCACCCGCGGCGATGGCGGCGGCCGCCACGACGGCGGCGGCGGAGATCCCGGTCTTCTTACGGTTCCAGATCATGACGTGCTCCCTGTTGCTGCGGTCCGCCCCTGCGGACCGTCTTCATCCAGAATGACGCCACGATGTTCGGACGACGTCAGCGTCCGGTGAAGATCACCTTCGGGTCCTGCCCCCGTCGCCGCGGCCAAAGGTGACCTCTGGCCGCGGTCTCCGGTCGAGAGGTCAGGTCCGGTCGTTCTGAGGCCCTGAGATGGACCGGACTTGACCTCTCGACCGCGGGCCGCGATCGGCCGACGCCAGTGGTGACCTTTGGCGACGCTGACCGCGCCGGCCGACCTCACCAGGGGCGCGGGAGGGTGAGCTCGCGGGTGTCTCCCTCGGGGCGCCAGCCCTGTTCGGTGCGCACGTAGCGCCGCTGCGGCCCCTCCGCCGCGAGGGCGGCCACGGCAGCGAGGACGCGCTCGACGTGCTCCGGAGTGCTGGCCAGGCCGAGGCTGATCCGGACGGCCGTGGCCGGCACCTCGCCCCAGGGGTCCTCGAGGAGCTCGTCGACGAGCAGGTGCGCGCAGAACTTGCCGTCCCGCACACCGATGCCGTGCTCGGCCGACAGGATCGCCGACACGAGCGAGGAGTCCAGCCGCTCGATGGTGAAGGCGACGACGCCGACCCGGTCGTGGTCCTGCCCGAAGATCGACCACGTGTCGACGCCGGGGATCACGGCGAGCCCGCGTCGCAGCTCCGCGAGCAACCCCGCCTCGTGGGCCTCGATGGCGGGCCGGTTGGCGGCGAGCGTCGCGCAGGCGGCGGCGAGGGCGATGGCCCCGATGACGTTGGGGCTGCCGCCCTCGTGCCGTGCCGGCCCGGTCGCCCACGTCGTCCCGGCAGTGCTCACGCGAGCGGTCGCGCCGCCGCCCCGCAGGTAGGGAGCCGCGGTGTCCAGCCAGTCCGAGCGACCGGCGAGGACGCCGGCGCCGAAGGGGGCGTAGACCTTGTGCCCCGAGAAGGCGACGTAGTCGACGCCGGTCGCCTCGATGTCGATGGCCCGGTGCGGCGCGAGCTGGGCGGCGTCGACCGCGACCCGGGCGTCATACCTCCGGGCCAGCGCCGTGATCCTCGCCAACGGCCACAGCTCACCGGTGACGTTGGAGGCGCCCGCGACGACCACGAGCCGGTGACGGGTGTCGGCGTGCGCGAGGGCGGCTTCGAGGTCGGCGAGCGCCTGCTCGATCGACGCTGGGACGGGGAGGGTGACGGTGCGAGTTCCCTTCCAGGGCAACAGGGTCGA
This sequence comes from Lapillicoccus sp., assembly GCF_025353065.1. Lineage (GTDB taxonomy): Bacteria > Actinomycetota > Actinomycetes > Actinomycetales > Dermatophilaceae > Lapillicoccus. Next base: position 2,453 of record NZ_JANXRJ010000084.1, read on the forward strand.
GTGGTGCTCGGTCTCGAAGACGACGACCGTGGTGTCCTGGGGGAGGCTGCGGGCGAGCAGGGTGAAGGAGTCGGTGGTGTTGCGGGTGAAGATGACGGTGTCGTCCTGACGCGCGCCGACGAACGTGGCGACCTCCTCGCGAGCCTGCTCGTACCACGCGCTCGTCACCGTGCTCGCGTAGCCGTTGCCGCGGTGCACCGAGCTGTAGGTCTCGAGCGCCGTGTCGACGGCGGCCTTGACGGCCACGAGGGCGGGCGTCGACGCCGCGTGGTCCAGGTTCGCGTAGCCCACCGGCCCGTGGACCGTCGGGACGACCAGGTCGGCGCCGACGACGGCCGGCACGTATGCCGCGTGGGAGCCGCTTGCGCCCGGCCGCACCACGCGTAGCCGCTGCTCCCCGGCAACGCTGCGGCACGAGGAGATCGGGCGTCCCGCGGATCGGGGTGCCGCCGACGGGCTGGACGGGGTGCGTGTGCTGGCGATCGACATGGGTGCTGGCTCCGGATCCCCGGGGACCCACCACAGCAGGTCCGCGCTTGCCCGAGCGCCGGTTGACGTCGGACCGGGTCGTCACCCGGAGCACCCCACCGCGGAAGGAGGGTTGCTGACCAGCAAGCCGGGGCTGTGCACTGGTACTCGTGACCTTCTGCGAGATTAGCCGAGAGCGGCGCCCCTTGTCCACGGACAGGGATGCCGCTCTCGACATCTGAGACGGTGGGCGAGCTCAGGACCGTACGCCCCGAGTCACCGGCCACCGATCGGTCAGAGGATCATCCGGTCGGCGAACGCCTTGTGGACCTTGTTGGCCACGGCCTGCCCGTAGAGCGCCTTGGCCGCAGCCACGGTCGTCGTCGCCGCCTGGGCGAAGCTGTTGTCCGGGGTGTAGGAGAACTGCGCCTCGAGGATGATCTTGTTCGCCCTCTCTCGGCCCAGGGCCTTGTTCATGTCCCACAGGGCGTTCGACCAGATCTCACCGTCGTCGTGCACCTCGCCGTCGATGTCGGCGGTCGTCTTGCCGGTGTCCGTGCGACGCAGGCAGTGGGGGACGGTCGTCGTGTAGCTGGTGGAGTCCCAGTCCATGACGCAGGGGATGTCGAAGCCCTTGCTCGTGGTCTGCGACATCTGCACGGCCCAGTAGTCACCGAAGCCCTCGCCGGTGGCGCCGGCCTGCTCCGACGAGCCGTAGCCGGGCACCTGGGCGTCCTGGATCGCGTGGCCGTACTCATGCCACACCACCTCGAGGTCCTCGGCGTCGTCCACCCCGCCGGTGCCGTAGGTGATCGTGTCGGCGCTGGGGGAGTAGAAGGAGTTGTCGACGGTCGTGGTGTCGATCAGCAGCTTCTGCGACTCGTTGTTGACGTCCGTGAAGCCGAGGCTCTGGATGTAGGTCTGCGCCTTGTCGATGCCCCAGTAGGCGTTGACCTGCTCGAACCTGTCGTCGGCCCGGGTGTAGAGGAACTGCCGGGTCGGGCTCGTCGCCAGACCGCCGTTGGCCTGAGTCACCTGGGCGTAGGCGCCGACGAGCGTGCCGCTCGTGTTGAGGTGCGCGAGCGTCACCGTCCGGTATGCCGGGTCGAGGACCGCCTGGTCGGCATCGTTCTTGTCGGTGAGGCTCTCGTTCTTCAGGGCCACGACCGGGTTCGGGTCGAAGACCTTGCCCTTGCCGGTGGCGTTCTTGCTGAGGCCCTTGACCTCGCGCACGGCGCCGGTCCTCGCGTCGACCAGCGTGCGGCTCTCCCCGTCGGCGCCGGAGGAGACGACGCTCCAGACCAGGGTGGCCCGGGCACCGCCGACGACGGCTAGCGTCGTCGTCCCCGTGCCCGTAGCCGCGATGACGGTGCTGTTCTTCGTCGCCCGCGAGCTCGCCGCCTTGTCCGCGGTCGCCGCAGCCGCGACCAGGGCGCCGCTCGCGGCCTTCGTGGCCGCGCCGGCGGTGACCGCCGGAATCGTCGAGAGTGCGGCTGGCACCGCGAGGCGTCCGTCGGCGATGCTGCTGACGGCGCCGGTGTTGTCCCGGTGGACGGCGTAGAAGGAGTCGAGGACCGGAAGGCCGTGGAAGGTCTGGGCAAACCACTGGTGGGTGCCGAGGAGCGAGGTGAGTGTCCGGACCGGCACGAGGTCGGCGGGCACGCCGGCGCTCATGGCGCTGGTGGTGGTGGCGTTCGCCGGGCTGGACAGAGCCACGCCGGTGAGAGTGGCTGCGCCGGTGGCGAGCGCTGCGGTCAGGGCGAGGGCGGTGCGGGTCGAGCGGCGACTCATCGACATCCTTCTCAGATGGGAGAGGGCTGTGAATCAGCCCCACGTCGCGAGCGTACGGGCCGGGAGGGCGGGCCGCGAGGGGAACGAACCCCCGAGATGCGGCCGCGGGCCGGAGGTTTCCGGCATAGGCGATGAATCGCCTCTACCCCGTCGAAGCGGTGTGACGCGTGTGGCACATGGGTCTCAGGTGACTTTTGCCGTACGGTGCCACCATGGCGAGCCGTCCCTCATCCTCCTCGACCGGCGCCTCGCGCACCGGCGCCTCCTCCCGCGCCGCGCGGCCTGCGGGCTCGCGTCCCTCGGCGGGCCGCGGAGGTCAGGGGGCTACCCGCAAGCCGGCCGGTCGGGGTCCGAGCAAGGCGCGGTCCGGTGGTCTCCCGCTGCCGCTGCGCGCCCTTCGTGGGACGTGGATGGGGGTCTCCCACCTCGCCGGGGGAGCCGTCCGCCGGGTCGGGACCTCGGCCCGCGAGCTCGAGCCGGAGCACCGCCGCGACGGGTTCGGCTTCACCCTGATCGCCCTCTCGGTCGTCGTCGCCGCCCGGGAGTGGTGGGGGGTGTCCGGGGTGGCCGGTGACGTCATCCACGCGGTGGTGGCCGGCACGGTCGGTCGCGTGGGCTATGCCCTGCCCCTCATCCTGCTGGCCCTCGGGATCCGGCTGCTGCGTTCGCCCGGGGACTCCGCCGCGAACAACCGGATCGCCGTGGGGCTCATCGCCCTCACCTTCTCCGCCTGCGGGCTCGCGCACATCGCCGACGGGATCCCCCAGCCCCCCGACGGCGCCACCAGGATGCGCGCCGCCGGCGGCATCATCGGCTTCCTCGCCTCCAGCCCGCTCGCCGCAGGCATCTCGGTCTACGGCGCGGGCGCCATCCTCGTCCTGCTGGGCCTCTTCGGGGTCCTCGTGGTCACGGCCACCCCGGTGCGGATGGTCCCCGGCCGCCTGACGGAGCTGCGCGACTGGGTGCTGCGTCGAGACGCCGGGGCCACCGGGGATCACGAACCCGCGCACGACGACACCGCGCCCGGCGAGACTACGCCCGACCAGACCGCCCCCAGGCGCGGTCGTCGCCGCGCGGTCGACCTCCGGGGCGACCTCGAGGAGCGTTCCGGCGACGAGGCGTTCGAGCAGGCCGCCGTCATCGACGCCGGCAGGAGCGGCCGGCGGTTGCGACCCGGTGAGAAGCGTCCGACTGCTCCGGGGGTCCTCGCGCCGACGGGGGTGGGCACCAACAGCCCAGACAGGAGTGGCAGCGTAGACAGGAGTGGCAGCCCCGACAGCCCCGAGACCGAGGTGGTCACGGTGGGGCGCGGCCCGGTGCCGGACGTCGGGCCGCGCGAGGGTCTCGTCCCGCCGCCGACAGCCACCCTGCCGTCCCGCGTCGAGCAGCTGCAGCTCAGCGGCGACATCACCTACACCCTGCCCGACCAGTCCCTGCTCGCTCCCGGTGCGCCGCACAAGACCCGCAGCGCCGCCAACGACCATGTCGTCGCGGCCCTGACCGAGGTCTTCGACCAGTTCGAGATCGACGCTGCCGTCACGGGATTCACCCGTGGGCCCACCGTCACGCGTTATGAGGTGGAGCTCGGCCCGGCGACCAAGGTCGAGCGGGTGACGGCCCTCTCCAAGAACATCGCGTATGCCGTCGCCTCGGCCGACGTGCGGATCCTCAGCCCCATCCCGGGCAAGTCCGCGATCGGCATCGAGATCCCCAACACCGACCGCGAGACCGTGTCGCTCGGTGACGTGATGCGCAGCCAGGTGGCCCGCGGCAACGACCACCCCATGGTCATGGGCGTCGGCAAGGACGTCGAGGGCGGCTACGTCATCGCCAACCTCGCGAAGATGCCGCACCTGCTCGTCGCCGGTGCGACCGGCGCCGGCAAGTCGAGCTTCGTCAACTCGATGATCACCTCGATCCTGATGCGGGCCACCCCCGACGAGGTGCGCATGGTGCTGGTCGACCCGAAGCGCGTAGAGCTCACGGCATACGAGGGCATCCCGCACCTCATCACCCCCATCATCACCAACCCCAAGAAGGCCGCCGAGGCCCTGGCCTGGGTCGTCCGCGAGATGGACACCCGCTACGACGACCTCGCCGCGTTCGGCTACAAGCACGTCGACGACTTCAACAAGGCGGTGCGCTCCGGCAAGCTCAAGCCGCTCCCGGGCTCGGACCGGGTCATCACCCCCTACCCCTACCTGCTCGTCATCGTCGACGAGCTCGCCGACCTGATGATGGTCGCCCCGCGCGACGTCGAGGAGTCGATCGTCCGGATCACCCAGCTCGCCCGCGCCGCAGGCATCCACCTCGTCCTCGCGACGCAGCGCCCGTCCGTCGACGTGGTGACCGGGCTGATCAAGGCCAACATCCCCTCGCGGATGGCCTTCGCCACCTCCTCGCTCGCCGACTCCCGGGTCGTGCTCGACCAGCCCGGCGCCGAGAAGCTCATCGGCCAGGGTGACGCGCTCTTCCTCCCGATGGGGGTGAGCAAGCCGGTGCGCGTGCAGGGTGCGTGGGTGACCGAGTCGGAGGTCAACGCCGTCGTCAAGGCGGTCACCCAGCAGCTCAAGCCCAGCTACCGCGACGACGTCGTGGTGGCCGTGGCGCAGAAGCACGTCGAGGACGACATCGGCGACGACCTCGACGTGCTGCTCCAGGCGACCGAGCTCGTCGTCACGACCCAGTTCGGCTCGACGTCGATGCTGCAGCGCAAGCTGCGGGTCGGCTTCGCCAAGGCCGGCCGGCTGATGGACCTTCTGGAGTCACGGGGCATCGTCGGCCCCTCCGAGGGGTCCAAGGCCCGCGACGTTCTCGTCAAGGTCGACGACCTGCCCGCCACGCTGGCCCTGCTCCGGGGGGAGGAGCCGCCCGGCGTCGAGGTGGCCTACGACGGCCAGGCCGACGACGGCATCCGCGACCGTGGCCCGGTGTCGGGCGACGCGGAGGCAGCCGACCCGCGCAGTGGTCCGAGCCCGAGCACCGTTGCCGCACAACGTGCCTCACGCTGGGAGACCAAGGACTCGCTCGCGCCCGAGGGCCTCGACGACCTCGAACAGGTCGATGGCGACGAGGGCAGCGAAGACGCCTGGAGCCTCACCGGCCGCGATTGACCGGTCGGTCACCACGCCAGAGGGGACCCAGGACCGGCACGTGCTCGGGATGTGACAGCTTTTGGCAGTCACACCGGGCCCGTGCCGGTCAGGCGTCCCCTGAGCCCGTGCTCCCGGCGAGGCGCCTGAGGACGGCGTTGGCGGTCCGGCGTCCGGAGACGAGCGCGCCCTGGAGAGAAGGGGTGTCGCGGTGGTCGCCGCAGACGAAGAGGCCGTCGCCGAGGTCCACCGGCCGGCGTCGGTCGAGCGGCGCGCGGGTGAGCGGCAGGGCGTGGGTGACGTCGTGGCGGACGAGGAGGTCCCACTCGCGGGTGTCGGTCTGCCAGAGCCGACCGGCCTCGGCCCGGGCCGCGTCGTCGGTCAGTCCCGCCGCAGACAGGGTCGTCACCTCCACGAGGTCGCGACCCGCCGGGGCATAGCTGGGGGCAGCGGCGGAGACCACCGCGGTGTTGACGACCGGCCCGCGGTCGCCGTCGACGAGCAGGAGGCGGTCGTGCGGCATACCGGCGGGGGCGCTGAACCACCACGTCGTCAGGCCGCCCATCGGGTGGGCGGGCACGAGACCGAGGCCGGCTGCGTCGACGGCGTCCGTCGCCACGACGACGGCGCGCGCGTGGACGGTGCCGGAGGCGGTGCGCACGCTGGGGCCGGGGTCGACCCCGACGACGCGGACCCCGGTCTCGGCCGGCTGCAGGAGATGAGCGGCGAGCTGGGCCGGGAGCGCCCGCATCCCGTCCTCGGGCAGGCCGGGTGTCCCGAGCAGGAAGGAACGCAGCAGGAGGCGGGCGAAGATCGACGAGGCCGACCCCGGCTCGTCGGCGAGGACGCCCGCGAGGAACGGCTCGAGCACCTCGCGGCGCAGGCGGCCGTGGATGCCGGCAACGTCGAGCGCGGTGCCCAACGGCTGATCGGCGCCGGCCATGACCCGGTCGGGGGTGACGAGCACGGGGCCGACCCACTTCGTGAGCGCGGCGATCTCCCGCAGGTCGAGCAGGCCGCTGCCCAGGGTCGAGGGCAGCAGCTGGGGCGCCCGCCGGGGGTCGGCGAGGACGGCGGACTCGGTGCCCCGCCGGATGCGCACCCCCGCCTGGAAGGCGCCCAGCTTCAGCGCGTCGACGTCGACGAACTTCTTCACCGCGGGGTAGGCGGGGTTGAGCAGCTGGAAGCCGACGTCACAGAGGTGGCCGTCGACGACCTCGGTGCGTACCCGTCCCCCGACCGTGTCACCGGCCTCGAGCAGCCGCACCTCGAGGCCCCGTCGCTGCAAGGTCGCCGCGCACATCAGGCCGGCCAGCCCGGCGCCCACGACGACGACGTCCACCTCGTTCACCATGGGTCCCACACTCTCATCCGGGCTGCCTCGGTCCACGCAGGCGCCCTCGAAAGGTCACCTTCGGCTGATCCCCGGGGCCGGGAAGGACCCGACCTGACCTCTCGGGAAGAGGCGGCGGCCCCGTTCCGCCAGAGGTGACCTTTGGCGACGCCTTCCCGTCTGCGTCCTACCAAGAGCGTCAGACGAAGAAGCGGTAGCCGATGCCGGGTTCGGTGACGAGGTGCACGGGGGCGCCGGGGTCGGGCTCGATCTTGCGGCGCAGCTGGTTGGCGTAGACACGGAGGTAGTTGAGCTCCCGCCCGTATGCCGGGCCCCAGGCCGCCTTGAGCAGCTCGGCGTGCGTCACGAGGTGCCCCGGTTTCTTGGCCAGCGTCTCGAGCAGCCGCCACTCGGTCGGGGTGAAGCGGATCTCGCCGCCGTCACCGCCGGTGGCCTGGCGCTCACCGAAGTCGAGGACGAAGTCCTCGGACTCGACGACGAAGTGGTCGTGCTCGTCGGAGGCACCGCGCCGGATGGCCGCGCGGATCCGCGCGAGGAACTCGTCCATCCCGAAGGGCTTCGTGACGTAGTCGTCGGCACCGGCGTCCAGCGCCTCGACCTTGTCGTCGGAGTCGTGCCGGGCGGAGAGGACCACCACGGGGACCCGGGAGGTCTGCCGGAGGCGCCGCAGCACCTCGACGCCGTCGAGGTCTGGGAGGCCGAGGTCGAGGACGATGACGTCGGGCGTGCGCTCGTGGATGATCTGCAGCGCCGATCGGCCGTCGGCGGCGGCCTCGACCTCGTAGTCGCGGGCGCGCAGGTTGATCGTCAACGTGCGACGGATGTGCGGTTCGTCGTCGACGACGAGGACGAAGGTCACGCAGGCGATCCTGCCACGTCGCGTCGGCTGGGCTCGGGCGTGGTCGCCGACGTGGGTCCAGGCGCCGCGGCATACCCCTCCAGGGCGAGGGGCAGCTCGAGCACGACGGTGAGCCCGCCTCCGGGGGTGTCCTCCGCCGTCAGCAGGCCGTCCATGAGCTCGGTGAGGCCGCGCGCCACGGCGAGGCCGAGGCCGACGCCGTCACCCCGGGGAGCGTCGCCCTCGCGCTGGAAGGGGGCGAAGATCCGCTCCTTCGCGTCGTCCGCGACCCCGGTGCCACGGTCGACGACCCGGATCTGCACCCGCTTGCCGATCCGGCCGGACTGCACGAGGATCTCGCGTCGGCCGGGGGAGTGGCGGACGGCGTTCTCGAGCACGTTGGCGAGGACCCGGTCGAGCAGTCCGGCGTCGGCGATGACGAGGTCCGCCCGCTCGTCGACCTGGAGCCGGACACGTCCCGGCTCGGTGAGCGCACTGTCGGCCGCGTGCACGGCCTCGCCCACCGACAGCGTCTCGAGGCGCGCCGTGATGGTGCCGGTCTGGATGCGCGACATGTCGAGGAGGTTGCCGATGAGGGTGCCGAGCCGGTCGGTCGACTCCTCGACGGTCTCGAGCAGGGCGGCCTCGTCCTCGGCCGAGAAGCGCACGTCCTCCTGGCGGAGGCTCGAGACGGCCGCCTTGATGCTGGCCAGCGGGGTGCGCAGGTCGTGCGACACGGCGGCGAGCAGAGCGGTGCGGGCCCGGTTGTCGCGGGCGAGGCCCTTGGCCGTCGCCGCCTCCTTGACGAGTCGCTCGCGGGTGAGGACGGAGGCTGCGTGCGAGGTGAACGCCGAGACCAGGCCGCGCTCCTCGGCCGGGAGGACCGGCCCGACGAGCACCATCTCGGTGTCCTCGTCGACGGGGGCGCGCACCGACGCCCGCGTGATGTCGTCCACGGTGAAGTCCCCGACCTCGCCGAGCACCTGCCAGGGGTCACGCACGGTGGGCCTCGAAACGAGGGCGGCTCCGGTCATCGAGAAGGTCGTCATGGCCTGGTCGAGCAGGGCCCGCACGGGGTCGGCGACCCCGAGGAGCGACTGGGCGAGCGTCGCCAGGGTGCGGGACTCGTGCTGCGCCTCGATGGCCTGCGTGCTGCGTCGGGCCGCGAGGTGGACCACCGACGCGACCGAGACCCCGACGACCACGAAGACGAGCAGCGCCAGGGCGTTCTGGGGGCTGTTGATCGTGAGGGTGCCCACGGGTTCGGTGAAGAACCAGTTGATGACGAGCGACGAGGCGACAGCGCAGAACACCGCCGGCCAGACGCCACCCAGCAGGGCGCAGCCGACCGTGAGGGCGAGATAGACCAGGACCTCCAGCGGGAGGTCGTGCGATGCGCGCGACGGCACGAGGACGAGCGTGACGGCGAGGATGCCGAGGGCAGCGAGCGCCCAGCCGCCGAGGCGGCGACGGCGGCTCAGCGACCCGCGCCCCGACCGCCGCGACGTCGTGGCGACGGTGGAGTGGCCGACGAGGTGGACGTCGATGTCGCCGGCCTCGGCGGCGACGGCCTCGCCGATGCCCCGGGAGAGGAAGCCGCGCAGGGCGCCGTGCCGGGAGGTCCCGATGACGATCTGGGTGGCGTTGACGCCGCGGGCGAAGTCGAGGATCGCTTCCCCGACGTCGTCCCCGGCGACGGTGTGGAAGGCCCCACCGAGCTCGAGGACGAGGCGGCGCTGGGCGACGATGAGGTCGGCGCCGCCGTCGACCAGCCCGTCGCTCTGGGCGACGTGGCAGGCGAGCAGCTCGCCGCCGGCGCCGCGCGAGGCGATCTGGCCGGCGCGTCGGAGCAGGGTCTCGCCCTCGGGGCCGCCGGTGAGGGCGACGACGACGCGCTCCCTCGTCGGCCACGACTGGGAGATGCCGTGCGACTCGCGGTAGCGCTCGAGGGTCTCGTCGACCCGGTCCGCGAGCCAGAGCAGCGCGAGCTCGCGGAGCGCGGAGAGGTTGCCCGGTCGGAAGTAGTTCGCCAGGGCGGCGTCGATCTTCTCGGCCTGGTAGATGTTGCCGTGGGCCATCCGTCGTCGCAGCGACTCGGGCGACATGTCGACGAGCTCGATCTGGTCGGCCGCCGAGCGCACCACGTCATCGGGCACCGTCTCGCGCTGCTTGATCCCGGTGATCGACTCGACGACGTCGTTGAGCGACTCGAGGTGCTGGATGTTGACGGTCGAGATGACGTCGATGCCGGCGGCGATCAGCTCCTCGATGTCCTCCCATCGCTTGGTGTTGCGCGACCCCGGGGCGTTGGTGTGGGCGAGCTCGTCGACGAGGGCGACGTCAGGCGCGCGCCGCAGGATCGCGTCGACGTCCATCTCCTCGAAGGTCGTGCCCCGGTGATCGAGCGTCCGGCGGGGCACGACCTCCAGGCCGCCCAGCTGGGTGTCGGTGTAGGGGCGCCCGTGAGTCTCGACGAGCCCCACGACGACGTCGGTGCCCCGCTCGGCCCGACGGTGGGCCTCCGAGAGCATGGCCACGGTCTTGCCCACCCCGGGTGCTGCCCCGAGGTAGATGCGCAGCAGACCGCGAGCCATACGCGCATTCTCCCACTCGTGCGGTCGCCGACCGCGTCAGGCGGTCGGCAGGTCGGCGAGGGCGATGTTGAGCTCGGTGGTGTTGACGCGAGGCTCCCCGAGGAAGCCGAGCAGCCGGCCCTTGGTGTGGTCCGCGACGAGCCTCTGCACCGTCGCCTCCGGTATGCCGCGGGCCGCCGCGACGCGACTCACCTGCAGGAGGGCGTACTCCGGGGAGATGTCGGGGTCGAGGCCGCTGGCCGAGGCTGTCAGGGCGTCGGGGGGCAACGTCGCCGGGGCGCCCGGGTTGGCCTTGCGGACGGCGTCCCCGTTGTCCTTGAGGGCCTTGATCTGGGCATCGGCGGCCGGGCCGAGGTTGCTGCCACCGCTGGTGTTGCCGGCATACGCGTTGGCCGAGGGGCGAGGGAGGAACCACTTGGCGACATCGGCATCGGGCACCACCTGGCCGAGGCTCGTGGAGGCGACGACCTTGCCGCCACGGGTCACGAGCGAGCCGTTGGCCGCCTGGTGGTCGATGGCCTGCCCGAGTCCGAGGACGACGAGAGGGTAGAGGATCCCCGTGAGGACCGTGAGGACGAGCAGCATGCGCAGACCGGCGCCGAGCTGGCGCGTGAGGATGGTCATGTCGATCACTTCATTCCGGGGATGAGGGAGACCACGAGGTCGATGATCTTGATGCCGATGAACGGCGAGATGACGCCACCGAGGCCATAGATGAGCAGGTTGCGCCGCAGCATCGACGCCGCCGAAGCCGGGCGGTAGCGCACGCCCCGCAGCGCCAGCGGGATGAGGACGACGATGACGAGCGCGTTGAAGATGACGGCCGAGAGCACCGCGGAGTTCGGGGTCGACAGCCGCATGATGTTGAGGGTGCCGAGCCCCGGGAAGAGGCCGGTGAACATCGCCGGGATGATCGCGAAGTACTTCGCGACGTCGTTGGCGATCGAGAAGGTGGTCAGCGCCCCGCGGGTGATGAGCAGCTGCTTGCCGATCGCGACGATCTCGATCAGCTTCGTCGGGTCCGAGTCGAGGTCGACCATGTTGCCGGCCTCCTTCGCGGCCGACGTCCCGGTGTTCATCGCCACGCCCACGTCGGCCTGGGCCAGCGCCGGGGCGTCGTTGGTGCCGTCACCGGTCATCGCGACGAGCCGGCCGCCCTCCTGCTCCTTGCGGATGAGGGCCATCTTGTCCTCGGGGGTGGCCTCGGCGAGGAAGTCGTCGACACCGGCCTCCTTGGCGATGGCGGCCGCGGTCAGCGGGTTGTCGCCGGTGATCATCACCGTGCGGATGCCCATGGTCCGGAGCTGGGTGAACCGCTCCGTCATCCCCGGCTTGACGACGTCCTTGAGGTGGATGACGCCGAGCACCGTTGCGGGAGAACCGGTCTGCTGCTTGGCCACGACGAGCGGAGTGCCGCCCGAGCTGGCGACCCGGTCGACCTCGGCCTTCAGGTCCGCGGGCTCGGTGCCCCCGTGCTCGACGACCCAGGCCGCGACCTGGCTCCCCGCGCCCTTGCGCACCAGCTCCCCGGAGGCGAGGTCGACACCGGACATCCGGGTCTGCGCGCTGAACTCGATGAAGGTCGCCCCGTCGCGCTGGAGCCCCGCCACGGTGCGGTCGCCCGAGCCGGTGTCGTAGTTCGCGTCGGCGAGCTCGACGACCGAGCGGCCCTCGGGCGTCTCGTCGGCGAGACTGCTGAGGTATGCCGCGTCGGCGAGGTCCGCGGCGGTCGCGCCGCCGACGGGGACGAACTCCGTCGCCCGCCGGTTGCCGAGGGTGATCGTGCCGGTCTTGTCGAGCAACAGGGTCGACACGTCGCCGGCGGCCTCGACGGCCCGACCCGACATGGCGAGGACGTTGCGCTGGACGAGCCGGTCCATGCCGGCGATGCCGATGGCCGAGAGCAGCGCCCCGATGGTCGTCGGGATGAGGCAGACCAGGAGGGCGATGAGCACGACGACCTTCTGGGTCCCGCCCGAGTAGGCGGCCATCGGCTGCAGAGCGATGACGACGAGCAGGAAGATGATCGTCAGCGTCGCGAGCAGGATGTTGAGGGCGATCTCGTTCGGGGTCTTCTGCCGGGAGGCACCCTCGACGAGCGCGATCATCCGGTCGATGAAGGTCTCGCCGGGCTTCGTCGTGATCTTGACGACGATCCGGTCCGAGAGCACGGTGGTGCCACCGGTGACGGCGCACCGGTCGCCACCGGACTCCCGGATGACGGGGGCCGACTCGCCCGTGATGGCCGACTCGTCGACGGTCGCGACGCCCTCGACGATGTCTCCGTCACCGGGGATGATCTGGCCGGCCTCGACGACCACGCGGTCGCCCAGCCGCAGCTCCGATCCGGGCACGGCCTCCTCGTCCGGACCGTCGCCGACGAGTCGCCGCGCCACGGTCTCGGTGCGGGCGGCGCGCAGGGTCGCGGCCTGGGCCTTGCCACGGCCCTCGGCCACGGCTTCGGCCATGTTGGCGAACACGACGGTGATCCACAGCCAGATCGCGATGCCGACGGAGAAGGTGGACGGGCTGATGATCGCGAGCACCGTCGTGAGGAGGGAGCCCACCCACACGACGAAGATCACGGGACTGCGGAAGACGTGGCGCGGGTCGAGCTTGACCAGGGCCTGGGGCAGGGCCGCGACGAGGGAGGCGGCACTCATGCCGGCCGCCTTCTTCGGGGCCGTGCTCCTGGTGGTGCTGTTGGTCGTGGTGGCGGTGCTCATGACAGTGCCTCTGCGATCGGACCGAGGGCCAGTGTGGGGAAGTAGGTCAGCCCGGTCACGATCAGCGCGACGCCGACCAGCAGGGAGACGAACAGGGGGGTGTGGGTCGGCATGGTGCCCGCGGTCGCCGGCCGTTTCTTCTGCGCCACGAGCCGACCGGCGAGAGCCAGGATCAGCAGCATGGGGACGAAGCGTCCGAGCAGCATGGCGAGCGCGAGCGTGAGGTTGAGGTAGGGCTGGTCGGCGGTCAGCCCGGCGAACGCGCTGCCGTTGTTGTTCGCGGCCGAGGTGAAGGCGTAGATCATCTCCGTGAGGCCGTGGGGCCCGGAGTTGAGCAGCCCGGCCTTGGCCACCGGGAGGCTGATCGCGAGACCGCCGAGGACCAGGACGAGCGCCGGGGTCACCAGCGTGTAGAGCGCACTGAGGGTGATCTCGTACCGGCCGATGGTCTTGCCCAGGAACTCCGGGGTGCGTCCCACCATGAGGCCGGCGATGAAGACCGCGATGATCGCGACGACCAGCGCGCCGTAGAGGCCCGACCCCGTGCCACCCGGCGAGATCTCGCCGAGCATCATGTTGAGCAGGAGGACCGCCCCGCCGGCGCCGCTGTAGGAGTCGTGGAGCGAGTTGACGGCCCCGGTGGACGTCGAGGTCGTGGAGGCCGCGAACAGCGAGGACGCCCAGATGCCGAAGCGTGTCTCGCGCCCCTCCATGGATCCGGCGACGCCCGAGCTGGCGGCCACCTCGGCCCAGGTCACGAGAGCGACGGCCGCGCCCCAGAGGATGGCCATGAAGCCGAGGATCGACCAGCCCTGACGCTTGTCGCCGACCATGACGCCGTAGGTGCGGGGCAACGAGAACGGGATGACGAGCAGCAGGAAGATCTCGAAGAGGTTGGTGAGGGCGTTGGGGTTCTCGAACGGGTGCGCGGAGTTCGCGTTGAAGAAGCCACCGCCGTTGGTGCCGAGCTCCTTGATGGCCTCCTGGGAGGCGACCAGTCCGCCGGGGATCGACTGGGCGCCCCCGGTCACTCCGGTGACCGCCATCGGGGCGGCGAGGTTCTGCACCACGCCGGCGACGACGAGCAGCACCGCGACGATGACGGCGATCGGCAGCAGGATCCGCGTGACCGTGCGGACGAGGTCGACCCAGAAGTTGCCGATGAGGGAGGTCTCGTGGCGGGCGAAGGCCCGGATCAGCGCGATGACGACCGCGATGCCGACCGCGGCCGAGGCGAAGTTCTGGACCGTGAGACCCACGGCCTGGACGGAGATCGACGTGCCGGCCTCACCGGCATACGACTGCCAGTTGGTGTTGGTCACGAAGGAGATGGCGGTGTTGACCGCCGTGTCGATGTGCATCGTCTCGCCGTTGTGGAAGGGGAGGATCCCTTGCGCCACGATGATGAGGAAGAGCAGCACGATGCTGAACAGCGAGAAGGCGCCGACGGATGCGGCGTAGACCTTCCAGTTCTGTTCCTTGGCCGGGTCGGCGCCGGCGAGGCGGTAGAGCCAGCGCTCGGGGCGCAGGTGCCGCTCGGTGGTGTAGACGCGCGCCATGTAGTTGCCCAGCGGGACGTGGGCGACCGCGAGCATGACGACGAGGACGCCGATGGTCAGGAGGCCGGAGAGCGTCTCGTTCATCAGAAGCGGTCCGGCTTGACGAGGGCGTAGACGAGATAGCCGATGAGGGCCAGGGCGATGATCCCGGCAACGATGTTTTCGATCACCCGTCGAGTCAAAGCCGGGCGAGGGGCGCACTGCCTCCGGTTGACGCGCGGTTGACGGACCTTGACGCGATCTTGACGGGCGTCCTGGACCGCCTGCCCGGGTATGCCGTGGGCTCACCACGATCGGCGGTGAGAACCGGCTTGGTGGGACGCCGGGCGGGGTGGTTCCATGAGCGATGGTTTCTCCCCTGGTGGCTCCGCAGAAGGCTCGACCCGGCGACAGGGTGGCGGTGCTCTCGCCGTCCTTCGCGGCTCCCGGGGCCGCGCCGGCGGTGCACGAGCAGGCCATGCGGCGGTTGACCGAGGTCACGGGCCTGATCCCGGTCGAGTACCCCACGACGCGCCAGCTGGGGGCGAGCCCGCAGGCCCGGGCCGCCGACCTCAACGCGGCCTTCGGCGACCCGGAGATCCGAGCGGTCCTGGCCACCATCGGCGGTGAGGACCAGATCACCGTCGTGCCCCACCTCGACGCGGACGCCGTCCGCGCCGACCCGAAGCCGTACGTGGGATACAGCGACAACACCAATATCCTGAACTGGCTGTGGACACAGGGGGTTTCGGGGTTCTACGGCGGCTCCACGCAGGTCCAGCTGGGGCCCGGCCCATTCGTCGACCCGTGTCATGTGGCGGCCCTGAAAGCGGCCCTGCTGACCGGTGAGCGCCTTCGGATCACCGACCCCGGTGTGTCGGAGGACTTCGGCAAGGACTGGGCCGATCCCGCCGCGCTGACCGAGTTCGGAGACCGCGAGGCCACCGAGCCGTGGGCCTGGGCCGGTCCGGAGCGTTGCGTGACCGGGCGCACCTGGGGCGGCTGCCTCGAGGTCATCCAGTGGATCCTGACCGCCGGCCGTTTCCCTGCCGACCCGGCGGTGCTCGAGGGCGGGGTGCTGCTGCTGGAGACCAGCGAGGACCTCATTCCCACGCAGGAGTTCGGCTGGATCGTGCGGTCCTTGGGGGAGCGCGGCCTGCTCAGTGCGGTCGACGCGGTGCTCGTCGCCCGGCCCCCGGCGTCCAGCTTCGAGAAGCGGCCGACTTCGCCGGAGCGGGCCGCACACCGCGCCGAGCAGCGGGACGCGGCGATCGCTCTCGTCGGCCGTTACAACCCCGACGCGGTGGTGTGCGTCGGGGTGCCCTTCGGACACACCCAGCCGCAGTGGATCCTGCCCTACGGCGGGGAGGTCACGGTCGACGGGTCCGGACGTGAGGTCTGGGCCGACTTCGGTTGAACCACCTGATCGCCGAACGTGGTGTAGCACTATTGTCTACAGGTGCTACACTCTGATATGCCCACCACCCGACCCCGGCACTTCGTCACCGAGACCGACGACCTCGCGGCCGCGCTCGACGACGCGGCCCGCCGCTGGCCTGATCTCAGCCGCTCGCAACTGCTGGTGCGCCTCGCCCTGGACGGTCATCGGGCAGCCATCCAGTCGCAGGAGGAGCGGCGCCGCCGCAGGCTCGAGGCCATCCGCACCCACAGCGGTGCCCTCACCGGAGCCTACGGACCTGACTACCTGACGCACCTTCGCGAAGAGTGGCCCCCGTGATCGTGCTCGACGCGAGCGTCCTCATCGCCTACCTCGATCGCGACGACGCGCACCATGCGGCGGCCGAATCGCTCCTGACCGGGGCGGTGGACGACGACCTCGCCGTCAACTCGCTCTCGTTGGCCGAGGTCCTCGTCGTGCCGATTCGGGACGGGCGCCTCGACCGGGTGCTGGCAGCGCTCCACGACCTCGAGATCCACGAGATCGTGTTTCCCAGCAACACGGCGGTCAGGCTCGCCCAGCTCCGCGCTTCCGTCGGTCTCAAGATGCCGGATTGTTGCGTTCTCCTCGCCGCCGAGGAAGAGGGCGCGACAGTCGCCTCGTTCGACGAGCGACTGCTGGCCGCGGCGGAGCGGCGCGGGCTCTCCATCTTGGGCGGCTGACCCCGGCCCTACCCCGCCGGTATGCCGTCGAGCTCGGCGATCGTCGCGAGCGACGGACCGCGTTGTGCGCCGAGGTCGCGGGCGACCACCTCGACGTCGCGCATCACTCGCAGGGTGTTGCCTCCCGCGAGCTTGACGAGGTCCTCGTCGGACCAGCGCCGGTCGGCGAGGGCGGCGAACAGGCGTGGATAGCCGCTAACGTCCTCGAGGCCGAGGGGGAAGGTGTCGGTCCCGTCGTAGTCGCCCCCGATGCCGACGTGGTCGATCCCGGCGACCTCGCGCAGGTGCTCGAGGTGGACCACGACGTCAGCGATGGTGGCGTCGGGCTTGGGGTGCAGGGCGCTCCGCGCCTTGGTGAAGGCGAGGAAGGCGACGTAGTCCTTGTCCTCCACCCCGACCTCGGCCGCGGCGACGACCGCCTCCCGACGCCAGGCCACGACGTCGGCGTTGATGAACTCCGGCACGAGGGCGACCATGCACGTGCCGCCCTGGTCACGGACGCGTTCGAGGACGTCGTCGGGGACGTTGCGGGGGACGTCGGTGACGGCCCGGGCGCACGAGTGGCTGAAGATGACCGGCGCCTCGGCGGCGTCGAGGGCCGCGCGCATCGTGTCGGGGGAGACGTGGGACAGGTCGACCATCATGCCGATCCGGTTCATCTCGCGGACGACCTCGACTCCGAACCGGGACAGGCCGTGGTGCACGGCGACGTCGGTCGCCGAGTCGGCCCACGGGGTGTTGTCGTTGTGGGTGAGCGTCATGTAACGCACCCCCAGCACGTGCAGCATCCGCAGGGCGGCGAGCGAGCAGCCGATCGACTGGCCGCCCTCGGCCCCCATCAGGCTGGCGATCCGGCCCGCCCTGAAGACGGCTTCGAGCTCGTCGGCGGTGCGGGCGAAGCCGAGGTCGTCGGGAAAGCTGGCCACCATCTGGTGGACGGCATCCACCTGCTCGAGGGTCGCGGTGACGGCCGCGTCGCCCGGGAGGTTGCTGGGGACGTAGACCGACCAGAACTGGCCCCCCACCCGGCCGGCTCGCAGTCGCGGGACGTCGGTGCAGGTCGTCGTCGTCCCGGCGGCGAGGTCGAGGCGGGTGAAGTCGCAGCCGACCTGGTCGCGGGCCTCCCACGGCAGGTCGTTGTGCCCGTCGACGAGGGGGTGGGCCGCGAGGAGCCGGTCGATGCGGTCAGCAGTCACCCGCATGATCATGTCAGGCGTCCCGGGGCATGCACGCCGCGCCCGTAGACTCTTCCGGTGACGGTTTCGGCGGTTCCTCGACGCAGCGTTGCCCTCGTGACCCTGGGCTGCACGCGCAACGAGGTCGACTCCGAAGAGCTCGCCGGTCGGCTCGAGGCGGAGGGGTGGGACCTCGTCGACGACGCGTCCGAGGCGGACGTCGCCGTCATCAACACCTGCGGGTTCGTCGAGCAGGCCAAGAAGGACTCCATCGACGCGTTGCTCGAGGCCTCCGACCTCAAGGGCGGGGGCAACCGCACCCGTGCCGTCGTGGCCGTCGGGTGCCTCGCCGAGCGCTACGGCGAACAGCTCGCCGCCCAGCTCCCCGAGGCCGACGCCGTGCTCGGGTTCGACTCCTACGGCCAGATGTCGCAGCACCTCACGGCCATCCTCGACGGCGGCCGCATCGCGTCCCACACACCGGTCGACCGGCGGCTGCTCCTGCCCCTCTCGCCGGTCGAGCGGCAGGCGTCCGCCGCCGGGGTCGCCCTCCCCGGGCACGGCGACGCATCCGGTATGCCGGGTGCGTCCGGCGCCGCCGTCACCGCGCCCGCCGACGGGCTCACCATCGAGGGCCCGGTGCCCGCCAGCGGCCCCCGCGTCATCCGCGCGCGGCTCGACGGACGGCCGTGGGCGCCGCTGAAGATCGCCAGCGGCTGCGACCGCCGGTGCGCCTTCTGCGCGATCCCCTCGTTCCGGGGTGCCTTCGTCTCGCGTCGCCCCGCCGACATCCTCGCCGAGGCTCGCTGGCTCGGCCAGCACGACGTGCGCGAGCTCTTCCTCGTCAGCGAGAACTCCACGTCCTACGGCAAGGACCTCGGCGACCTCGGCCTGCTCGAGAAGCTGCTGCCCGAGCTCACCGCGGTCGAGGGCATCGAGCGGGTCCGGGTCTCCTACCTCCAGCCGGCCGAGATCCGCCCCGGGCTGCTGACGGCGATGGCGGAGACGCCCGGGGTCGTCCCCTACTACGACATCTCCTTCCAGCACGCCTCGGAGCCGCTGCTCCGCCGGATGCGCCGCTTCGGCAGCCGCGAGTCCTTCCTCGACCTGCTCGGTCGGGTCCGCGACCGCTCGCCGCAGGCCGGCATCCGCTCCAACGTCATCGTCGGCTTCCCCGGTGAGACCGAGGCCGACTTGGCCGAGCTCGAGGCCTTCCTCACCGCGGCGGAGCTCGACGTCGTCGGCGTGTTCGGCTACTCCGACGAGGACGGCACCGAGGGCGAGGGCCTCGACGGCAAGCTGCCGGACGACGTCATCACCGACCGCGTCTCGCGGATCACCGCGCTCGTCGAGGAGCTCACCACCCAGCGCGCCGAGCAGCGGATCGGCGAGCACGTCGACGTGCTCGTCGAGGAGCTCGACGACGAGACCGGTGAGGTCATCGGCCGCGCGGCCTTCCAGGGTCCCGATGTCGACGGCGTGACGATCCTGCGGCTCGACCCCTCCGTCTCCTCCGCAGCGACCGCCGTCCCGGCCGTGGGCGACATCGTGCCCGCCGTCGTCATCGGCACCGACGGCATCGACCTCGTGGCCCGGCCGAGCTGAGCCCATGGACACCGTGGTCGGCCTGTGGCGAGGACGCCGCCTGTGAGTGACGTCGACCGGGACCGCTCCGGGCACGCGCCGTTGTCCGGCGCCGCCTCCGGTCTGCCGTCCGGTCCGACGGGCCCGTCGGCCGCGGCGGATCCGCTCATTCCCGTCGTGCACCGGCCGAGCGCGTGGAACCTGCCCAACCTCCTGACCGTCTCGCGCATCCTGCTCGTGCCGGTCTTCGGGTGGCTGCTGCTCCACCACGGCGGCGACGAGACGGCATACCGGCTGGGGGCGTTCGTCGTCTTCGCCGTGGCCATGGTGACCGACAGCCTCGACGGCGACCTGGCCCGTCGCCGCAACAGCGTGACCGACTTCGGCAAGGTCTCGGACCCCATCGCCGACAAGGCGCTGACCGGCATGGCTCTCGTGGGCCTGTCCCTCATCGGGGAAGTGGCGTGGTGGGTCACCGGGATCATCCTCGCGCGAGAGGTCGCGGTGACCGTGATGCGCTTCGTCGTCATCCGGCACGGCGTGATGCCGGCCGGTCGTGGGGGCAAGGTCAAGACCCTGCTGCAGACCGCTGCGCTCGGCATGCTCGCCTTCCCGCTGTCCGTGCTTCCCGGCGCGAGCACCTGGTCCTGGATCGCGCACGCGGTGCTCATCGCAGCGCTCGTGGTCACGGTGGTCACCGGCATCGACTACGCGACGAAGGCGCACACCCTGCGGCGCACCAGCCCTCGCGCCCTCGCCAAGCGCGCTGCCCGCGCCGCGAGACGCGGCTCGTGAGCGCGGCCGGGCGGGTGGGCGCATCGTCCGACTCGTTGGACCAGGACGCGTCGGGCGACGTCGTCCGGCGCCTGACAGCACGCGGTGAGACCGTCGCCTGCGCGGAGTCGCTCACCGGAG
Organism: Lapillicoccus sp.; assembly: GCF_025353065.1. GTDB lineage: Bacteria > Actinomycetota > Actinomycetes > Actinomycetales > Dermatophilaceae > Lapillicoccus. Next base: position 22,649 of record NZ_JANXRJ010000084.1, read on the forward strand.
GTCTCGTGACCGCTCGACTCGTCGACACGCCAGGGGCGTCGGCCGCCGTGCGGGGCGGGGTGATCGCCTACGCCACCCCGCTCAAGGCCGCTCTGCTCGGCGTCGACGCCGACCTGCTCGCGGTCCGGGGAGCGGTCGACGCCGACGTGGCGACGCAGATGGCGACGGGGGTGGCCGCCCGGCTCGGCGCCGACTGGGGACTGGCGACCACCGGTGTCGCCGGCCCCGATCCGCAGGACGGTATGCCGGTGGGCACGGTCTTCGTCGCCGTCGTCGGACCCTCGGTGGTGGTCGTCGAGCGACTCGCCCTCGAGGGTGACCGGGCAGCCGTCCGGCACGGAGCCGTCGACGCTGTCATCGCGCTGCTGGCCCGGTCGCTGGGCTGACCCGGCCGACGCCCCGGACGGGTGGAATTCAGGGGCCGTGTCGGTGGGGGAGTATTCCGGTCGTCGCGACCGTTGACCCGACTGCCCCGTTTCGTGTGGGTCTCACAGCGCGAGCCGGGACGAAGGGTTAAGGTTGAGGCGTCGGGGTGCAGGACGTTCCCCGCCCACGACACCAGGGCACCGACCGACGAGCGAGATCTGGAGGAGGCGACATGATTCTGTTGAGACGTGAGCTGGGTGACGTCCTTCGTGAGCGCCGCCAGCGTCAGCGCCGGACTCTGCGTGAGGTGTCCGCCTCGGCCTCGGTCTCGCTCGGCTACCTCAGCGAGGTCGAGCGCGGCGAGAAGGAAGCATCCTCAGAGCTGTTGGGCTCCATCTGCGGTGCCCTGGGTCTGCCTCTCTCCGAGGTGCTCAGCCAGGTCTCCGTGCGCGTCGCCGAGACCGAGGCGCTTACCGCGCCGGTGCAGCTCCCCGTCGGCGTGGCCGCCCCGATCGCCTCCGCCGCCTGAGTTCCTCCCCCTCCGGTGCCGCGGTTCGAGTCGGTCTCCTGCGCCCGGTTGAGCGTCCCGCTCCATACCCCCTTCGTGACGGCGTTGCGCCGCACCCAGACGTCCGAGACCCTCGTCGTGCGCGTCGCCGACTCTGACGGTGTGGTCGGATGGGGTGAGGCTCCGCAGGTCTGGCAGGTGACCGGGGAGTCGTTGGCCGGGGCCACGGCGTGCGTCGAGGAGATGCTCACGCCATGCGTCGTGGGCCGCGACGTCGACGACTGGCCGGACGCCGCGGGCGCTGTCCAGCGGGCGGTGGCCCGCAACTTCGGCGCGAAGGCCGCCCTCGACGTCGCCCTCCACGACCTGGTGGCACGACGCGCGGGTATGCCGCTCCCGGACCTCCTGCGCACGCTCACCCCGACCTCCGGCGGACCCGACGCGGATCTGCCCACCGCCGCCGCCGCGGGGGCCACGGTATCGACCGACGTGACGTTGTCCGCGGGCAGCGCCGACGACCTCGCCACCGCTGCGACAGGGCGCGTGGCCGAGGGCTTCACGACCCTGAAGATGAAGGTGGGCACCGATCCCCGCACCGACGTCGCGCGGGTGCGTGCGGTGCGTGACGCGGTGGGGCCGGGCGTGACGATCCGGCTCGACGCCAACCAGGGGTGGTCGCCTGCGGAGGCGGTCGAGGTGGTGCTGGCTCTGGAGGACGCCGACCTCGGGGTCGAGCTCGTGGAGCAGCCGGTGGCCGGCGACGACGTCGAGGGGCTCGCCTGGGTGCGGGCTCGCGTCGGTCTGCCGATCATGGCCGACGAGGCGCTCTACTCCCTCCTCGACCTCGACCGGATCCTGCGGCTCGGAGCCGCCGACATGGTCAACGTCAAGCTCGCGAAGTGCGGCTCGCTCGGCGTCGCCCTCGAGCTGCTGCGTCGGGCGGCAGACCACGGCCTCGGCACGATCGTCGGCTCGATGATGGAGAGCCACATCGGCGTCGGGGCGGCGGCCGCCCTCGTGGCCGCACGACCGACGACCCTCACCAGCGACCTCGACGCCGCGTGGTGGGGAGCCCGATCGCCGGTCGTCGGAGGGATCACCTACGACGGGCCGACGATCACCCTGCCTGACACGCCCGGTCTGGGGATCGGCCGGCTCGTCGCGGACTGAGTCACTTTCCCGCCCCGCGTCCGAGGTCCTGACGTGGTCGGGTGGGCCGTCAGCGCCGGTTGCGGTAAGCCGTCTTCGCCGGCTTCGCCGTCCCCGACCCGAGGGGGCGCTGCTGACGGCCGTCGTCGGTCGGACCCAGCCCGCCCTGACAGCTCGGGCAGTAGAACATCGTCCGCTCGCGGGGGGCGTCGCCGATCATCGCGACGCGGACGGTCGTGCCGCACCGCAGGCAGGGACGGCCGGACCGCCCGTGGACGAAGTGCCACTCCCCCCGGTCGCCGCGACCGGTCGTCCGCTGAACGGCGCCCTCCTTGCCGCGGTCGAGCAGCAGGTGGGCCCGCTCGACCAGGGATGCGACTGCGGTGGGGGCGAGCTCGGCGGCGGGAGTCCAGGGTGGGAGGCGCTCGAGGAAGAGCGACTCCGCGGCATACATCGTGCCGACGCCCGCCAGATTCCGCTGGTCGAGGAGGGCGGCGCCGATGGTCGTCGGGCTGGCCGCGAGCCGGCGCGCGGCCTCGGCAGGATCCCAGCCGGGGCCGAGGACATCGGGCCCGAGGTGGCCGACGAGGGTGTGCTCGGCCGAGGTGGGGACGGCGTGGAGGTCGCCGAGCCGCAACCCCACGGCGGTATAGGCCTCGGCTCCGAGGAGGGCCCGGATCTGGAGGTTGGCCAGCGACCGTGCGGTCAGCGAGGCCGTGTGCTCGATGCGCCACTGCCCCTCCATCCGCAGGTGCGAGTGCACGGTGACGCCGCCGCTCAGTCGGTGGAGGATGTTCTTCCCCCGGGGAACGACCTCGAGGGTGGTCCGACCGACCAGGTCGATGGTGGAGAGCTCGGGCCAGCGGAGGTCGGCGAGGACCAACGGCTGCCCGGCCAGCGCCTGGTCGAGCCGGTGGGCGGTGCGGTAGACCGTGTCACCCTCGGGCACGGGTCACCCTCTGCCGCGGGGTCATCGTGTGCGGGGTCATCGTCCGAAGGGTCATCGTCGGAGCCGCAGCCCACGGGGGGTGGCGTGGAACCCGGCGCGAGCCAGGGCCTCCTCCAGGGGGTGACCCGACCCGAGCACCTGGGCCCCGTCGGTCTTCTCGACCGTGAGGCGGCCGAGGGCACCCTCGCGCACCGCCAGGGCCAGCGCATCGGCGGCGGCCTGCAGCGGCGCGAGTTCGTCGGTCCAGGTCAGCAGGGTCCGGCCGCCGCGCTCGACGTAGAGGATGAGCTCACCGTCGACCATGACCACGAGAGCGCCGGCCTTGCGGCCGGGCTGGTGACCCCGGGCGACGGCCCCGGTGGAGACCCCGGCAGGTGCGGAGAGGGCATCCTCATCACGTGAGCGACCATGTGTGACAGCTGGATTGGACGCTGGCACGAAGCCGGGTGTCGTCGGGGAGGTCCCCGCTGCCGAGGATCTCGGCGAGCGCGCGCCGATGGACTGCTCCTCCGGAGCACGGGCGCCGTCGGTCGGGCGGTCGGGCCAGGGCAGGGCGGCGCCGTAGGGACTGGCGGGGTCGCAGGCTGCCAGCACGATCGCCGGGGCGTCGTCCCCCGATCGTGCGGAGACCCCCACGGCACGGCTCTGCGCCCGGAGCCGGTCGACGGCCCCGGTCGAGGCGAACTGGGCTGCCCCCAGGCCCTCGACGAAGTAGCCGCGCCGCACCCGGCCGGACTCCTCGGCGGCGGCGAGGACACGGTAGACGCCGGCGAACCCGCCGGGGACGGCCTCCGCCATGACGCTGCCGCGGGTGACCACGCCGTAGCGGTCGAGCAGCACCTCGGCCGTGGCGTAGGCGACGAGCGTGGCGTCCGTCTCGGTGTCGGGCAGCAGCGCCCAGCGGCCGGCCGCGGCCGGCGGGCCGCTGCGGACCGGCATGGTCGGCCGCGCCGGGCCACGGCCGGCACCGCCGATCCCTCCGAGACCGGAAGGCCCACCCAGGGTGCTGGGCCGACCGGCATACCGGCCTCGTCGCGGGCCGACCTGGCGGCGCTTGTGGGCGGTCCGTCCGCCGGCGAGCAGGGCGCGCAGTGGCGTGAGGGTGTCGTTGGTGAGCCGGCCGGACCAGACGAGGTCCCAGACGACGGTCAACAGCGCCTCGTCGTCGGTGCTGCCGACGGCGTCGGAGAGCGACCGGAAGAAGTAGGCGCCGCCGCCGGCGAGGGCCCCGAGCACACCGTGGTGGAGGTCACCGAGGTCGATGCTCTCGTCGGGTGGGGGCATGGTCAGGGGGGCGAGGTCGGCGAGGTGCAGCGAGACCCAGCCGTCGTCACCCGGCAGCGACCCGTGGCCCCGCCAGACGACGTCACCGCCGGACATCAGCTCGTCGAGCATCGCCGGGGTGTAGCCGCTGACCCGGCCCGGCAGGACGAGGGTCTCGAGGGCGCTCGCGGGGACGACCGCGCCACCGAGCTGCTCCACCGCCCGGATCAGGCCCTCCTGGCCGCGCAGGCCGCCGCCCACCCCCTGCCAGCTCGGCAGGAAGCGGGCCAGGTCGGAGCTCGTGACCGGCTCGACCTCGGCCCGCAACGCCGCGAGCGAGCGCCGCCGCAGGGTGCGGAGCACTCCGGCGTCGCAGTAGTCGAGCCCTCCCGCCCCGGCGCCCGTGGGGTCGGGCCGGAGCGCCCCCTCGACGACGCGACCGGCGCTCACCAGTCGGCGGAGCGCGTCGGCGACAACGGCCGAGCCGAGGCCCAGCCACGACGCGAGGTCGGAGGCCGGGAAGGGTCCGTGCGTGCGCGCGTAGCGGGCGACGAGGTCTCCGAGCGGATCGGGGACGGGCTGCTGGAAGATGTCCGGAACCCCGACCGGCAGTGAGCTGCCGAGGGCGTCGCGCAGCCTCGAGGCGTCCTCGATGGCCGCCCATCGCTCCTCGCCGGCGACCCGCACCCGGATGACCTGGCGGGTGCCTTCGAGCTCGACGAGCCAGCCCCCCACGCTGCGGGAGTCGGTGCCGTCCACGGTGCGCGCGACGATCGCCTCCAGGGGCAGCGCCCCCAGCGAGCGGAGCATGTCGACGACGTCCTCGCCGTCTCGACAGCGACGATTCTCGTCGAGCCGCTGCAGCTCTGCCTCGGTCCGGGCGACAGCCTCGGGGTCGAGCAGGTCACGGAGGCTGAGCCCGTCGCCCCGGCCGAGCAGCTCCGCCAGCAGCGTCGGGTCGAGCGAGAGCGCCGCCGCTCGTCGTTCGGCCAGTGGGGAATCGCCCTCGTAGATGAACTGGGCGACGTAGCCGAAGGTCAGGGACCGCGCGAACGGCGAGGGGTGGGCCGTCTCGACATCGACCGTGGTGATCTCGCGGGAGCCGATGCGGCGCATCAGGTCGGTCAGGCCGGGCACGTCGAAGACGTCCTGGACGCACTCGCGGACGGCTTCGAGGATGATGGGGAAGGAGGGGTACTGGCTGGCGACCTCGAGCAGCTGGGCCGACCGTTGGCGCTGCTGCCAGAGCGCCTGTCGACGGTCGGGTCGCCGGCGCGGGAGCAGCAGAGCCCGCGCGGCGCACTCGCGGAACCGGGAGGCGAACAGGGCCGACCCGCCGATCTGTTCGGTCACGAGGTCGTGGACCTCGGCGGGGTCGAGGAGGATGAGGGACAGCAGCTCGTCGGCCACCCGCTGGGCGCCCTTGGCCCGCGAGCGGGAGTCGCTCGGGTCGACGTTGCCGTCCTCGGCGCCGGTGATCTCGTCGAACTCGAGGTCGGGCAGCCGGAAGACGATGCCGTCGTCGCCGTGCATCGCCTGGACGTCGACGCCGAACCGCTCGCGCATCCGGGCCGAGACGCAGAGCGCCCACGGCGCGTGGACCGGAGCGCCGTAGGGGGACAGGACCGCGATCCGCCAGTCACCCAGCTCGTCGCGGAACCGCTCGACCACGATCGTCTTGTCGCTCGGGAGGTGGCGGGTGGCCTCCTTCTGCTCCTCGAGGTAGGCGAGGAGGTTGTCGGTCGCCCAGGCGTCCAGACCGGCGAGGCCGACCCGGGCCCGGGCCTTCTCGGGTGAGAGCGCCCCCACCTCGCGGACGAAGGCGCCGACGGCCTGGCCGAGCTCGGTGGGTCGCCCGAGGGAGTCGCCCTTCCAGAACGGCAACCGGCCCGGCAGGCCGGGCGCGGGGGAGACCAGGACGCGGTCGTGCGTGATGTCCTCGATCCGCCAGCTCGAGGTGCCGAGGGTGAAGACGTCACCGATGCGGGACTCGTAGACCATCTCCTCGTCGAGCTCGCCCACCCGACGTCCGGTGCCCTCGGAACCGGCGAGGAACACGGCATACAGACCCCGGTCGGGGATCGTGCCCCCCGAGGTGACCGCGAGCCGCTGGGCTCCGCGCCGGCCGCTGAGGACGCCCGTGACCCGGTCCCAGACGAGCCGGGGTCGCAGCTCGGCGAACTCGTCGGAGGGGTAGCGCCCGGCGAGCATGTCGAGGACGGACTCGAGGACGGACCGCGGCAGCGCCGCGAACGGGGCGGCTCCGCGCACGATCTTCTCGAGGTCGTCGACGGCCCAGTCGTCGAGGGCGCACATCGCGACGATCTGCTGGGCGAGGACGTCGAGCGGGTTGGCGACGACGGCGAGCGCCTCGATGCGACCCGCCCGCATCCGCTCGACGACGACCGCGGTCTGGACGAGGTCACCGCGGAACTTGGGGAAGAGGACCCCCCGCGACACCGCCCCGACCTGGTGCCCGGCCCGGCCGACACGCTGGAGACCGCTCGCGACGCTCGGCGGGGACTCGACCTGGATGACGAGGTCGACCGCGCCCATGTCGATGCCGAGCTCGAGGCTGCTCGTCGCGACCACGGCGGGCAGCAGGCCGGCCTTGAGCGCGTTCTCGATCTCGGACCGCTGCTCCTTGCTGACCGAGCCGTGGTGCGCCCGCGCCAGCAGTGGGGCGGCGCCGGTCGATGCGCCCGACTGCGCCATGGTCTGCGCGGGTGCGCTGCCGGGCCGGCCGCTGACGGCGGCGACGAGCGGCTCCCAGTCGACCTCATCTCCATCGTCTTCTGCGTCGTGCGGTGCAGCAGCGGTCTGCTCGTCCAGCTCGGCCTGCTCGTCGAGCTGGGTCTGGGCCAGCCGCTCCTGCCAGATCTCGTTGAGGCGGGCCGTGAGCCGTTCGGCGAGCCGGCGCGAGTTGGCGAAGACGAGGGTTGAGCGGTGGGCGGCCACGAGGTCGACGATGCGCTCCTCGACGTGCGGCCAGATCGACGCGCGCTGAGGTTCGCCGGCGGCGGGACCGGTGAGGTCCTCGGTCACCTCGCCGAGCGAGGACATGTCGGCGAGCGGGACGACGACCTTGAGGTCCCACTCCTTGGTCGACTCCGGCTGCACGATGTCGACCGGGCGGCCTCCCGCGAGGAAACGCGCCACCTCCTCGACCGGACGCACGGTCGCCGACAGCCCGATGCGTTGGGCCGGCTTGGGCAGGAGGGCGTCGAGGCGCTCGAGGCTGACCGCGAGGTGGGCGCCCCGCTTGGTGCCCGCGACCGCGTGCACCTCGTCGAGGATGACCGTCTCGATGCCGACGAGCGCTTCCCGGGCGCTCGAGGTGAGCATCAGGAACAGCGACTCGGGCGTGGTGATGAGGATGTCGGTGGGCGCCCGGTTGAAAGAGCGCCGTTCCTGCTGCGAGGTGTCACCGGAGCGGACCGAGACGCCGATGTCGGGCATCGTCTCGCCCAGCCGTGTCGCTGCGTGCCCGATGCCCACCAGGGGTGAGCGGAGGTTGCGCTCGACGTCGACCGCGAGAGCCTTGAGCGGAGAGACGTAGAGCACCCGGCACCGGGCGAGCTTCTCGGCGGGCGGAGGAGTGCTCGCGAGGCGGTCGAGGGCCCAGAGGAACGCGGACAGCGTCTTTCCTGAACCTGTGGGCGCCACGACGAGCGCATGGTGCCCGGAGCTGATGGCCTCCCAGGCGCCGGCCTGCGCCGGGGTGGGCACCGAGAACGACCCCCGGAACCACGCTGCGGTGGCGGGGGAGAAGCGATCGAGCACGTCGGGAGCGGAGGTGGCCATCAGAAGGACACCCTGCCATCAGCCACCGACAACGGTCTACGCGGACGTCCCGCGGGTGCCTGCGCAGACCGATGTCGAGGCGTCAGAGATCAGTTGCCGACAAGTCGCATCGAGAACGTGCCCGTACCGTCGCCGGGAGTCGTGACCGAGAGACCCACCCCGGTCAGCGAGGAGACGACGTCGCGGTAGGCCGCCGGCACCTGGTCGAGGTAGGTGGGCTTGAGCGCGCCGAGGTCGGCGAAGGCCACCACTGACGCCGTGTCACCGCCGACGACCGCCTTCTTGAAGAGATCGGTGGCGCCGAGCCCGCCGCTGGCCCGGAGTCGGGCCACATACGCGTCGGTCGTGGCGAGGTAGACGGTGTTGCCGTCGACACCGTGCTTGACGACGTTGTCGACACTGCCGAGCTGGCTCAGTTTCGTGACGAGGCCGTCGACCTTCGGGCCATCGGCGGTCACGTCCTTGATCCCGACCGTCGGGAGGTTGGCGCTGGACAGGGACGTGAGGTCCTGTTTCGGCAGGGCGAGCGTGAGACTCTGCCCGAGGACGAGCTGGAGGTCGCCCGGGAGGGTCACCCCGAGCTGGCTCTCGACCTGGGAGATCGTGTCGGCCGGGAGGGCCTTGGAGATCTGCGGCCACATCGCGCCCACCGCGTCGCCCAGACCGTTGACCTGGAGTGCCGCCATGGTGTCGTCGGGCAGGGACGCCGCGCCTGCGCCCTTTTGCGCACCCGAGCTCTTGCCCAGGGCCTGGCCACCGCGGAACGAGCCCGCGAGCTCGACGTAGTCGGCGTCGAAGCGGAGCGCCACCGAGACCCGGCCGGCCGCGGCCAGCTGCGAGGGGTCCACCGGCGTCGACCCGGCGGCAAGGCTCTTGACGAGGTCCCCGAGCCCCTTCGAGTCGACCCACGCCGAGGCGATGCCGGTGTCGCCGAGTGCGGACATGTCACCGGTGTAGGTCGAGTTCGTCGCGAGGGACCCCTTCGCGAGGTCGGCGAGCACCGCTGCGCCGTCACCCTTCGGCGTCATCAGCGCGAAGCCGTCCTTCGTCGTGACATCGAGGTCGGCGCCCCCGCCCGCCGTCGTGGAGATCTTGTTGATACCCGCCTGCGCCTTCGCTTCGTCCTTGACGGCGACGGCGATGACGACATGAGGCTTGTCCTTGGTGCCACCCGGCAGGAGGGCGAGACCGGCCCGGTCGCCGAGCCAGGGCTCGACGTCGGTCGTGTAGTCGAGCGACTTCAGCTTCGGCTCGGCGTCGACCACGAAGGTCCAGAGCGTCTTCTTGACGTCGGGGTCCGTGCCCTGCTTGGCCACCTGGGGCAGCTTGCCCAGGAAGCGGGTAGCGGCGATCTTCTGCCCGACGGACGGATCGGCATCGAACCGCACATAAGCCAGGGCGGTTGCGGGGATGACGCTGTCGGGCTGCCCGCCGTGCGGCGCGAGCCGGGCCTGGTAGGCGAACGCGCCTCCCCCGACGAGCAGCACCGCCGTGGCGGCTCCTCCGATGAGCAGGCCGCGCGTGGTACCGCGGCCCTGCGGAGCGGGCCCGAAGCTGAGCTGGTCGGCACCCTCCGTCCCCGCCGGCTGGTGCTGCGGGTCGAACGGACCCTGTGGGCCCGGGTACTGGGACATGACGGTGTTCCCCCTGAGAAATTCCTGACTACTGACCCGCGCATCGTAAGTCAGGTAGCCGACACCCGCCGACAAAATCTACACATACTGTCCATTCCGTTATCGGGTCCTGCACCTCGCACGACGTGGAGTCACCACCGACGAGGGCGACCCCGCCGTAGCGGAGTCGCCCTCGCGGTCGAGATCGCGGCTGGCTGCCGCCGGGACGGGCTACGTCGTGGGGCTGGTGCCGACCTTGACCGTCATCGACGTGCCCTGCTGCTTCACCACGGTCATCGTGACCCCGGCGCCCGCGACCTTGACCCCGGTGAACGGCTGCTCGGCGCGCCAGTAGGACGTCGTGTCGTCGAACACCGGCTGCGCCGCCCGACCGCGGACGTAGCTGGGCTGGCCGTTGACGTGCAGGGTGAACGACTCCGCCTTCCGGAGTGAGAAGGGGGCGTCGTAGGTCTGGATCCGGCCACGCCAGAAGGCGCCTGTGAGGTTCGCCAACAGGTCGGGGTGGGCGTCGACCGGCAGGACCAGTCCGGCTCCCGGGTGCTGGGTCGTGTTGTTGTCGCTGTAGGAGGTGTCCCAGTAGTTGACGAGCAGGCCCTCTTGGTAGGGGAAGAACTCGACCTTGTCCGGGGCCGCGGTCCCGAAGCCGAAGTTGTAGGGCCCGTGCTGGAGGTAGCGGTCGTAGAACACCCGGGAGCGGTTGCTCGCCAGGTAGTACTGGTCGAAGGCCGTGCTCTGGACCGCGCCCACAACGGTGGAGCCGGTGGCCGTCCAGCCGTTGGCGCCGGCCTCGGCGCCGTCGGTGAACACGGTCGTGGTCCCCGCGGTGAGGGCGATGTCGTCCGCGAAGAAGCCGGTACCGCCCGCGGCGCCGTCGGTGGCGTAGCGGAACCGCAGGCCGACGGTCGACCCGGCATACGCGGACATGTCGAAGGTTGCGGGCTGGTAGCCGTCGCTCGTGCCGTCGATCCCATTGCCCTCGGCCGCGGTGGTGATGGAGCCGGGGATCGCCTTCCAGCCGGAGCCGTTGTCCACCTCGACGTAGGCGTAGTCGCACGCATCGGCACCGCAGTCCTCGATGTCCCAGCTCGCCTTGAAGGTGAGCTGCGACGTACCGGCCGGCACCACCACCTGACGGGTGAGAGAGGTGTTGAGGTCGTCACCCTTGCCGCTCCACCACTGCTTCGTCCCTTCGGGAGGCGTGGGCAGCGTCGAGGTGACCTGCTTCTTGGGCAGGACCACGACGACCCCCTGGGCCTTGGCGGAGTTGTACTCGTGCGGGCCGAGGTCGATCGTCTTCTGCTGACCGGCGAGGACCACCTCGTAGTCCAGCCAGCCGAGCTGGAGCTTGTCCCAGACCCCGAGGTCGGCCGGGCGGGTGCCGATACCCTCGTCGCCCTTGGCGCGCGCCCTGGACTGGGCCATCAGGGTCCACCAGTTCACGGCGGTGTCGCCGCCCCCTGCGGTGTCGTAGTGGTCGGGCAGACCGAGGTCGTGGCCGTACTCGTGGGCGAAGACCGAGAGCCCGCCGTTCTCCGGCTGGACGGTGTAGTCGGCGACCCACAGGCCGGTCGTGCCGATCTGGGTCCCGCCGATGGGGAAGTTGGCCGGGCCGGGACCCTGCTCGCCGGACTGGAAGGCACGCCAGCGGTGCGACCAGATGGCGTCCTCACCCTGTTGCGGGTCACCGTCGGCCTGGTCGCCCCCGGCGTGGACGACCTGGAAGTGGTCGATGTAGCCGTCGGGCTCGTTGAAGTTGCCGTCACCGTCGTAGTCGTAGCGGTCCCACTGGTCGAAGGAGGTGAGGTCGGTCTTGATCTGGGCGTCGGTGCGCCCGGTCGCCTTCTGGTCGAGGACCCACTGGTCGAGGGCGTCCTTGAGGAGGTTCCACGTGTTGGAACAGACGATGCCGGTGCACGGGAAACCATTGCTGCGGCCGTAGCGGGCCTCGTTGTACTTGACCTTCACCCAGTCGGTCACGGTTCCGTCCACGGAGTACCGACCCGAGGACTGCTTCTCGTAGTAGGTCTTGAGGGACTCGACCCCGGAGCCGGCGCCGAAGTAGAGCTGGCGGTAGTGCTCGGGGGAGTAGTGCTTCTGCCAGATGGTCGAGTTGTCCTTCGTCCGGTCGGGTTCGGTGATCTGGTTGCGTCGCGGACCCTGGAAGGTGGTCGGGCCAGCGGTCGCCGGGTCGGTGTCCACGTCGCCGTAGCGGGGGTCGATGTCCGTGGCGCGCGTGTTGCCGAACTCCGCCAGCACGACGAAGATCTTGTCGGTCTTCTCGCGGGAGAGCTCGACGTACTGGTCCACCTTCTTCGGCGTCACCGTCTGGCCGGCCTTGGCCTGGGCCTTCTGGGCGGCGGTCAACGGCACGCTCTTGGTGCCGACCTTGACGACCTGCGAGCCGCCCCGCGACTCGACCTTGGCCGTCCCCTTGATGACGGCCTGGACGGCCTCCTGACGCAGCTCCGACTGCTTGGCCGCGAGCGGGTCCGCGAGGTCCGCCGTACCGCCCGTGTCGGAACTGGCGGTGTCGCCGGCCGAACTGCCGGCGGGACTGGTGTTCGCCGTCGCGGTCGCCACGGACCCGGCGGTGGCCGGTGACGTCGTGGCGAGAGCGAGGCCGCCGACCAGGGTGAGGCAGGCGGCGCCGATAAGTGCCCTTCGCATGCAAGAACCTCCATGGGTGTAATGCTGTGAATTCTCCGAGAGAAGCATCGGAAAATGCTGAGTGGGATGACCGTAGCCGTTGGTCCACCATCTGGACAGGGGGATGGCCAACTTCTTGCGTGTCGGGGGCCGCCGACGGTGTGGCAAAATCGCCGACGTGCGGCTGAGCGTCTTCTGGACCCTGATGAACGACGAGTTCGAGGCGGGGTATGCCACCTCGCTCGCTCGTGACCACACGGTGCTGACCCTTGGTGGGCGCACGGTCGACGAGGCGCTCGAGGCCGGCATACCGGCTCGGGAGGTGTGGGACGCGATCTGCGACGAGATGGACGTGCCGGCGGAACGCCGGTTCGGCAAGGAGCCGGAGCGCCTCAGACGCCGTCCATGACGCGACCGCGAGAAGTGGGCGTGTCGCTGTGGTCGGGTCGAACACCTGTTCGGTAGGTTGTGCACATGGGGTAGGCCCGTCGTCCCACGATCCACAGGCCTGCTGAACGACCTCGTGCGATGTCGGTCCCTACTCCTAACGTCTGATCTGACAACACGTCCGGCCGGCAGCACGGTCGAATGCGATGCGGGTCGCAGGTGGACGACCGACACGACTCAGAAAGCACGGTGGAAGACATGCCAGCTGGCCCTCCGGATCGCGACAAGGCGATCGAGATGGTTCTCGGCCAGATCGAGAAGCAGCACGGCAAGGGCGCGATCATGCGCCTGGGTGACGAGACACGGCTGCCGATCGAGGTGATCCCGACGGGCTCGATCGCGCTCGACGTGGCCCTGGGCATCGGCGGGCTCCCGCGCGGCCGGGTCGTCGAGATCTACGGACCGGAGTCGAGCGGCAAGACGACCGTCGCCCTCCATGCGGTCGCCAACGCGCAGAAGGCGGGCGGGATCGCGGCCTTCATCGACGCGGAGCACGCACTCGACCCGGAGTACGCCAAGAAGCTCGGCGTCGACACCGACGGTCTCCTCGTCTCCCAGCCCGACACGGGGGAGCAGGCCCTGGAGATCGCCGACATGCTCATCCGCTCCGGCGCCATCGACATCATCGTCATCGACTCCGTCGCCGCACTCGTGCCCCGCGCCGAGATCGAGGGCGAGATGGGTGACAGCCACGTCGGTCTCCAGGCTCGGCTGATGTCCCAGGCGCTGCGCAAGCTCACCGGCGGGCTCAGCCAGACCAACACGACCATGATCTTCATCAACCAGCTGCGCGAGAAGATCGGCGTATTCTTCGGCTCGCCGGAGACCACCGCCGGCGGCAAGGCCCTCAAGTTCTACG
>NZ_JANXRJ010000114.1 GCF_025353065.1 Lapillicoccus sp.
CGGCGCGTCACACGGGTTGTTGGAATGGCTGACCGGCCTGGATGCGAAACGTGGCCGGACAGTGCAGTATTCGGTCGGGTACGGCGTCAACCAGCTGGTCCGCGACGCCATCGCCCAGGTCCCGAAGACGGCATGGCAGCCCGCGATCACCGCCCAAGGCGAACCCCGCGAACACGGTGACATGCAGGTGGCTGTGGAGATTACCGGCATGCTGAACCTCAAGAACTGGCCGGCCGGGATGGGGGTCCTGATCCGGCGCGAGCACCCCCACCCCGGCGCGTCCTTGACCTTGTTCGAGCACGCCGACGGGTGGCGCTACCAGGCCGTCGCGACCAACACGCCCGTCGCCAAGGGTGGGCAGGTCGCGTTCCTGGAGGCCCGCCACCGCGCCCACGCCATGCACCAACATGTTGAGACGAGGATCCGGCACGCCAAGGACACGGGCATCGGCCGATTTCCCTCCCGCGAATACGCCATCAACCAAGCCTGCTTGAGCATGACCATCGCCGCATCCATCGCCGCCGACCTCATCGCATGGCTGAGACTGCTCGCCCTGCCCCCAGAACTGAAGGCGAGCGAACCGAAAGCGTTGCGCTACCGATTCCTCCAGGTCCCCGCCCGCCTCACCCACGGCGCCCGCCGCCGGCACCTCCGCTTCCCCCGGACCTGGCCCTGGGCCGAGCAGATCGTCGCCGCCTTCACCGCGATCCGCACCCTCACCCCGCTTCGGACCTGAGACCCCGGGTCTCTCACCAGTCCACCCACCAGCGAGCACCACCCGGAGAACCGCCCCGCAGCGCCACGCGGCCCACCGGCATCCCCGTGGGCCCCGAACCCGAGCCACCCGCCCAAGACCTACCCGTCAGGCGACCTCATGAAAGACCGAGGCTAGGAGGACCGCAGATGACCACAGCCACTCTCACCCCCACCCACACCACCTGGTGCCAGGGAGCCCACGTCGGGAGCGCGTGCCTTGGCAAGCAAGCCCGGATAGAGCTCAGCCTCCAGCCGCGGCAGGACACCCAGGACACCGGAGACAGCACGACGCCGGACACGTTCTCCGCCAGCATCGAGGGAGACCGGCACGACAGCGCGGGCCGGCCGTCCATCCAGGTCGAGCACGGCGCCGGGGGCGACTTCGCCTTCCTCACCGCGACGAGGACCACACACTCGCGCAGGAGTTGCTCCTGCTCGTAGCCACCATCAACAGGCAGATCCGATGACCACGGGCGAGAGCTTCCGCCACCTGCGTCGCCAGCGCGGTCTGCGTCAGGTCGACATCGCGACCCGCGCCGGCTGCTCAGCGCGGACCGTGTCCCGTCTCGAGGCGGACGGGCCGACTTACTGGCGCATCCTCGCGGCCTGCGTCCTCGCTGTGCTTGAGCCGGTGGCCCGATGACCACCACGACCGCTCAGGCCGTCTAGCACGAGTCATGGTGCAACGATCACGTCCTTCTCACCGCTGACCTGGTGGAGTTGATCGAGGAGAACAGCTGGTGTCGCGGGGGTGTTCTGGCGCGGCGATCCGGACGAGAACGGCAATCGAGGACCAAGGCGCCCGGGCCGGGGTCGTCCTCGAGGTCTACTCCTGCGCCGACTCGTTTCAACGCCGACGCAGGCCCGCGACATGGCCGCCGTGCTGGTTCAGGCTGCGGAGGTGATGGGGGGCCTTGGCTAGGGCCTCCCAGGGGGCGGCTGTACGGTCCGTCTTAGTGTCGCCGCCGCCATTGGGGGTCCCCCCTGGCCTCGGTGCGGCGGCGACACGCCCCTTCCGTAAACAGGGGCTCTCGGGTTACCGTCGTGGCTCTGACCGGTCGAGGTGTGGTAACTGACCCGGCCGGGAACGTCGACATGGCCACCCGTTGAACGCCGCCACGGGCCTATCCGGGCCGGACCTTCGACGTCGAAACAGCACCCCCGCTCGGGCTGAGCGGGGGTGCTGTTGTGCGTTTACTGGATGCGACGAGGCTTACGCAGACCCTCATTGAAGCGCTCTCGCGATTTCCGCATTTGCGCTGTAGTGGGGTCAGCCAACTCTTGCAGTCGGTCTGCGCGTCCCTTGGCGCAGTCGCGACAGAGGGCATTGCCATTGAGCATGGTCACGGCCAGCTCGTCCTCGTCCGCGACGGTCAGGTGGTCGACGCAGAGCAGCTCCTCCATGCGCGACCATAACCTGAGCCCAGGTACCACCACTGGGACAAGCGGTACGACCGAGGTCCTACTGACTTGGAGCCCGAAGCTGCGCCGACGAGGTTCATGGTGAGCCGCGTGGCCCGAATATCTCACGACGTCGCTGCCCCAAGTCAGTGGCGACGGGTCAGGTGTCGTGGTTCTCTAAGACGCATGGCGATCGGGGACCGATGTCTCGGATAGTGCACGGTCCCCGCCCGGTCAGTGCGCTACTGAGCTGACGCCAGCACTTTTACGTGGGGTCGGGCGGGTTTGGCTTTTGGGGCTGCCGGACTGTTGGGGGGGGTGGCCTCGGTGCCCACACGGGGCAGGAGGGCTATTGGGGCT
>NZ_JANXRJ010000322.1 GCF_025353065.1 Lapillicoccus sp.
CCCACTGGCACACCCGCGGCGGACCCACCACCATCGACAACGGCGCCCTGCTCTGCCCACGCCACCACACCCTCGTCCACGACCGCGACCTGTCCGCGACCATCGACAACACCCACGTCACCTGGCACACCTGACCACCCCACCCCCCACCCCGCCCCAACCACGGCGGGGCCACCAGCACGCCCGACCACACCCGGGTGGGCACGGAAAACGGGCATGGGCCGGGCGTCGCGCCCCGAGGACCGGCCGCGTGGCGGACATCACGGCATACCGAATGCATCACGGGCGACCCTACGAGGTTTGCCGGGTGGGGTGGCGGGCTACGGTGGCGGAAGTCAGTGGTGCCTCAGGTGCACCGCACGTTTCACGGGGAGCGCCCATGTCACCGTCTTCATCAACCTCGCCAGAGTCGTCCGCTTCGCCAGAGTCGTCCGCCTCGCCAGAGTCGCCGGCATCGTCGACGACCTTCCGCGTCGGTCGCCGCGGCTTCCTCGGCCTGGCCGGAGCGGCCGTCGGCGCCGGTGCGCTCGCTGCCTGCGGCGGCAACACCGGACGCGGGACCTCCGTGGGCGCGACCGGTGCGGGTGGCAAGCCGGCGATCTCGCAGTGGTACCACGCCTACGGGGAGGCGGGGACGCAGCAAGCGGTCGAGAAATACGCCAAGGCCTACTCCGCCGCCTCGGTGACGGTGCAGTGGTATCCCAGCGGCTACGACCAGAAGGTCGCCTCGTCGCTGCTGACCTCGTCGGGTCCCGACGTGTTCGAGAACGGCAACGGCCCGTCCATCGACATGATCCAGGGCGGCCAGGTCGTCGACCTCACAGGCGTCCTCGGCGATGCGGCCTCGGACTTCACGCCCTCACTCATCAAGCGGTTCACCTACAAGGGCAAGCTGTATGCCGTCCCGCAGGTCACCGACATGCAGCTGCTGGTCTACCGCAAGAGCCTCCTGACGGCAGCCGGCGTCCAGCCGCCGACGACGGTCGACGAGCTGCTGACGACCGCCAAGAAGCTGACCACCGACAAGATCAAGGGCTTCTACGCCGGGACCGACGGCGGGGTGGGCGTGCTCGGTGGCCCGATGCTGTGGGCGGCCGGGCTCGACTACCTCAACGCCGACCAGACCGCCTTCGGCTTCGACTCCGACGCCGCGGTCGAGGGTTTCAGCAAGCTGCGCCAGCTCTTCACCAGCGGCTCCCTCCTGCTCGGGGCACCGGCCGACTGGTCGGACCCGTCGGCCTTCACCCAAGGCCTCACGGCGATGCAGTGGACCGGCCTGTGGACCCTGCCGGTCATCGAGAAGGCCTTCCCGGGTGACTACGGCGTCATCGCCTTCCCCGCCCTCGCGACCGGTGGCAAGGGCGCCGTCCCGATCGGCGCCTACGGCTCCTGCGTCAGCACCAAGGCCAAGAACGTGGACGCGGCCAAGGCCTTCGTCAAGTGGCTGTGGGTCGACCAGACCGCAGACCAGCTCGACTTCGCGCAGTCCTACGGGTTCCACATCCCGGCCCGCAAGAGCGTCGTCGCCCAGGCCGAGAAGCTGAAGTCCGGCCCGGCCGCGGATGCCGCGAAGCTGGCCAACGAGAACGGTTTCGCCCAGTCGCCGCTGCTGTGGACGCCGAAGTGCGCCACCGCCTTCTCGGACGGCCTCAGCCGGATCGTCAAGGACGGGTCCGATCCGAAGAAGGAGATCGCCACGATGAAGTCGACCGTCGAGGCCGAGCTCAAGCGCGTCGGGGCCTGACGCCGGGATGGCGGTAGCGGCGCCGCCCCGGCATACGTCGAAGCCCGTCCCGGCGAGCAGGACGTCGTGGTCCCTCCGGCTGCGCGGTCCCCAGAACCGCAACCTGTGGTTCTGGGTGTTCGTCGGCCCGTTCGTCATCGGGTTGGTCGTCTTCGTCTACGTCCCGATCCTCTGGAGCCTGTGGCTCAGCTTCTACGACGCCAGGAACACGGTCACGCCGACGGTCTTCGTCGGGCTAGGGAACTACGCCGACCTGCTCTCCGACCCGGCGTTCCGCTCGAGCCTGACGACCTTCATCGTCTTCGCGGCCTTCATCGTCCCGACGACGTTCGTCCTCTCGCTCGGGCTCGCGCTGCTCGTCAACCGCGCCCGGGCCCTCCAGGGCTTCTTCCGGTCGGTCTACTTCCTGCCGACCGCCTGCTCCTACGTCGTCGCGTCGCTGGTCTGGAAGATGTCCCTGTTCTCCGGGGTCCGCTTCGGCCTGGTCAACACCGTGCTCGACCACTTCGGCATCGAGCCGATCGCGTGGCTCTCGATCACCCAGCCGCCGTGGTACTGGCTGGTCATCGTCACGGCACGGCTGTGGCTCCAGGTCGGGTTCTACATGATCCTGTTCCTCGCCGGGCTGCAGCGGATCTCGCCGACGCTCTACGAGGCGGCCGCGGTCGACGGGGCCACCGGCTGGAAGGTGTTGCGCCACATCACCGTCCCCCAGCTCGCGGCCACCTCGGCGGCGGTCGTCCTGCTGCTGCTGATCAACGCCTTCCAGGCCTTCGACGAGTTCTTCAACCTGCTCTCGTCGTCAGGGCAGTACCCGCCCTATGCACGCCCACCGCTGGTCTACCTCTACTACACCGCGCTCGGGCAGGGCCAGGACTTCGGCCACGGCAGCGCCGGAGCCATCATCCTCACCCTCCTCATCGCCATCGTCGCGCTCGTCCAGGGACGGTTCATGCGCTTCGGTCGGGAGGACTGAGATGGCGATCCAGCAACGCCGCGTCGACCGGTTCGGCGGCGGGGTCCGGTATGCCGTGCTGGCCGTCGGCGCGGTCGGCTTCCTCCTGCCCTTCTACCTCGTCCTGCGCAACGGGCTGTCGACCGAGAGCGACATCACCGCACCGCAGTGGCGGTGGATCCCGGCCGCCCTCCAGTGGGGCAACATCGGCGAGCTGTTCTCCGACCCCGCCGTCCCCATGCTGCGCGCCCTGGCCAACTCGGCCGTCATCTCCGTGGTCCAGACGATCAGCGTGCTCATCCTGTCGGGGCTCGCCGGCTACGGTCTGGCGCGAATTCCCTATCGGCACGCCGATGCGGTCCTCTACACGATCGTCGGGACCCTGCTCATCCCGGCCTCGGTGACGTTCGTGCCGAGCTTCGTCCTCGTCTCGTCGCTCGGGTGGGTGAGCACCCTGCGCGGCCTGATCATCCCCGGCCTCTTCCAGGCCTTCGCGACGTTCCTCTTCCGCCAGTACTTCCTCGGCTTCCCCCGGGAGATCGAGGAGGCCGCTCGCCTCGACGGGCTCGGCTACTGGGGCACCTTCTGGCGCGTCGTCGCACCGAACTCGACGGGCTTCGTCGCCGCCATCGCGACCATCACCTTCATCGGCAGCTGGAACGCCTTTCTCTGGCCGTTGGTCATCGGCCAGGACCAGAGCTCGTGGACCGTGCAGATCGCGCTGTCGACCTTCCTCACCCAGCAGACGAGCAACCTCCACGAGCTGTTCATCGCCGCAGCCATCGCGATCCTGCCGCTCGTCGTGATGTTCCTCTTCCTGCAGCGCTGGATCGTCGAGGGCGTCGAGCGAAGCGGCATCAGCGAGTAGGCCGCTCGCGGCAGATTCGCGTGACGTCCGCGCGAACGGCATACCGGTGCCGCGTCGGCGCGGACGCAAGGGTTGGACGTTCGTCGGTGGCGGAGCAGGGCAGGATGGGAGGCATGATGACGGCATACGACCCGCTCGCCGGCCTGCCCGGACGGGGAAGTCCCGACGAGCCGCCCTTCGACGTGGTGCTCGCCGGCACGGTGTTCCTCGACATCATCTTCACCGGCCTGGCGTCGCTCCCGACAGGGGGGACGGAGGTCTGGGCCGACGGCATGGGGTCGTGCCCGGGCGGCATCGCCAACCTCGCCATCGCGGCCAGCCGGCTGGGCCTGCGGACCTCGCTCGCGGCCGCCTTCGGGGACGACGACTACGGCGACTTCTGCTGGCGCACCCTGGAGCAGCAGGAGGGCGTCGACCTCAGCCGGTCACGGCGGTTCGACGACTGGCACTCACCGGTGACGGTGTCGATGTCCATCGACCACGACCGGGGCATGGTGACCCACGGGCACCCCGCGCCGATGTCCTCCACCGGCCTGATCGGCCGGCCGCCCCGTACCCGTTCCGTCCTCGTCGACCTCGCCGAGGCCTTCGTGCCCGGCCAGACCTCCTGGGTCGAGATCGCCCAGCACGACGGCGCGCTCGTCTTCGGCGACATCGGGTGGGACGCCTCCGGTGCCTGGCCGATCGAGGTCCTCGACCGGCTCGAGTTCTGCCACGCCTTCCTGCCCAACGCGTCCGAGGCGATGGCCTATACGCGCACCGAGACACCCAACGACGCCCTCTACGCGCTCGCCGACCGGGTGCCGCTCGCCGTCGTCACCAACGGCAACCAGGGGGCGATGGCCATCGACAGCACGACGGGGGAGGAGGCCCAGGTGCCGGCGCTCCGGGTGCCGGCTCTCGACCCGACAGGTGCGGGCGACGTGTTCGCGGCGAGCCTCGTCGTCGGGACGCTGGCCGGGTGGGGACTGAGCGACCGGCTGGCCTTCGCGACCCTGTGCTCGTCGCTCGCGGTCCAGCAGTTCGGTGGGTCCCTCGCGGCACCCGGATGGGGGGACATCGCGGACTGGTGGCACGAGGTGCGTGACGCCCAGGGTGCGACTGCGTATGCCGCGTCGGTCCGTCGCCGTTACGCCTTCCTCGAGGAGATCGTCCCCACCGTCCCCGGGGGGGCCGTGCGCCGGGCCGCCGCGACGATCGCGCGTCAGGCCGACGTCGGTCGCGGCTGACCGGCCTCCGACCGCACCCGATCCGAACCGACCCCAGCCCCGGATCGGGGTGAAATCGCGCTGTCGATGACGTGCGCTGTCGATGACGCGTTCTCACGTCAATGCGGGAGCGCGGGGATGGGTCCCGTCGGGGGCGGCTCAGCGGCCTGACTCGGTATAGCCGCGGTCGCCGGCCAGCGCGGCCTCGATGCGCCGGGCGGTGAAGTCGGTCGCCCGGGCGCGGACCTCCTCCGGGGTGAGGAAGGCCACCGATCGAATCTCCCTCTCCTGCCTGACGATCCGCTCGACGATCGCGGCGTCGTGGACACCACCGTCGAAGACGAGACAGATGGCGTCGTCCCACCCGCTCCACGGTGGGAGCCAGTCGGTGAGCAGCAGCGCGCCCGGCTCGATCTCGAGGCCGAGCTCTTCCTCGACCTCGCGACCGACCGCGAGCCGCGGGGACTCA
This sequence comes from Lapillicoccus sp., assembly GCF_025353065.1. Taxonomy (GTDB): domain Bacteria; phylum Actinomycetota; class Actinomycetes; order Actinomycetales; family Dermatophilaceae; genus Lapillicoccus. Next base: position 5,245 of record NZ_JANXRJ010000322.1, read on the forward strand.
CCGACCTCGACGACGCCTCCCGGCAGGTCCCAGTCTTGCTTGTAAGTCAGCTGGCACAACAGAACTCGTCCCTGGAGATCGCGCAGCAGCATCTGGGCGATGCCCCGCTTGCGCGGGAGGAACGAGTTGAGGAGCGTCCGGAAGTGCGTCGGGTCGCTGAGCGGTGGGTCGTCGACCAGGCGGGCGAGGACGACGTACTCCGTCGTCTCGGGACGGTCGCCGGTGCCGCGCGCGACCCGCTCGACGCCCTCGCGCCGGAGCCCGCTACGGGTGGCGACGCGCAGGGAGGCCTCGTTGCCAGGCTCGACGCGGGCCCTGACGCGGCTCAGCCCAAGCCCGTGGTCGTCGAGCGCGTAGTCGATGAGGAGCCGCACCGCGCGGGTGGCGTACCCGCGGCGGCGGTGCCCGGCATACAGGGTCCACGAGAGCTCACCCGTGGCGCCGCCGGGTCCTTCGCTGCGACCCTCCACCACCCGGACCTCGACGCTGCCCACGACCTCACCCTCGTGCTCGACGACGAAGCTCGCCACCTCGGGACCGGCCGCCCACCCGGCCCGCCAGCGCTCGACGGCCGCTCGCTGGGCAGCCGCAGAGGGGGCGACCTCACCGGAGCCGAGCCAGTGCGCGATGGTCTCGTCGTGCCCGGCGAGCGCCGCCGGGATGTCGCTGTCGCGCCACGGCCTCAGGATGATCGTGCCGTCGGTGAGCTCGGGCTGGGGGCCCCGGGGGTTCTGCGTCGGGCTCTCGTCCGTGCTCACTCCCCAACCCTAACGACGCCGGCCTCGAGGCCGACGCTGGCCCCGGGTGCTGGCCGGGTGCTGGCCGGCTGCGTGACCGGCTGCGTGGCCGGGTCGACCGGGAACCGTGCGACCCGTCGCCCCGCCCGTGCGGTCACCCCTCGTCCGTTTGGTCAATTCTTGGTCAAATCATGCGTGAACCTCCGCTTACAGGCTCTTTGACCTATTCCGGAGTATTGACCGGAATGTCGGACTCGACTTGACTACCCCAGTCGCACCCGGTCCAAGCCAAACCGCGTGCATCTTCCTCTCGGTCCGTGGGCCGGCAGATGACGAATCGGAGCACAGGGGTGTCCTTCACCAAGTTCACGGGTCGATTCCAGACCTCGACGTCGGCCACTGCCGTGTTCGCACTGGTCGCGTCACTCGCGCTGGTCGCCTTCGCCGGTCTCGCCTCCCCCGGGGCTGCGGACGCGGCCGTCGTCAACTGCACGCCCGACGGGGGCTACACCAACTGCCAACGGTTCACCTACTCGGGCGGGGACCAGACGTTCACCGTGCCCGCAGGGGTGACCTCTGTCCTCGTGAAGTCGTGGGGCGCCGGTGGCGGTGGCGCGGACACCAACTACTTCAACGGTGAGTCCGGCGGTGGCGGGGGCGGCTATGCCAACGGCACGGCGACCGTGACTCCCGGGGCGGCCCTGCGGGTCGTCGTCGGTGGGGACGGCCTGGCCGGGACCAATGGCTCCTCGACCTCCCCGTACGGCGGCGGTGGAACCGGCGGCACGGTCAGCACCGCAAGCGTCCGGAGCGCGGGCGGCAGCGGCGGAGGTCTGTCGGGAGTCTTCACGGGCACGACCACCCCGGTCATCGTCAGCGGCGCCGGCGGCGGTGCCTCACCCGGCGCCGACAACGGCAACCCGTTCGCCGGCGGCGGCGGCGGCGCGACCGGTGGCCAGGACGGTCTGCCCGCCCAGTCCGGACGGGGTGGCTCCCAGACGACCGGTGGCGCCGGGGCGACGTCCGTCGTCACCTGCTCGACGGCCGCCACCGCCGGAGGCCAGTTCACCGGTGGGAACGGTGGGAGCACCGGCACCCCGACCAACCCGACCGAGGGTGGCGGGGGCGGCGGCTCGGGCTACTTCGGCGGCGGTGGCGGCAAGTGCCAGAACGGCAACTCGGCCGGCACCGCGCAGAACGGCTCAGGCGGCGGTGGCTCGAGCTACGTCGGCGCCGTGACCGCCGCGTCGACGACGGCCGGTGGCAACGCGACCTACGGCACCCCCGGGACGGGCGGCGCGGCCGCCCTCACCACGGACTCCCAGTACGTCGCGGGTGTCGCGACCGGTGGTGGCGTCGTCGCCGGCGGCGGCAACGGCGGCAACGGCCTCGTCGTGATCCAGTGGGTCACGGCCCCGAAGCTCTCGCTCACCAAGATCAACCCCGCCACGCTGACCGCGGGCACACCGGCCGACTACACCCTCACGGTGAGCAACAGCGGGACGACGACCGCCACGACCGCCACGGTCGTCGACCGCCTGCCGGCCAACGTCGCCTACACCTCCGCAACGGGCGCCGGCTGGACCTGCACCGCCTCCGGGACGGTGGCCGCCGGTCAGACCGTCACGTGTACCTTCTCCGGCTCGATCGCGACCGGGGCCTTCAGCTCGTTCACTTTCACGGCGACCCCGGCGCTCTCCGTCGGGGGCACCTCGGTCCGCAACGTCGCGGCGGTCGACCCGACCGGACTCGCGAACCCGGTCGACCCGACGACCTGCACGGCCAACGGCTCCCCGGCCGGCTGCGCCTACCCCGCCGCGCAGACGGTCGGACGGAGCGCTATCACCTGCACGCCCGGCGACCTCTACGTCGTCGACTCGACCGACCACAACATCTACCTCGCCGACCCCACCAGCGGCGCCGAGACCCTCGTCGGCAGCATCGCGGCAGCGGCCGGAGTCACCACCAATGCTCTCGCGGTGACCAACGGCTCCGGCCTCGCGTATGCCGCGAGCGGCACCGCTGCCACCGGCGCTGCGATGACGATCTACCGCTACGACCCGTCGACCAACACGACGACGACCTACACCGGCCCCACCCTGGCGACCACGACCTCCACCAGTGCCGTCATCGCCGGGGCGATCAACCCGGTGAACGGCGTCTACTACTTCGGCTTCGTCAGCACCACGGGCACGGCCACGACGCTCGAGGTCTACGGCTTCGACACCACGACGAACACCGCGATCCCGGGCCGGATCGCTCGGATCGCGCTGACGGTGAACACGGGCAGCACCGTCAACGGCGACCTCGCCTTCGACCGCCTCGGCCGCCTCTTCCTCGTCGCCACCACCGGTGACGCCACCACCACCGCCAACCCGCTGCTCACCGTGTCGGGGCTCCTCGGCTCGACGGGCACCGACACGGCATACACGACCAAGGTGCTGGCCTACCTCGCCCCGAACAACGTGGTCTTCAACGGCATCGCGTTCGACCTGCCGACCGGCTACCTCTACGTCACGGGCCGCGACGTCGGGGGCACGACGTCCTTCCTCAAGAAGATCAACCCGAGCTCGGGAGCCCAGGTCGCCAGCTATCCCCTGACGGCGGGTTCGAGCATCCCGATCGACGCGGCCTCGTGCAACTACAACAACTCGGTCACCGGCCAGGCCAGCATCGTCAACCGCGCAGCGGCCGGCGACCAGTTCACCGAGACGATCAGCGGCGGCGGTCTCGTCGTCAACCCTGCAGGGACGACCTCCGGGACCACCACCGGGTTGCAGTCCTCCCCGGCGGCGACCGCCGGTCCGGCCGTCACCGTCCCCGGGTCGACCTACACCGTGACCCAGACGGCCGCCGGGACGACGAACCTCGCCAACTACACCACGACCTACAGCTGCACCAACCTCCTCACCGGAGCCCTCCTCGCGAGCGGGACGGGCAACACCGCCACGTTCGTCTTCCCCACACCGGCGACGAACGACGGCATCCCGGCGGGCTGCGTCTTCACCAACAGCGCCTTCGCGCTGTCGCTCCAGAAGACCAACCCCGCGACCCTGATCGCGGGCCAACCGGCCAACTACAGCCTCACCGTCATCAACAGCGGTCCCTCGGCCGCGCCGTCCGCGACCGTCGTCGACCGCCTCCCCGCCAACGTCGCCTACACCTCGTCCGCCGGGGCGGGCTGGACCTGCGTCGTCAGCGGCACCGTGGCCGCCGGCCAGACGGTCACGTGCACCTTCTCCGGCACGATCGCCGTCGGCGCGAGCAACACCGCCCTGTCGATCCGGGTCACTCCGGCGGCCTCGACCTCCGGGACCACCGTCCAGAACAAGGCCGCGGTCGGCACCGACGGCGGGACGACCGCGGTCGACCCCGCGACGTGCACCTCCACCGGGACCCCGCTCGGCTGTGCGGTCCCGGCTCCGCAGACCATCGGCAGCGGGATCACTCTCGGCCTGACGAAGTCGGCCCCGTCGCCGGCCCTGGTCGTCGGCTACCCCTCGACCTACACCCTCACCGTGACCAACACCGGGGTGAACCCGGCTGCCGGCGCGACGATCCGCGAGGTGCTGCCGCCCAACACGGCATACGTTTCCGCGGGGGGTGCCACCTGCACCGTGACCGGTGGCTCCACAACGGCGGGCCAGACCCTGCTCTGCACCATCCCGACGTCGACCGTGATCGTGGCGACCAACGGCACCGCGACGGTCACCGTCGTCGTGCGCCCGCTCGCGGCGGCCGCCTCGGTGGTCAACCGGGCCAGCGTCGACCCGACCGGCGGCACGAACCCGGTGGACCCGGCCACCTGCACTGCGACGGGGACACCGGCCGGCTGCGCGCTGTCCCCGGCTACCGCCGCGGTCGCCGACGTCGTCCACGGCCCGAGCCCGAGCCTCACCACGACCGTGGGCACCCCGGTCAGCTCGATCGACGTCAAGACCGCGACGACCTCGTCGCAGGGCAAGACGATCGTGAACCCGACCATCGCCACCCAGCCCGCGAACGGGACGGCGACGGTGAACGCGGACGGGACGTTGAAGTACACCCCCAACGCCGGCTTCAGCGGTCAGGACACCTTCACCTACACCATCTGCGACGACGGCAACCCCGCGGCCTGCGACACCGAGACCGTCACGATCACCGTCAACAACGTCTTCACACCGGGCCCGGCCATCACGACGCCGCAGAACACCTCCGTGACAACCCCGCTCAGCGGCATCGCGACGACGACGGGCAAGCCGCTCGACCCGACCCGCGTCACCCAGGTGACGGCTCCGGCCCACGGCGCCCTGTCGATCAGCGCCACCACCGGCGCGGTGACCTACACCCCGACGGCGGGCTACACGGGCCCGGACACCTACCAGGTCCAGGTCTGCGACACCTCGACGCCGATCCAGTGCACGACGATCACCAAGCAGGTCACCGTCGGGGCCAACACGGTCACCGCGGTCAACGACACCGCCACGACCCAGCCCGCGACAGCCGTCTCGATCAACGTCCGCGGCAACGACACGAGCCAGACGGGCCAGCCGCTGGCCAACCCGACGGTGACCTCGGCGCCGACCCGCGGCACCGCCGTGGTCAACCCGGACGGGTCGATCACCTACTCCCCGACCAACGGCAAGACCGGGACGGACACGTTCGTCTACCGGGTCTGTGACACCTCCACCCCGACCCCGGTCTGCTCCTCGGCGACCGTCACGGTCACGGTGCCCAACACCGTGACGATCGTGGCCGACGCGGCCTCGACCCCGCAGAACACCTCCGTCTCCGTGCCGCTCCTCGCCAACGACACCGTGAGCAACGGCGGCTCCCCGCTGGCGCCCTCGACGGTCACCGTCACGACGGCGCCGACCCACGGCACCGTGAGCATCAACACGACGACCGGCGCGGCGACCTATGTCCCGACCACGGGCTACACCGGCACCGACAGCTTCGTCTACCGGGTCTGCGACACCTCCTCGCCCACGCCCGTATGCGGCTCTGCCACCGTCACGCTCACCGTCGGCGCCAACCCGGTCACCGCCGTCAACGACTCCGCGACGACGACGCCCGGTGTCCCGGTCACGACCGACGTCCGCGCGAACGACACGACAGCCACCGGGCAGCCGCTCGGGATCCCGACCGTCACGACCCAGCCGACGAAGGGCACGACGTCCGTCGACGCCACCACGGGCCGGATCACCTACACCCCGACCAACGGCACCTCCGGCACCGACAGCTACGTCTACCGCGTCTGTGACACCTCGACCCCCACCCCCGTCTGCGCCAACGCCACCGTGACCGTGAATGTCACCAACACCGTTACTGCAGTGGACGACTCGGCGACGACGCCGCAGAACACCTCCGTCACGACCACGGTCCTCGGCAACGACACCGTGAGCTCCAACGGGGCGCCCCTCAACCCGGCGTCGGTGACGGTCACGACCGCGCCGGCCCACGGCTCGACGTCGGTCAACACGACGACCGGCGCCGTCACCTACACGCCGACCAACGGCTACACCGGCCCCGACACCTACCGCTACCGGGTCTGCGACACCTCCACGCCGACCCCGGTCTGCGCGACCGCGAACGTCAACGTGACGGTCGGCGCGAACACCGTCACGGCGACCAACGACAGCGCCGCCACGACGCCGAACACGCCCGTCACGACGGACGTCCGTACCAACGACACGACGAGCACCGTTCAGCCGCTGGCCAACCCGACCGTGACGACAGCGCCCACCAAGGGCACGACCACCGTCAACGGCAACGGCACGATCACCTACACGCCCACCTCGGGGACCTCGGGGGTCGACACCTACACCTACCGGGTGTGCGACACCTCCAACCCGACGCCGGTCTGCGCGACCGCCACGGTCACGGTCACGGTCACGAACACCGTCACCGCCGTGAACGACGTCGACTCGACCCCGCAGAACACCCCGAAGTCGACCGCGGTCCTGGCCAACGACACCGTCTCCGCGGGCGGTGCGCCCCTCGCTCCGTCCAGCGTGACCGTCGTCGGAGCACCGACCCACGGGACGACCTCCGTCAACACGACCACCGGGGCGATCACCTTCACCCCGACGACCGGCTACACCGGGAACGACGTCTACACCTACCGGGTGTGCGACACCTCGACCCCGACCCCCACCTGCGCCACGGCGACGACCACGATCACCATCGGGGCCAACACCGTCACGGCCGTGAACGACACCGCGTCGACGACCCCAGGCGTGGCCGTGACGACCGACGTCCGCGCCAACGACACGACGGCCACCGGTCAGCCGCTCGCCAACCCCACCGTCCCGACCCAGCCGGCCAAGGGCACCGCCGTCGTCAACGCGAACGGCACGATCACCTACACCCCGACCAACGGCACCTCGGGCACGGACACCTACACCTACCGGGTGTGCGACACCTCGACACCGACCCCCGTCTGCTCGCAGGCCACGGTCACCGTGACGGTGACCAACACCGTGACCGCGAACCCCGACTCGGCGACGACGCCCCAGAACACGTCGGTCGCCATGAACGTCCTGGCCAACGACACGGTCACCGCGGGCGGCGCACCACTCAGCCCGGGCACCGTCGCCGTCACCACGGCGCCGGCCCACGGGTCGACGAGCATCAACACCACGACCGGCGTGGTCACCTACACGCCGACCGCGGGCTACACCGGCACGGACACCTATCGCTACCAGGTGTGTGACACCTCGACCCCGACGCCGGTCTGCGCCAGCGCGCTCGCCACCGTGACGATCGGCGCCAACACGGTGACCGCCGTCAACGACAGCGCCACGACGACTCCGGGCACCGGGATCGGGATCGACGTCCGGGCCAACGACACGAGCTCGACGGGCCAGCCCCTCGCCAACCCGACGGTCACCACCGCGCCGACCAAGGGCACCACGACCGTCACCGCCGCCAGCGGTCGCATCATCTACACGCCGCGGGCGGGCACCTCCGGCGTCGACACCTTCGTCTACCAGGTCTGTGACACCTCGACGCCGACCCCGGTCTGTGCGTCCGCCACGGTGACCGTCACGGTCACGAACGTCGTGACGGCCAACGACGACGCGAGCTCCACCGCACAGAACACCCCTGTCACCACACCGGTGCTGAGCAACGACACGGTGAGCAACAACGGCGCGCCCCTCAACCCGGCTTCGGTGACGGTGACCACCGCCCCCCTGCACGGCACGACGTCGGTCAACACCACGACCGGTGCCGTCACCTTCACCCCGACCACGGGTTACACCGGCACGGACACCTACCGCTACCAGGTATGCGACGGCTCGACCCCCACGCCCGTCTGCGCCACCGCGACCGTGACCATCACGGTCGGCGGCAACGTCGTGAGCGCCACGAACGACACGGCCAGCACGACCCCGACCGTCCCGGTGACGACGGACGTGCGGGCGAACGACACGACGAGCACCGGTCAGCCGCTGGCGAACCCGACCGTCATCGCCCAGGGCACGAAGGGCACGGCGGCCGTCAACACCGACGGCACGATCACCTACACGCCCGCCTCCGGGCAGTCCGGCGTCGACACCTACCGCTACCAGGTGTGCGACACCTCGTCCCCCACGCCGTTCTGCGCGACGGCCTCCGTCACCGTGACGATCAGGAGCACGGTGACCGCGAACCGGGACACGCTCACGGTCGCCCAGAACACGGTCACCCAGAACACCTCCGGCACCTCGGACGTGACGGCCAACGACACCGTCACGACGGGCGGAGCTCCGCTCGACAAGACCTCGGTCACCATCGTCAGCCCGGTCTCGCACGGCACGACGTCGATCAACCCGACCACGGGTGCCATCACCTACACCCCCACCACCGGCTACTCGGGCGGTGACGTCCTCACCTACCAGGTGTGCGACACCTCGACCCCGACGCCGAACTGCGGCCGCAACACCCTGACGATCACCGTGACGCCCAACGTGGTCACGGCCGTCAACGACACCGCGTCGACGACGCCCGGGACGCCGGTCACGACGACGGTTCGCGCCAACGACACCACCGCCACGGGCCAGCCGCTCGCCAACCCGTCCATCGCCACCGCCCCGTCCAAGGGCACGGCGACGGTCAACACCGACGGCACGATCACCTACACCCCGAGATCCGGGACCTCGGGGATCGACACCTACCGCTACCAGGTCTGCGACACCTCGACCCCGACGCCCGCCTGCGCGACGGCGACGGTGACGGTGACCGTGACCAACACGGTGACCGCGGTCGACGACGCGGCGACGACCCCGCAGAACACGTCCGTCACCACCGTGGTCCTCGGCAACGACACCGTGTCGCCGAACGGGTCGCCGCTCAGCCCGGCGAGCGTCGCGGTCACCACTGCCGCGGCCCACGGGACGACGAGCGTCAACACGACCACCGGGGCGATCACCTTCACCCCGACCACCGGCTACTCCGGCCCGGACTCCTACCGCTACCAGGTCTGTGACGGCTCCACGCCGACGCCCGTCTGCTCGACGGCCACGGTGAACGTCACGGTGGGCGCCAACGTGGTGACCGCGGTCAACGACACGGCCACCACCGGCCCGACCACGCCGGTGACCATCGACGTGCGCGCGAACGACACCACGACGTCGGGGCAGCCGCTGGCCAACCCGACCGTCCTCGTGGCGCCGGGCAAGGGCACGGCGAGCGTGAACACCAACGGCACCATCACCTACACCCCCAACCGGGGGACGTCCGGCACGGACACCTTCACCTACCAGGTCTGCGACACCAGCTCGACGCCCGTCTGCGCCAGCGCGACCGTCACGGTGACGGTCCCCAACACCGTGACCGCCGTCAACGACTCGGCGACGACCCCGCAGAACACCGCCGTCACCACCACGGTCCTCGCCAACGACACCGTGACGTCGGGCGCCTCGCCGCTCAACCCGGCGAGCGTCACGGTCACGTCTGCTCCCGCCCACGGCTCGACCACGGTCAACACCACGACCGGCGCCATCACCTTCACCCCGACCGCGGGGTACACGGGCATGGACTCCTACAGCTACCAGGTCTGTGACGGCTCGACGCCGACGCCGCTATGCGCGACGGCGACGGTCACGGTCACGGTCGGCGGCAACACCGTCGTCGCCAACCCCGACACCGCGACGACACAGCCGATCACGGCGGTGGCGATCGACGTCCGCGCCAACGACAGCAGCAGCACCGGCCAGCCCCTGGCGATCCCGACCGTGACCGGTGCGGCGGGCCACGGCTCGACCTCCGTCGACGGCACCACCGGCGTCATCACCTACACGCCCCAGTCGGGCTTCTCCGGCCAGGACACCTTCGTCTACCGGGTCTGCGACACCTCGACGCCTACCCCGGTCTGCAGCTCGGCGACGGTCACCGTCACCGTGCCCGACACGGTCACGGCGACGAACGACATCGCCAGCACCCCGCAGAACACCGCGGTGACCACGTCCGTCCTGGGCAACGACACCGTCACCACCGGCGCCGCCCCGCTCAACCCCGGCTCGGTCACGATCACGAGCGCTCCCGCGCACGGCACGACGTCGGTCAACACGACGACCGGCGCCGTCACCTACGTCCCGACCACGGGCTACAGCGGTCCGGACTCCTCCCGGTACCAGGTCTGTGACACCTCGACGCCGACCCCGGTCTGTGCCGCGGCCAACGTCAACGTGACCGTCGGGGCCAACACCGTCACCGCCGGCAACGACGCGGCCACGACGACTCCCGCCACCCCGGTCACGACGAACGTGCGGGCCAACGACACCTCGACGACGGGTCAGCCGCTGGCCAACCCGACCGTCACGACGCAGCCGACCAAGGGCACCGCGGTCGTCAACGGCAACGGGACGATCACCTACACCCCGACCTCGGGCACGTCCGGCACGGACACCTACGCCTACCGGGTCTGCGACACCTCGACGCCCACCCCCGTGTGCGCCACGGCCACCGTCACGGTGACCGTCGCCAACACGGTGACCGCTGTCGCCGACTCGGCCGCGACCGCGCAGAACACCCCCGTCACCACCGACGTGCTGTCCAACGACACCGTGAGCTCGGGCGGCGCCCCGCTCAACCCGGGTTCCGTCACGGTCACGACGCCGGCGGCCCACGGGACGACCTCGGTCAACACGACGACCGGGGCCGTCACCTACACCCCGACCACCGGCTTCAGCGGCAACGACACCTACAGCTACCAGGTGTGCGACACCTCGAGCCCCACCCCGGTCTGCTCCATCGCCACGGTGAGCCTCAGCGTCGGTGGCAACACCGTCCGGGCCACCAACGACACCGACAGCACCACGCCGGGCGTCGCGGTCACCACGAACGTCCGGGCCAACGACAGCAGCGCCACCGGCCAGCCGCTCACCAACCCGACGGTGACCGCCCAGGGCACCAAGGGCACGGCGGTGGTCAACCCCGACGGCACGATCACCTACACGCCGAACGCCGGGACCTCCGGCACGGACGTCTACTCCTACCAGGTCTGCGACACCTCGTCCCCGACCCCGGTGTGCGGGACCGCCACCGTGACCATCACCGTGGCCAACACGGTGACGGCCACCAACGACACCGTGACGACGCCACAGAACAAGGCCGTCACCACGCTGGTCCTGGCCAACGACTCGGTGGCCCCCAAGGGCGCCCCGCTCGACCCCTCGAGCGTGACTATCACCACCGCCCCGACCCACGGCATGACGACGGTCAACTCGACCAACGGCGCCGTGACCTACACCCCCGTCACGGGTTACAGCGGGACGGACAGCTACACCTACCGGGTCTGCGACACCTCCACCCCGACGCCGGTCTGCGCGACGGCCCTCGTCAGCGTCACCGTGGGCGCCAACACCGTCACGGCGGTCAACGACATCGCGCGGACGACCCCGAACAACCCGGTGACCACGAACGTGCGTGGCAACGACACCACGGCCTCCGGTCAGCCCCTCGCCAACCCGACCGTCGTCACCCAGCCGTCGAAGGGCACGGCTGTCCTCGAGACCGATGGCACGATCACCTACACGCCCACGGCCGGGACCTCGGGGACGGACACCTACACCTACCGGGTCTGCGACACCTCCACGCCGACCCCGGTGTGCGCGAACGCCACGGTCACCGTCTCGGTCACCAACGCCGTCACCGCCAACCCCGACACCGCCTCGACCGCCCAGAACACCGCCGTCTCCACGCCGGTGCTCGCCAACGACAGCATCAGCCCCGGTGGCGCGCCGCTCGACCCCGCATCGGTCACCATCACCACGGCCCCGGCCCACGGCTCGACCGCGGTGAACACGGGCACGGGCGCTGTCACCTTCACGCCCGACCCCGGCTACAGCGGCCCCGACACCTACACCTACCGGGTCTGCGACTCCTCGACCCCGACACCGGTCTGCGCCAGCAGCACGGTCTCGTTCACCGTCGGTGGCAACACCGTCAGCGCCAACAACGACACGTATGCCACCACGCCGGGCACCGCCGTGACCTTCGACCCCCGCACGAACGACTCGAGCGCGTCGGGACAGCCCCTCTCCGCCCCGACGATCCTCACCCAGCCGACCAAGGGTTCGGCGGTGGTCAACCCGAACGGCACGGTCACCTACACCCCCACCAACGGCACGTCGGGCGCCGACAGCTTCACCTACCGGGTCTGCGACACCAGCGCGACCCCGGTGTGCGGCACCGCGACCGTGACCGTCAACGTCGTCAACACCGTGACGGCGCAGTCCGACTCGTCGACCGTGCCCCAGAACGGGTCGGTCTCGACGCCGGTGCTCGCCAACGACACCGTCAGCACCAACGGGGCGCCGCTCGACCCGGCCTCCGTCACCGTCACCACCGCCCCGGCCCACGGGACGACGTCGATCAACACGACGACCGGGGCGATCACCTACACCCCGACGCCTGGCTACAGCGGCCCGGACACCTACCGCTACTCGGTCTGCGACACCTCGACCCCGACCCCGGTCTGCGACCGCAGCGCGGTCTCGATCACGGTCTCGCCCAACACCGTCACCGCGGTCGGCGACACCCTGAGCACCCAGGCCGGCGTACCGCTCACGGTCGATGTCCGGGCCAACGACACGTCGAGCTCCGGCCAGCCCCTCGGGCCGCCGACGATCGTGGTGCAGCCGACCCAGGGCACCGTCGTCGTCAACCCCGACGGGACCATCACCTACACGCCGCAGGCCGGGAAGTCCGGCTCGGACAGCTTCACCTACCAGGTGTGCGACACCGGGACGCCGCAGGCCTGCTCGCAGACCACGGCCACGGCGAGCATCACCGTCGTCAACACGGTGACGGCCGTCAACGACACCGCCACCACCGCGCAGAACACCGCCGTGGTGACCCCCGTGCTGCAGAACGACACCGTCTCGCCCGGAGGCTCGCCGCTGAACCCCGCGTCGGTCATGGTGACGGTCGCACCGCAGCACGGCACGACCTCGGTCAACCTCAGCACCGGGGCGATCACCTACATGCCGGCGAACGGCTACAGCGGGTCGGACAGCTACTCCTACCGGGTCTGTGACGGCTCGTCGCCCACCCCGGTCTGCGGCACCGCCGTCGTGTCGGTCACCGTCGGCGGCAACACCGTCGTCGCCAACAACGACTCGGCGACGACGACCCCGGGCAACCCGGTCTCCACGGACGTCCGCGCCAACGACTCCAGCAGCACCGGGCAGCCGCTGGCCAACCCGACGATCGTCACGCCGCCGACCAAGGGCACCGTCGTCGTCAACGCGGCCGGCACGATCACCTACACCTCGACCGACGGCACGTCCGGCACGGACAGCTACGTCTACCAGGTGTGCGACACCAGCAGCACCCCCGTCTGCGGCCAGGCCACGGTCACCGTCTCCGTCGTCAACACCGTGACGGCCCGGAACGACACGGCCTCCATCCCGCAGAACGGCACGGCGAGCATCCCGGTCGTCGCCAACGACTCGGCCACGCCCCGTGGCTCGGCGCTGAACCCGGCCTCCGTCGCCGTCACCACCGCGGCCCGCTCCGGCACCACGTCGGTGAACACCACGACCGGCGTGGTCACCTACGTGCCGAACCCCGGGTTCAGCGGGAACGACACCTTCACCTACCAGGTCTGCGACAGCTCGACCCCGACCCCGGTATGCGGGTCGGCCACGGTCACCGTGCTCGTCGGTGCGAACTCGGTCACGGCGAACGCGGACACCGCGACGACGACCCCGGGCAACCCGGTGACCACGGACGTGCGGGCCAACGACTCGAGCGGATCGGGTCAGCCGCTGGCCAACCCGACCGTGGCCACCGCGCCGACCAAGGGCACGGCGGCCGTGAACACCAACGGCACGATCTCCTACACCCCGCGGCCCGGGACCTCCGGCACGGACACCTACACCTACCAGGTCTGTGACACCGGGACCCCGGCCACCTGTTCGACCGCCACGGTCACGGTCTCGGTGAACAACACCATCACCGCCATCGACGACGCGGCCACCACGCCGCAGAACACGTCGACGACGACGAACGTCCTGGCCAACGACACCATCAGCCCGAACGGTGCTCCGCTCGACCCGGCGTCGGTGACCGTCACCACCGCGCCCCTGCACGGTACGGCGACTCCGAACCCGGACGGGACGATCACCTACGCCCCGCAGGCCGGCTACTCGGGCACGGACAGCTATGGCTACCGGGTGTGCGACACCTCGACCCCGACCCCCGTGTGCGACGTGGCGCTCGTCAGCCTCTCGGTCGGCACCAACACCGTCACCGCCGTCGCGGACTCCGCGGCGACCACCCCCGGCACGTCGGTCACCACCAACGTCCGGGCCAACGACTCGAGCGGATCGGGTCAGCCGCTGGCCAACCCGACCGTGGCCATCCCGCCGAGCAAGGGCACCGCCACCGTCAACCCGGACGGCACGATCACCTACGTCCCGACCGCGGGGACCTCGGGTACGGACACCTACACTTACCAGGTGTGCGACACCGGCGCCACGCCCATGTGCGCGACGGCGACGGTCACCGTGGCGGTCACGAACACCGTGACGGCCCAGCCGGACACGGCGTCCGTCGCGCAGAACGGCTCGGTCTCGACGCCGGTCCTGTCCAACGACACCGTCAGCCCGGGTGGAGCACCGCTCGACCCCACCTCGGTGCGGGTGACCACGGCATCGGCGCACGGCACGACCTCGGTCAGCGCGACGACCGGGGCCATCACCTACACCCCGACGGCCGGCTACAGCGGTCCGGACGGCTACAGCTACTAGGTCTGTGACGGCTCGACGCCGACCCCGGTCTGCAGCACCACGACGGTCTCCGTGACCGTCCGGGCCGACGGGCTCACGGTCCGGCCTGACGCGGCGTCGACGGCGCCCGGCAACGCGGTGACCACCGACGTCCGCGCCAACGACTCGACGTCCTCGGGCCAGCCGCTCGCGCAGCCGACGATCGGCACGACGCCGACCAAGGGCACCGCCGTGGTCAACGCGGACGGCACCATCACCTACACGCCGCGACCAGGCACCTCGGGCACCGACACCTACACCTACCAGGTGTGTGACACCGGCACCCCGGCCGTCTGCGGGAGGGGCACCGTCACGGTGAGCGTCGCCAACACGGTCACGGCCAACCCCGATGCCGCGACCACGGCACAGAACACCGCGGTGACCACGCCGGTGACGGCGAACGACACGATCAGCGCCGGTGGCTCGCCGCTCAACCCGGCGTCCGTCACCATCACGGTCGCGCCGACCCACGGCACGGCGGCCGCCAACCCGGACGGCTCCGTGACCTACACGCCGGCCGCCGGCTACAGCGGCACCGACACCTACACCTACCGCGTCTGCGACAGCTCCACGCCGACGCCCTCGTGCTCCAGCGCCGCGGTGACGGTATCGGTCGGCTCCAACTCGGTGGTGGCCGGCAACGACTCCGCGTCGACGACCCCCGGCAACCCGGTCATCGTCAACGTCAGGGCGAACGACTCGTCGAGCTCCGGTCAGCCGCTCGGCACGCCGACGGTGACGACCGCTCCGACCAAGGGCACCGCGACGGTGAACCCGGACGGCACGATCACCTACACGCCGACCAACGGCACCTCGGGCACGGACACCTTCACCTACCGGGTGTGCGACACCGGGACACCGCCGGTCTGCGGCACCGCCACGGTCACGGTCGGCGTGACCAACAAGGTCACTGCCAACCCGGACCCGACGACCGTCACGCAGAACGGTTTCGTGACGACCCCGGTCCTGGCCAACGACACGGTCAGCGCCAACGGCGCGCCCCTCAACCCCGCCTCGGTGGCGGTCACGGGCAACCCGGCACACGGGACCACCGTCGTGAACGCGGACGGCACCATCACCTACACGCCCACAGCGGGATACAGCGGTCGGGACAGCTACACCTACCAGGTGTGCGACCGGTCGACGCCGACGCCCGTATGCGGCACCGGCACCGTCAGCGTCACCGTCAACGGCGGTGTGGTCACGGCCGGTCCGGACACCGACTCCACGACGCCCGGCAACCCGGTCACGACCAACGTCCGGGCCAACGACTCCTCGTCGTCCGGTCAGCCCCTGGCCAACCCGACCATCGTCACCGCGCCCACCAAGGGCACCGCGGTCGTCAACGCCGACGGATCGATCACCTACACCCCGACCCCCGGCACCTCGGGCACCGACTCGTACACCTACCAGGTGTGCGACACCGGCGTCCCGGCGGTGTGCGGCACGGCGACGGTCACCGTCTCGGTGGCCAACACCGTGACGGCGACCCCCGACAACGCGTCGACGCCCCAGAACACCGCGGTCACCACCCCGGTGCTCGGCAACGACACGGTGAGCCCGGGTGGGGCTCCTCTCAACCCGGCCTCGGTCACCGTCACGGTTGCCCCGGCACACGGGACGACCTCGGTGAACGCGGGCACGGGCGCGGTGACCTACACCCCCGCGCTCGGTTACAGCGGACCGGACAGCTACACCTACCGGGTCTGTGACGGCTCCACGCCGACCCCGGTGTGCGCCACGGCCGTCGTCAGGGTCGCGGTCGGCACCGACACGGTCTCGGCGAACCCCGACGCCGCGTCCACGACGCCCGGCAACCCGGTCACGACCGCCGTCCGGGCCAACGACAGCACCTCGACCGGTCAGCCCCTGGCCAACCCGACGATCCAGGCGGGGCCCGCCAAGGGCACCGCTACCGTCAACCCCGACGGCACCATCACCTACACGCCGGCCGACGGGACCTCGGGGACGGACTCCTACGCCTACCGGGTCTGTGACACCTCGTCGCCGACGCCGGTGTGCGGCATCACGACCGTGACCATCTCGGTGGTCAACACCGCGACGGCCAACGACGACAGGGCGTCGGCGGCCTACAACACGCCGGTCGTCACCAGCGTCCTCGCCAACGACACGGTGAGCGCCCACGGTGCACCGCTCGACCCGGCCTCGGTCAAGGTGACCACCGGCCCGACCAACGGCACCACGGCCGTCAACACGACGACCGGCGCGATCACCTACACCCCGAACGTCGGGTTCAGCGGCACCGACAGCTACACCTACACGGTGTGCGACGGGTCCACGCCGACCCCCGTGTGCGACAACGCGACCGTGACCGTGACGGTGGCCGGCAACGTCGTCCGCGCCCTCGACGACACGGCCAGCACGACGCCCGGGACCGCCGTCACGACGAACGTCGAGGCGAACGACACGAGCGCGGTCCCGCTGGCCAACCCCACCATCGTCACGGCGCCCACCAAGGGCACCGTGGTCGTCAACGGGGACGGCACCATCACCTACACGCCTCGTGCGGGCACCTCGGGGACGGACTCCTACACCTACCAGGTGTGCGACACCTCTACCCCGACACCGAGCTGCAGCACGGCCACCGTGACGGTCAGCGTGACGAACGTCGTCACCACGACGAACGACACGGCGAGCACGGCGAGCGGGACGCCGGTCACGACCGCGGTCCTGGCCAACGACACGGTCTCGACGAACGGCGCACCTCTTGCGCCCTCGTCGGTCACGGTCGTCACGGCACCGGCTCACGGTCGGACCACGGTCGACCCGGCCACGGGCGACATCACCTACACACCCAACGCCGGGTATGCCGGGACGGACACCTACACCTACCGGGTGTGCGACACCTCGACCCCGACACCGGTCTGTGCGACGGCGACCGTCTCGGTGACGGTCGCGGCCGCGCCGACGGTCACGGTCGGCAACGACTCCGCCACCACCAAGCCCGTGACCCCCGTCATCATCGCGGTGCTCGGGAACGACTCGTCCAACACGGGCCGGCCTCTGGGCCTCCCGACGGTGGTCACGGGTCCGACCAAGGGCACGGTCGTGGTCAACGGCGACGGCACGATCACCTACACGCCGCGTGCGGGGACGTCGGGCACCGACACCTTCACCTACCAGGTGTGCGACACGAGCCCGACCCCGATCTGTGGGACCGGCACCGTCACGGTCTCCGTGCCCAACACCGTGACCGCACGAGGTGGCGCGGTGACCATCGCCCCGAACGGGACGGTCGTCACGCCCGTCATCCCCACCGCCGGGGTCACCCCGGGAGGCGCCCCGCTCGACCCGACCTCGGTCGTCGTCGTCGTGGCACCGCAGCACGGCACGACCACGGTCGATGCCGCCAACGGGGCGATCACCTACACGGCCGACCCGGGATACGTCGGACCCGACAGCTACACCTACCGGATCTGCGACACGTCCACCCCCGAACCGGTCTGCACCACCGCGGTCGTCAGCCTGACGGTCACGGCTCCATCGACGCCCGGGTCGCCGGCCCCGGTGCAAACGGTTCCGGGAACCCCGGTCGGGTCCGGTCCGCTCCCGAAGACCGGATCGCCGATCAGCTCGACCCTGGCGATCGCCCTCGTGATCCTGGCGCTCGGGGCGCTGCTCATCACCGGAGGACGGCGGCGCCCCCGTCGCGCGAGCACGCTGGGACAATCGGGCGACCTGTTGCCCCGCACCGAGGAGGAGAACTGATGACGACGATCCATCGGATGACCGTCGGCGGCCGGCAGCCGGTCGGTAGAGGACGGTCCGGGCCGCGGCGGGGCGTGATCCTCGCCGCAGGGTTCGCGGTGGCCATCGGGGTGTCCTCGTGCAGCGGGGGTGGGAGCGCCGCGCCCTCCACCCCGTCGGCCACGACCGCTCTGACGGCGCCGATCGTGGCGGCCGCGATCGCCCCCACGAAACCGCAGCGGCAGATCCCCGCGGACAAGCAGATCGTCGAGGTCCCGGCCCTGCGCAAGACGATCGCGATGACGGGCTGCAAGGCCGCCAGCCAGGGCTGGGCCGGGACGGGGACGGCCAAGAACACCAGCTCAGCCGCGAAGACCTACCACATCCTCGTCTTCTTCACCGACCAGTACTCCCGGACGATCGACTACGCCAGGACCGACGTGAAGGTCGCAGCGGGCGAGAGTGCTGCCTGGTCGGCGACGACGACCTTCAACCCGCCGAAGGGCACCCAGTGCGTCCTCCGAGGTCTGTCGCAGACACCCGCCTGACCTCCAGGGTGACGCCTCAGCCGTCCGCGGGGTCATCGACGAGGGCGACGACCCGGCGGGCCTGACGGACGACGGCCTCGTCGACGAACCGCCCGTCGGCCAGCACCAGGGCCCCGACACCCCGTGCCGCACCCGCCGCGGCCGCGGCGAGCATCTCGCGGGCCCGCGCCAGCTCCGGTGCGGTCGGCGCGAACGCCTCCCGGATCGGGTCGAGCTGGTCGGGGTGGATCGCGGTCCTGCCGAGGAACCCGAGGGCCCGGCCCACCCGGCAGGAGGCGAGCAGGCCTGCGACGTCACGGATGTCGGGATGGACGGACATCGACGGCGGCCCGAGCCCCGCGGCGACGGACGCCGAGACCAGTCGGCCGCGACTCCAGAGCAGCCCCTCGTCCCCGGTCACGCCGAGGTCGGCGCGCAGGTCGGCCTCCCCGAGTCCGATCGAGGCGACTCGGGGGTGGGAACCGGCCAGCGCGAACGCTCGTTCGACCCCGAGCGCCGACTCGACGAGCAGGTGGAGCGGTCGGGGGCCGACGAGGTGAGCCACCTCCACCACCTCGTCGGGGGACTCGCACTTGGGGAGCCGGACACCGACCCACTCCGGGAGGCCGCGCACCATCGCGAGGTCCTGCGACCCCCAGGATGAGCGGGGGTGGTTCACCCGCACCTGCACCGGCAGCTGCCTCGCCACGGGCGGTCTCCCGTCGACCGGCCCCTGGTCGCGACCCTCGAGCGCCGTCGCCGCGGCGTCCCGGGCCCGGTCCTTGGACCTGACGGCCACGGCGTCCTCGAGGTCGACGATGACGACGTCGGCGCTTGACGCCATCGCCTTCAGCACCCGGTCGGGACGGTCGGCCGGGACGTAGAGCCAGGTCAACGGCGGACGCCGCTTCCTCGGGGGCAGCTCCTCCTCCGACAGCACGGCTACCGACCTCCGATGGCGCCGTCAGCGGCGAGGGCGTCGAGCTGGGCCTCGTCGTAGCCGAGCTCCCGGAGGACGGCGGTGGTGTCGGCGCCGGGGGGCCGGCCGGTGAACCGGGTGGGGGCATCCCCCTCGGACATCCGGAAGAGCGCGCCCTGCATCGCGATCTCCCCCAGCTCCTCGTCGTGGACGCGTCGGACGGTCCCGATCGCCTGGAGCTGCGGGTCGGCGACGATGTCCGCGGCCGTGTAGACCGGCGCGACGGCGGCCTCGGCCCGCTCGAACTCCTCGAGCACCTCGTCCCGGGTGTGCTGCCCGATCCAGCCGCCGACGGCATCGTCGAGCTCGTCGGCGTGCTCGGCGCGGGTATGACCCGAGGCGAACCACGGCTCGGTCACGAGGTCGGGTCGCCCGACGAGTCCCATGACGCGCTCGGCGATGCTCTGGGAGCTCGTCGAGACGGCCACCCACTGGTCGTCGCGGGTGCGGTAGGTGTTGCGGGGGGCGTTGTTGACCGACCGGTTGCCGAGTCTCGGCTGGAGGGTGTGCAGCTGGTCCCACTGGGTGATCTGTGGTCCGAGCATCGCCATGATGGGTTCAACGATGGCGACGTCGATGACTTGTCCGCGACCGGTCGACGCGCGTTGGTGGAGCGCCGAGGTCACGGCGAACGCGGTTGCGAGAGAGGCGATTCCGTCAGCCAGGCCGAAGGGGGGCAGCATCGGCGGACCGCTCGGGTCACCGGTGGCGGCGGCGAAACCGCTCATCGCCTCGGCGAGCGTGCCGAACCCCGGGCGCCGGCGGTAGGGGCCGACCTGCCCGAATCCCGTCACCCGCGCGAGGACGAGCCCGGGGTTGTCGGCGGAGAGGGTCGCGTAGTCGAGGCCCCACCGCTCGAGAGTGTCGGGGCGGAAGTTCTCCACGACGACGTCGGCCGTCGTCGCCAGCCGACGGAAGGCGTGCGCGCCGCCGACCGACGAGAGGTCGAGCTGCACGGTGCGCTTGTTGCGGCCGAGCGTCTTCGACCAGAGGTTGTGGCCGTCCTTCTCGGGTCCGTGGCCACGGGCGGGATCCGGGCGACGTGGGTGCTCGACCTTGACGACGTCGGCGCCGAGGTCGCCGAGGTGCATCGCGGTCATCGGCCCGGCGAACAGGGTCGAGGCGTCGACGACCAGCAGGTCGGCCAGGGCCCCGGTCACGGAGCGGTCTCCGGAGCGGTCTCCGGCGCGCCGGCCGGGTCCGGCAGGTCCCAGGCGAGCCGGAACCCCACGGTCGTCGAGCGAGCCAGGCCGAAACCGGGCACGAGGTACTTCGCGGTGAAGTCGGGCGTGCGCCGACCACCGTCGAAGTACCACGACGATCCCGTGCTGGCGTGGTCCGCGCCACCCTTGAGCATGACGAAGCGCGTTCTACCGTCGGAGTGCTCGCTCTCGGTGAGATTCCAGACCCATGGGGTGAGGCGCCGCGTCCCCCCGCCCTCGACCGCGAGCTGCCACTCGTCCTCGGTCGGGAGCCGGCCCCCCACCCAGGCGGCATACGCGCGGGCGTCGGCGAGGTCGACCTCGGTGACAGGTCGTTCGGAGTCGGTGCCGTCGCCGTGGATCCAGGCCGGCGTGCGGCCACCGGGGACGGCCGGTGCGTGACCGGTCGCGGCGATGAAGGCGGCGAACTCCTGCTCACTGACCTCCCGGACGGCGACGGCTACCGGCCGCTCGAGGACGACGTCGCGTTCGAGGGTGCGCAGGTCGTGCAGGCGTGGAGGCAACGGCTTCCACTCGTCGACGAACGGCGCACCGGCATACATGCCCACCTCGCGACAGCGGTAGCGCACCGTGAGGACGTGCTCGCCGGCGGGCACGACGACGTGGGACCGATCGGGCCGCGCCGTCGAGGGGGCCGGCACGACCCGCCGGGCGCGGCGATGGGGGAAGGCGGACGACAGCCGGGTGGACGGCTCCTGCGTGAGCCACGAGGCGTCGTGCGCACCCGCGACCGTCCACAGCCCACCGATCCCGTGGGCGGGGACCACGACCTCGACGTGCTGGCCGCGGGTCGGCCGAGCGGCCTTGACCCCTGCCCCCACGTCGTATGCCGTGTCGTCACCGTCGACCGCGATGGTCACCACCCGGTCGACCTCGCTCCGGTTGATGAGTGCGTCGAGCCGCTGACCACCGGAGGTGAACCGTGACCCGAACACCCCGCCGCCTGCGCCACCGGCCCCAGGTCGACGAGAGGGGTCCACTCCCCGCGGGTGAGGAGATCGTGGAGGGCCCGCTGCGCCGCGACCATCCGCCGCAGGGTGTGCGCGTCCCGGTCGTTCCAGCCGACCCAGACACCGAAGACGACCTCCCACACCATGACGCCGATCCCGTTGACCCAGGCCGACTGCAGCTCCTCGTGGTGGGTGCGGTGCCACCGGCGCACGTGGTGCATGAGGTGCCGCCGGTCGGCGAGGTGCGAGCGCACGACACCCGGGACGGGAGAGTCCGCGAACCACTGCGCCCACGAGAGCGGATGGTCGACGAGTCGGGGGATCGGGACGGTGGACTCCCCCTCCACGGCGACTCCGGGTCGGGCCGAGGCCAAGCACTCGAGGAGGGTGCTGCCACCCTCCTTGAGGGTGTCGAGGAAGACGCCGTCGATCCCGAGGTCGGCCACGAGGGCCGCGAGCTCGGTCCCATCGGGACCCGCCCTCGCGGTCCCCGTGTCCCAGGGGTTGTAGTCGACGAAGACCTTGACGCCGAGGGCATGGAGGTCGTCGACGAGCCGGTCGAGACCGGCGACGTCGCGGTAGAAGTCCCACTGGTTGCGGTCGTCGAGGCCGAGGACGGGATAGCCGTGCCAGAGGACGATCCCGTCGAAGCCGCCGAACCGCGTCCGACCGTCGGCGACGAGGCGCTCGGGCGTGAAGGTGTGGGTGCTGGCGTCGTAGAGCAGCTCGTCCCACAGCCAGACCTGGCTGACGACATAGCAGGCCGACGCCCAGGCGAGGTCGGGCCGCTCGTAGATGCCGGGGTCGAGGTGGTGGCGCACCCGCACCTCGGCCCGCCAGCGGCCGAGCTGGGCCCGCCACGCCGGCCACTCCGCAGGGTCGTCCGGGGCCGCGATGATCTTGGCGTCGTCGAGACCGGCGAGGTCGGCATGAGGGTCGAGCGGCACCGGCTGCGGCAGGTCGAGCAGACGCGGCACGAGCGGGTCGAGGTCGTCATCCACGAGCGGGTGGCTCCGACCGGTCGGACGGGGCGGCAGGCTCCGCGGCATACACCTGACGCACCTGCTGGAGCGTCTCGCTGCGGGTGGGCACCGACGACTGGGCACCGTGCCGCTGGACCGCGAGCGAGGCCGCGGCGCTCGCGGCCCGCATCGCCGCGACCTCTGACGCACCGTGGGCGAGCCACGCGGCCAGCACGCCGCAGAAGGTGTCCCCGGCAGCGACCGTGTCGATAGCCGTGACGCGGGGCGCGGGGACCACGACGTCCGCGGCTCCCTTGCGCAGCAGGCGTGCACCCCTGGCGCCGAGGGTGACCAGCACCGCGGGGAACCGGTCCGTGAGGTGGGTCAGGGCGGCCTCGAGGCCGTCCTCGGAGCCACCGGCGAGGTCGACGGCCTCGTGCTCGTTGACGACGAGGAGGTCGATCTCGCCGACGAGATCGTCCTGCAGCGGCGCGGAGGGGGCGGCGTTGAGCACGAACAGCGCCCCGGGCCGTCGCGACCTCGCGGCGGCCGCGACGACGTCCTGCGGGATCTCCAGCTGGGAGAGCACCACGTCCGCGGCGCCGATCGCGGCCATCGCCTCGGGACCGAGCTCGACGGAAGCATTGGCACCGGCGGCCACGATGATCGTGTTCTCCGCGTGGGCGTCGATCGTGATGAGGGCGGTCCCCGTGGGCAGGTCCCCGCGTCGGGACACGGCGCTGACGTCGATGCCATCGGCGACCAGGTCGGCGAGCAGGGTCGCCCCGTCGCCGTCGTCGCCCACCGCGCCGACCATCGAGGTCCGGGCCCCTCCTGCCCGGGCGGCGCCCACCGCCTGGTTGGCTCCCTTGCCGCCTCCGCTCCGGGACAGGGACCGGGCGAGCAGCGTCTCCCCGGGCCGGGGGAGCCGTTCGCAGGTCACGGCGATGTCCATGTTGACGCTCCCGACGACGACGACGGAGGCCGCGAAGGTGGGCCGGCTCCGCATCGGTTCACCCGTGTCGCTGTCGCTGGGCTGGTCGGGCTGGTCGGGCTGGTCGGGCTGGTCGGTCACGACGTCCTCGATCGGTTGCTGGTGCTGCTGGCGATGCTCGGGTGGCGGGGGGTGCGCGGACGGCTGGGGACACCGGGGCGGGGCGCGAGCGCGACGAGTGGCGCGCTGGACTCGCGGACGACGAGCCGGGGGGCCACCCGCTCGGTGCGGAAGGGGATGCCGGGGGCGGCGATCCGGTCGAGGAGCAGCCGGGCCGCGATCCGACCGCGTTCGCGGGCGCCGAGCGACACCGAGCTGAGCGACGGGCTGAAGACCCGGGCGAACTGGGTGTCGTCGATGCCGACGACAGCGAGCTGCCGCGGCACCCGTCGGCCGGCGCTGGCGGCACCGCGCATCACGCCGAAGGCGAGCAGGTCGTTGGCCGCGATGACCGCGTCGGGTCGGCCGCGGGGACTGATCGACTCCACCTGGGACCAGGCCGCCTCGCCGGCGGTGACGGTGAACCCGTCGGCCTGGATGATCCGACCCGCGAGCCCGGCTGCGGCACAGGCCTCCTGGAAGCCCTCGAGCCGGGCCTGCCCCGGCGCGGTGTCCGGAGGACCGTTGACGAAGGCGATGCGCCGCCGACCGCTCTCGAGCAGGTGCCTGTGCGCCAGGATGACGCCGGCGCGCGAGTCGGTGCGGACGACGTCGAGGGGCACCTCGTCCCCGAGCTGTCCGATGACCACCACGGGGACGGGGAGGGCGACCAGCGCGGCGACGAGCTCGGGGGAGCGCCGCAACGGACTGATGATCAGGGCGTCGGCGTAACCGCGAGACAGACTGTGGACGAGCGCCAGCAGATCGGTGGGGTCGTGGCCCGTGGATGCGACGAGCAGCCTTCCGCCAGAACCCGACAGGCCGTCCTCGACCCCCTGCATCATCTCGGTGTAGACGGGGTTGCCGACGTCGTCGACGGCGAAGGCGACCTGGAGCGTCGACCCGAGCTTGAGGGCGCGACCGGTGGCGTGCGGGACATAGCCGAGATCGGTGACGGCGGCACGCACACGTTGCTGCGTCTCGGACCTGGCGGACTTCCCGTTGAGCACCCGCGACACCGAGGCGATGGACACCCCGGCCTGCGCCGCCACCTCGACGATCGTCGGGCGGCCGCTCATCGGGCGCGCACCCGCGCGGCGACCGCGAGGGTCCGGGCGGCCAGGTCACCGAACGAGGATCCGTCGGCGCCGGGGATGGAGGTGGAGAGCCGGTCGTGCAGTGGGTCGCTCCACCGGGCGGCGATGCCCTCCGGTCCGGCGACGGCGCCGGCGACGGCTCCGACGGTCGCGCCGTTGGAGTCCGTGTCCCAGCCACCCATGACGGCGAGGCAGACGGAGCGGTCGAAGTCACCCGCACCCGCACTCAGGGCGTAGGCGACGAGCGCGGTGTTGTTGAGGCTGTGCACCCAGTGCATGCCGGCGTAGTCGGCTTCGAGCGCGGCATACGCTTCGGTGGGTTCCGTTGTCGTCAGGGCGAGCTCGCGGCCCCGGCGGATCGCCGACGCCATCCGGCTCTGCGGGGGCACCACGGACGCGCCCACGTCGAGCACTGCCTCGATGCCGGAGCCCGTCACCGCCTCGGACGCCATCGCGGCGACGAACATCGCGCCATAGAGGCCGTTGCGGGTGTGGCTGACGGCCGCGTCCCGCCAGGCCCACTCGGCCGCCCGGAGCGGGTCTCCGGGGCTGACCCAGCCGTAGAGGTCGGTGCGGATCTGGGCACCGATCCACTCCCGGAAGGGGTTGCGCACCCGCGCGCTCCGGGGAGGCGAGAGGCCGTCCAGGAGGTTGCGGTAGGCGATCCGCTCGGCCGTGAAGGACCGTCCGGCCGGCAGGTCGAGCAGCCAGCCCTGAGCGACGTCGTCGGAGGTGAAGTCGGCGCCGTGCTGCTCGAGGACCCGCAGCGCCATGATCGTGTAGTTGAGGTCGTCGTCCTCCGGTGCGCCGTGGATGTTCTCCTCGAGGCTGGTCGGGCGGCTGGCCCGGTTCCACGGCCACCGTGCCGACACCTCCGGATCGAGACCGACTGCCGTGAACCAGCGCTCGAGCGGCCACCGACCCGTCGACCGGAGGATCTCCTCGATGCCGGCGCGGGGGATCTTCTCCACCGGTTTGCCGAGGACGCACCCCACGGCTCGGCCGAGCCAGGCGGACCGCAGCCGCATACCGAGCTCCGGTCCGTATGCCGCGCCGCCACCGCTCGTGCTGCCGCGGACACCAGACATGACGGAGACGATGTCGTCCCAGTCGCTGGGTTCGTCGGCCGCACCGGGATCGGGCAGGTCGTCGAGCTCGAGCAACAGCGTCCCGGCGAGCGCGCGCTGCGCGGGGGTCGCCACCTCGGGCGACGCCCCACCGCTGGGCGGGTCCGCGACCCCGCCGGCAGCGACCCACGTGCTCTGGATCCGCTGCAGCGCAACGGGATCGCGTCCTTCTCGGGTGGCCTGCCACAGCTCGTGGCGGACGAGGTCCTCGGGCTGGACCCAGGTCAGTCGCATCGGCGGCGTCACGCCCCCCGGGTCGCTGGCATCGGCGTCGAGAGGAGGCTCTCCACGGAGCGGCGACGACGGATGAAGGCGGCCTCGTCGGCCGCGAAGATCTCCTGCGTCACCGCAGCCATTGTCAGGCCACCGGAGCGCAGGTCGAGACGCGAGGCGGTCCCCACCCTCTCGACCCACTCGGCGGGCACGGCGGACTCCCCACCGAGCGCGCCGGCGATGGCGCCACCCATCGTCGCGATGGAGTCCGAGTCCCGTCCGTAGTTCGTCGCGCCGAGGACGGACCCGCGCACGTCCCCCTGCGTCACCCTCAGGAAGCCGAGCGCAACGGGCAGCTCCTCGATGGAGCGCAGCCGGCTCGGCCGCCGGGAGTCCTGTGCCGGTTGACGGTAGACCTCGCCGACCGAGTCGAACGGCGTCACGGCGGCACGCAGGACCGGGATCGCCTCGCGCCAGTCGGCGCCGGGGACGGCCGCAGCGAGGACCGCGTCGATCGCGTCCCGGGTGCCGTCGTGAGCGAGGGACGAGGCCGCCGTCAGGACGGCATCGACGGTGGCGTCCGGCGCCATCGCGGCGGCGACCGCCGCGGCGAAGACCGCTGCGGCCTCACGCCCGTAGCTCGACTGGTGCGCCCCGGTCATGTCGATCGCCTCGGCATAGGCCCCCTGGGGGTCACCGGCGTTGGCGATCCCCACCGGCGCCATGTACATGGCGGCGCCGCAGTTGACGACGTTGCCCACGCCGGCCTCCCGGGGGTCGACGTGCCCGTAGTGGAGCCGGGTCACGAGCCACTTCTCGGCGAGGAACACCCGCAGCAGCGGGACGGTCTCGCGCTCCAGCTCGGGGATCCAGGTGACCTGGTTCATCATCAGCGGCACGAGGTCGTCGGCCATGTCGAACGCGGTGAGATGGCGCCGGTTCTTCGCGTAGACCGCGACCAGCAGGTTGGTCATCAAGGTGTCGTCGGTGACGTGGCCGTCACCCTTGTGATATGGCGACATCGGCTTGGCCGTCCGCCAGTCGGGCATGAAGTAGTCGACGATGCCCTCGACGTAGCCGTCGTAGCGCTCGAGGATCTCGGCAGCGCTGCGGCCCTCGGTCGCCCCGCCGATCGCGTCGCCGACCGCCGCGCCCGCGAGCGCGCCGATCGCCTTGTCCTCGAGTGCGCTCATCGGGTCCTGCCCGTGCTCATCAGATCCTGCCGGGCGCTCGTCGGGCTCTGCCCTGTCCTCATCCGTTGGCCTTGGCCCAGCCGTCGGTCAGGCGCTTGGACAGCGTCGTCGCGTCGATCTTGCCGGCGAGGAACTCCTGGTAGGCGGGGGTGGCCGTCTCGGTCTTCCACTGGGGGAACTTGTCGGCCTTGGCCCAGGGGGCGTCGACGAGTGAGGGGCCGGAGTCGAGGATGGCGTCCCAGCCGTGCTTGCCGGCCAGGTCCTTCTTCACGATGGCGGCCGCCGAGGTCGTGACGGGGATGAGGGCGTCGCCCTCGGCGATCTTGGCGAGGTTCTCCGCCTTGAGGTAGTAGGCGATGAACTTCATCGACTCGGCCTGATGGGTGCTCTGCCGGGCGATGCTCAGGGTCTGGGGGCCGGCGGCCTGGTTCTGGTTCAGGCCCTTGAGCAGCGGCAGCATGGTCCAGCTGAAGCCGGCCGGTGCCTTCTGCTCGATCTGCGTCTCGACGTAGTTGCCGGCCATGATCAGGCCATACTTCCCGGCGAAGAATCCGGGCAGGACGTCGCTGCCGCCCTGGGAGACCGAGGTAGGGGCCATCACCTTGGCGTCGAGCATCGCCTTGAGGCGACCCGGGACCTCGAGCTCCTTGGCGGTCACCGAGATCGTCGGCTTGGCCTCGTCGCCGGAGAAGAAGGTCCCGTCGAATGCGAGGCCCGAGGACATCAGGCCGGCGGTGGGGTTCTTCAGGCCCCAGGCGAGGCCATAGACGTCGCCACCGGTCGTCAGCTTCTTGGCGTTGCTCGCGAGGTCGTCCCAGGTCCAGGGCGAAGCGGCCGTCGGGGGAGTGATGCCGGCCGCCTTGAGGGAGCCGGTGTTGGCGAAGAGGTTGTAGACCTGGGCGATCGTCGGCACGCCCGCGATCTTGTTGTCGATGGTCACCGACTTCCACACCGACGCGGGCACGTCCGCCTTGAGGTCGGCCGGGAGCAGTGCGGTGAGGTCGGCCAGGTAGCCCTGTCGGCTGAAGCCGGCGATGTCGGCCGCCTCGTCGTGGATGACGTCCGGCGCCGAGTTGCCCGCGAACTGCGTGACGAGCTTGTCGTGCACCGAGTTGGGGTCGATCTTCTGGTAGTTCACGTGGATGTCCGGGTTGGCCGCGTTCCAGGAGTCCACGATCTCCTGGGTCGCCTTGACCGTGAGGTCCTGGAAGGCGTAGCTGGAGAAGGAGATGGTGACCTTCCCGCCGCTGGTCTGTTGCGCCCCGGTTGACGGTCCGCCCGTGCCGCTGATGCAGCCGGAGAGGGTGCCAACGAGAGTGAGCGCGGCGACGGAGGTGACGGTGACGGTGAGACGGCGGTTCACGAGCGGTCCTTTCGGAGATGGTGCGTGAGTTTTCGAGGGGGCCGGCGAAGGCCCGGCCGACGGGGCGAGGTCAGCCCTTGACCGAGCCCGACAGCATGCCGGACACGAGCTTGCGCTGGATGATCCCGAAGACGATCAGGCTCGGCAGGGTGGTGATCAGGGCGGTAGCGGCGAGCGGCCCGAGGTTGACCGACCCCTCCGCGCCGACGTAGCGGGCGAGCAGCAGCGGCGCCGTCTGGAGCGCGGGGTCCTGGATGATGACCAGGGCGAAGAAGAACTCGTTCCAGGCCGAGATGAAGGCGAACATCGAGGTCGCGACGAGGCCGGGCACCAGCAGCGGGAAGATGATCCGCCGCAGGACGACGGGCTTGCTGGCCCCGTCCGTGGCGGCCGCCTCCTCGAGGTCGCGGGGGATCGCGGCGACGTAGCCCTGGAGCATCCACAGCGTGAAGGGCAGCGCCCAGACGACGTAGACCAGAACCAACCCGACCAGGGTGTCGAGCAGCCCGAGGTTGCGCAGCACGATGAAGACGGGGATGACGATGAGGATGAAGGGGAAGACCTGGCTGACGAGAATCCAGCCGATCCCGACGTTGCGCACGACGCTCTTGTAGCGGGAGAGGGCGTATGCCGCGGGAAGGGCGATGACGGTCGTGATCACCGCCGTCGCGACGGCGACGACGAGCGAGTTGCGCAGCGCCGAGAGCAGCTGCGACTGCTGGAAGGCGGCCTGGAAGTTACCGATCGTCCAGTCGGTGGGCAGCAGGGTGGGATTGAGCCGACTGAGCTCCGGAGCCGACTTGAACGCGGTGGAGACCAGCCAGAGCAGCGGGAAGCCGAGGAAGACGACGTAGAGCAGCATCGCGGCATACTGCGCGGTGCGGGTGGCGGGGCTGGTGCGCATCAGATCGCTTCGCGCAGCTGGCGCCGCAGGTAGAGCCCCATGATCAGCATGATGACGATGACCATCGCGTTGCCGAGGGCCGAGGCGTAGCCGAACTCGCCGTTGCCGAAAGCCCGTTGGTAGGCGAAGAGCATCGGCAGCAGGGTGCGACCACCGGGGCCTCCCTCGGTGAGGACGTAGACCAGGCCGAAGGAGTTGAAGTTCCAGACGAAGTCGAGGGAGGAGATGGCGATCGCGACCGGACGGATCGCCGGCCACGTGACGGCGAGGAAGCGCTGCCAGGCGTTGGCCCCGTCGAGCTTCGCGGCCTCGTGGAGCTCGTCCGGGGTGTTCTGCAGGCCGGCGAGGAGGGCGATCGTCGTCTGCGGCATACCGGCCCACACCCCGACGACGATGACGGCGGGGAGGGCGAGCTCGAAGTCGCCGAGCCAGTTGATGTCGGTGCTGATGACGTGGAGGCTCTTGAGGGCGGCGTTGAGGATGCCGGCGTCGGGGTTGTAGACGAGCTTCCAGAGGATCGCGACGATGACCGACGGCATGGCCCACGGCACGAGCGCCAGCGGGCGGACGAGCCACTGGAACCGCAGACCGGCACTGAGGAGCATCGCCAGCCC
The DNA here is from genome assembly GCF_025353065.1 of Lapillicoccus sp. Lineage (GTDB taxonomy): Bacteria > Actinomycetota > Actinomycetes > Actinomycetales > Dermatophilaceae > Lapillicoccus. The sequence goes on from NZ_JANXRJ010000322.1 coordinate 36,172, forward strand.
GAGGGCGAGGAGGAACTGCAGGGCGGTCACGCTGAAGGCCCAGATGAGCCCGATCTTGAAGGAGTTCCAGAAGAGGTCGTCCTGCAGGAGCTTGGTGTAGTTGTCCAGCCCGTTGAACCGGAACTGCACGTTGTAGCCGGCCTTCGCGTCGGTGAACCCGAGCCAGATCCCGTTGAGCAGGGGGTAGACGCTGAAGACCACGACAGGCACGAGGCTGGGCAGGAGCAGCAGCCACATCTGCCGCTGGTTGGACCGGCTCCGGCCGGATCTCACGGGACGCCGCCGCGCCGCCTCCGACCGCGATGGCTTCGCCGTCAGCTGCACCATGGGCGGTGTCCCCGTTCGTCGTCGTGGGAGCTCGTGCCGGATCCTGTTGCGGGCACCTTCTGTAAACGTTTACCGTTTGCTCGCCAGAAGTGTGTCCGGCTGCCCGGCAGATGTCAAGGCCCGCCCTGCCGGAGCAGAGCGGGCCGTGGTGACACGCCGGAGTGGAAGCCGAATCGTGATGTCGGTCAGCGCGGTTCGAGGACGAAGACCGGGATCTGGCGTTGGGTGCGCACCTGGTAGTCGGCGTAGGGCGGGTAGGCCTCGACGGCCCGCAGCCACCACTCGTAGCGTTCCTCACCTGTCAGCTCGCGGGCTCGCACCGGGACCTTGTCGGTGCCGTCCTGGATCTCGATGTCGGGGTCGGCGACGATGTTGGCGTACCACTTGGGGTTCTCGGGGGCGCCGCCCTGGCTCGCGACCGCGGCATACCGGCCGTCGTGCTCGACCCGCATGAGCGGCACCTTGCGGATCTTGCCCGACGTCGCGCCCCGCATGGTGAGGACGATGATCGGCAGGCCGCGCAGGTCGGTCGCCCGGGTGTCGCCGGCCTGCTCGATGGTCTCCACGTGGTCACGCACCCACTTCTCGGGGCTGGGGGCGTAGTCGTCGTCGGCGCTCATCCCCCAATGAGACCACGTCGACCCGGGGGATGCCCGGAACGTCCCTGTGGACAACCGGATCGGACCCCTCCGGAGACGGCAGGCTGATGGGCATGAGCTTCGACGACCTGCCTGATGACTGGAAGTCCCGACCCCTGACCGACCCGCGGCTCGCCGCCGACGTCGTCGACCTGTTCGTGCGGGACGACGACCGGCGGGCCGGGGCGGTGGCCGTGCTGGTGTGCGACGACGAGCACCGGCTGCTGCAGCCGGTGGTGGTGACGATGGACGCGGACCCGGTGCCCCTCGTGGACAAGCAGCTCGTGGTGGAGCGGTTCACGGAGCTCGTGGGTCACGGGCTGGGGTCGTCGCTGATCCTCGCCGTGGCTCGCCCGAGGGGGGCCTTCCTCACGGACGGTGACCGGGAGTGGCACGAGGTGGCGATCCGCGGCTGCCGCGAGGCCGGGATCGACCTGCTCGGGCTCTTCGTCGTCACCCGGCACACCGTCCGCGAGGTGGTCGACCCGGCCGACACGAGGCAGCGCCGGCCGGCCTGATCCGGGCTGTGGTCAGTCCACCAGGGCGCGCAGGCAAACGTGGTCGGCCTCGTCGAGCTGCATCGCAGACCTGGACCAGGGAGTTGTGGCTGGCCCGCGCCCGGGTCGGACCGGGCCGACCGCCGCCGGGACGGTCACCTCAGGCCACCTCGGCCCGGGTGCCGATGGGCCACCGGGGGGTGGCCGCCGCCGGTCGGACCGACTCGTACCACCGGGCCACCTGCAGCACCCCGACGTCGTCGAAGCGGCGTCCACCGATCTGGACGCCGATCGGCTTGCCGTCGGACGTGAAGCCGCAGTTGACCGTCGCGGCCGGCTGGCCCGACAGGTTGTAGGGCGCGGTGAAGCCGATGTGCGCCATCCCCCGGTCGTTCTCGCCGAACGGCATCGGCCACTCGGCCGGGAAGGCCACGTCGGGGGCGACGGGGCTGATCACGATGTCGTGGACCTCGGTGGCCGCCACGGTGAGCCGCTGGATCTCCATGATCTGCTGATAGCACCGCATGACGTCGGCGCCCGTGGCGTCGGCCCCGCCGCGCACCCAGCGCTGGATGAAGGGCAGCACTCGGGACTGCCCCTCCGGTTTGAGGGCGGTGAAGTCGCCCCACGAACGCACCCGCCAGAAGAGGTCGAGGTCCGCGAGGAGGGAAGGGGTCATGAACGGAGACATCGGCTCGATCCGGGCGCCGGCCGAGGCGAAGGCGTCGGCGACCTGACCCACTGCCGACGCCACCTCGGGGTTGACCGGCATCCCGCACCCGGCATCGAGGAGGATGCCGACCCGCAGCGCGGAGACGTCGGGGACGCGACCGAGCGTGAGGTCGAGCGCTTCGGACGGGAGCGCCGTCCAGTCGCGCGGGTCGGGTCGTGCGATGACCGACATCAGGAGGGTGGCGTCGTCGACGGTGCGCGCGAGCGGCCCGGCGACCCGGCCGAGATAGGGCGCCTCGAGCGGCACCCGGCCGGCACTCGGCTTGAGGGTGGCGAGCCCGAGCCAGGTGCCGGGCAGCCGGATCGAGCCGCCGATGTCCGTGCCGACGTGGAGCGGCGCGTAGCCCGCAGCAGCCGCGGCGCCGGCGCCCGCCGACGACCCGCCGGTGGTCCACCGCGGGTCCCAGGGGCTGCGGGTGATCCCGTGCCGGCTCGAGACGCCCGACGAGAGCATGCCCCAGTCGGGCATCACCGTGGACCCCACGACGACCCCGCCCGACTCGCTGATCCGATCGGCGATGGGGGAGTTGTGTCGGGGCACAACGGGTTCGGCGCCGGCGTGTCCCGCCGGCATGGGCACACCGGCTCGGGCGATGTTCTCCTTGAGGGTGACTGGTATGCCGTCGATGGGCCCGAGCGGCTCCCCCTCGGCCCACCGCCGCTCGCTGGCGCGGGCCTCGAGCAGGGCCGTCTCGGTGGAGCGCACCCAGTAGGCGTTGAGCTCCGGCTCGCGCTGGTCGGCGACCTGGGTCACCGCGGTGAGCACCTCGACCGGCGACAGCGACCGGGCGGCATACCGCGTCCGCAGCTCGGTGCCCGAAAGACGAGCCAGCTCGATCGCGTCCGACGACATGTGCTGCCTCCTGCTGCTCGAACCTTGACAACGCCACGGGGCCCTCGCCAGATTAGCGACTGCGCCCATGTCCACTGGTCCGACCACTCCTGAGAGCGATGTCGATGCCCGAGCTCCACGACGAGATCTTCCGTGCTGTCGACGCGCCCCGACCGGACTACTCCCGGCTGTTCCGGCTCGACGGCCGCACCGCCGTCGTCGTCGGTGGCGGTAGCGGGATCGGCCGGGAAGGGGCACTTGCCCTCGCCGCGCAGGGCGCTCACGTCGTGGTCGCCGACCGAGACCTGGCCGCCGCGCAGGCGACCGCGGACCTCGGCGCGGGCGGGATGGGCGGCGAGGGCGCGCCGGCTGGGCCGGGTGGGCCGGGTGGGCCGAGCGTCGGTGAGCTCACGGCATACGAGCTCGACGTCCTGGACGAGGCGGCAGTGGTGCGGGCGGCGGCAGACCTCGGTGAGGTCGACGCGCTCGTCTTCACCGCGGGCACCAACGTGCGCAAGCGGATCCTCGACTACAGCGGCGAGGAGTTCGACCGGGTGATGGGGCTCAACCTGCGGGCGGCGTTCGACCTCGTGCGGGCCTTCGGGCCGGGCATGGCGGAGCGCGGCCGGGGCAGCATCATCGGTCTCAGCTCGATGCGTGCCATCGCCGTCGAACCCGGCCAGGGTGTGTATGCCGCGACCAAGGCCGGTCTGCTCCAGCTGCTGCGGACGGTGGCGGCAGAGCTCGGACCCCGGGGCGTGCGCGCCAACACCATCGCGCCCGGCGTCGTCGCCACACCGTTGACCGCGCAGATCCGGGCCGACCCGGAGTGGGCCGACGCCTACGCGCGCAAGAACGCCTTCGGTCGGTGGGCGGCGCCGTCCGAGATCGCCGGAGCCATCGTCTTCCTGGCCTCCGACGCCTCGTCCTACGTCACCGGGTCACAGCTGGTCGTCGACGCCGGCTGGACGGCCATCGACGGCCGCTTCACCCCGCCGGGCTGAGCGGGCGAGCCGTGACCGACGACCGGGGACGAGCGACGTGGGTCCTGCACGACCACCGCGTGCCGCAGCCGCACTTCGACCTGCGGCTCGAGCAGGACGGCGTGCTGCGCTCGTGGGCCGTGCCCAAGGGGCTGCCGACGAGTCCGGGGCAGAACCGCCTCGCCATCGCCGTCGGCGACCACGCCCTCGACCACCTCGGCTACACGGACGAGACCAAGGTCATCGCGGACACCGGCTGGTGGGAAGAGGATTCACGCGACGAGCGCCGGTTCGTCTTCGTTCTCCACGGCCGGGAGCACGATCGCCGCTACGCCCTCATCCAGACCGAGGGCGACGGCTTCGCCGCCCGCGGCAGATCCGCCTGGCTCCTCCACCTCAGCAAGGACCAGCCCAGCACCCCCAACGACCCCCTTGTTGCTCCTGAGTGACCCGAACTGGGCATCCTGGGCCCTCATTCGGGCACTCCAGAAGCAACAAGCGGGGGGGGTGGGGTGGGGTGGGCGCGTCCGGGGGTGGCGAGGTCAGTGGCTGGAGGAGGTCTTCCAGAGGTTGATGCCGGACTCCACGGCATACCGGTCGATCTTGTCGAGCTCCTCGGCCGAGAAGTCGAGGTTCGAGGTGGCGCCGAGGCTGTCCTCGAGCTGCGTGACGCTGGACGCGCCGATGAGCACCGAGGTGACCCGCTTGTCGCGCAGGGCCCAGGCCAGCGCCATCTGGGCGAGCGACTGGCCCCGTGCCTTGGCCATCCGGTTGAGCGCCCGGATGTGCTTCAGGGACTGCTCGGTCAGCAGCTTGGGGGAGAGCGACTTGCCTTGTGCCGCACGGGAACCCGAAGGGATCCCCTTGAGGTACTTGTCGCTGAGCATGCCCTGGGCGAGCGGAGAGAAGGCGATGCACCCGGTGCCCGTCACCCCCAGGACGTCGAGCAGATCCTCCTCGATCCAGCGGTTGAGCATCGAGTAGGACGGCTGGTGGATGAGCAGCGGCGTCCCCATCGCGCGGAGGATCTCGACGGCCTCCGCGGTGCGCGCGCCGGAGTAGGAGGAGATGCCGACGTAGAGGGCCTTGCCCTGGCGCACTGCGGAGTCCAGCGCGCCCATCGTCTCCTCGAGCGGGGTGGTCTCGTCGAAGCGGTGGCTGTAGAAGATGTCGACGTAGTCGAGACCCATCCGCTCGAGCGACTGGTCGAGCGACGAGAGGAGGTACTTGCGCGAACCGCCGCCCTGGCCATAGGGGCCCGGCCACATGTCGTAGCCGGCCTTGCTGCTGATGATGAGCTCGTCGCGGTAGCGCCTGAAGTCCTGGGCGAAGATCGTCCCGAAGTTGCGCTCGGCCGAGCCGTAGGGCGGACCGTAGTTGTTGGCCAGGTCGAAGTGCGTCACCCCGAGGTCGAACGCCCGGCGCAGGGTCGCGCGCTGGTTGTCCATCGCGACGTCGTCGCCGAAGTTGTGCCAGAGGCCGAGCGACACGGCGGGCAGGTCGAGCCCGCTCGTCCCGCACCGGCGGTAGGGGGTCTGCGAATAGCGGCTACGGGCCGCCTGGTAGTCATCGGCGTGGAGGGTCATGCCCCCATCCAACACCGGCGTGCGAGTGGCGGGCACCCGGCGCGCGGGCAGCCGCCGGTATGCCGTGGGATCGCACCGGCGCTAGCCGGCTCCGTCGAGCGCGCTGGAGAACCGGCGCGGCTTGCCGGGACCGAGGTCAGCGGGGGTGGGGACGGTCTCGACGCAGACGGCATCGCCGAGCAGGGTGCACAGGGCCTCGCGCAGGACGGCCGGCTGGCCCCCGAGCACGCGCGCGACGACGGTGCCGTCGCGCCCCTGGTGGACCGACCACGACCGTGCCCCGTGGTGCTGCAGCTGCTGGGTGAGGTCGACCGAGGGCACGAGGCGACCGTCGGCAGCGCGGAACGACACGGGTGCCCGCCCTTCCAGCCCGACGATGGCGCGGCGGTCGCCGACCCACGTCAGCGAGCCCGTGTCGCCGGTCCGATAGCGCAGCAGGGGCAGCAACGGGTTGCCGTCGACGGTGGCCACCAGCTCGCCGCACTCGCCGTCCGGGAGAGCGCGCCCGCCACCGTCGACCACCTCGAGGTGCACCCGGCGGGGCACCACCACGTGCGGACCGCCATCGGTGGACACGGCGAGGGGACCGGTCTCCTTGAGCCCCCAGAGGTCGAGCACGGTTGTCTGCCAACGCTGTTCGAGCTCGACACGGGCGGCGGGGGTGAGGTCGACCGCGCCGGAGACGAGCGCCAGGGGGTCGAGTCGGACGTCGAGGCGAGCGAGGGCGAGCAGGGAGAGGGCGCTCCCCGTGACGACCTGGGGCCGAGCGGCGGCCAGGAAGGACTCGCGGTCACCGGGCACGCACCACGCGGCCGGGTCGAGGTTGACCCGCGCCATCCGCTGGTCGTCGCGGATCGTCAGCACGGATGCATAGGTGAACGCCTGACGCTGGTCGACGACGCTGAGCAGGCCCACCCGGTCGGGGTCGTGCGGCCAGTCGACGCCGACGTCGGCGAGGAGGCGCTCCAGCAGCAGCAGCTCGGTTGAGATCTCGACTGGGTCCAACGGGATCACGAGTGCGGCGCCGGAGCTGCCCGACGAGGTGCCCTGGACCACGCGGTCGAGGGGCTGGTCGCGCGGGACGAACGCTGCGACGTCACGCACGAGGTCGGCCCGAGAGATCATGGGGAGCTGGTCGAACGAGGTGGCTCCGAGCCGCCCGAAGAAGGTGGTGTGTCGTCGACACCGGTCGACCAGGGCCTCGACCCAGGCCGGCGGGTCATCGCCATCACGGTCGGCGCCTCCTCGGCCGGCCCGCGCCGGCTCCAGGAGCTCGGCTCGGCGCCGGCCCAGCACCTCGTGGTCCTCGGCGGTCAGCAGGTCCCCGCACTCATGCACCCAGATCGGCGCGTGCGGGGTCTGGCGCCACCGGGTCAGCGCGTCCAGTCCCAGGGGGGACAGCGTCGGCCAGCGCTCGGCGTCGGTCCGGACCGCGGCACCCATGGCTGCGTAGTCGGGCAGGGCCCCAGCCCCGCCCGCTGCGTCCGCGGCGATGGGGGCTGGGGCGACCGGTCCCGCGGACGCAGCGGCCTTCTCGTCAGACATGGGTGTACTGCGCGGCGGCCTCGCGCGCCTTCTCCTCGCTCAGCCTTCGGGCGAGCTCCTCGGCCCAGGCCTGGTGCTGCGCCGCGAGGCGCAGTGCCTCTCTGCGGGTGGTCGAGCTGATCGAGGTCCAGCGGTCCTCGGCGAGCTCATGGGTCTCGCCGGAGGGACGGAGCGCGAGGGCGCGCAACAGCGCTCGCGCGACCTCCTCCTGCCGGTCCTCGTCGTCGGAGAGCCAGCTGCGCAGGGGGAGCACGGCGATGAGCTCGGCCATCCGGCGGATCGCGTCCAGGGACCGGGCGGCCCGCGGGGCGGGAAGGACGGCGACGACCTCCGGCGCGGTGAGCAGCCAGCACGTCACGGCTGCGGCGAGACGGGCGGGGACGTCCTTGAGAGTCAGGTCCACCCGGTCGTCGAGGTGTCCGAGGACGTCGCCCGGCCCACGCTCCTCGACCAGGTCCAGGGTGTCGTGCACGAGGGCCTCGAGGACGACGTCCTCGTCGACGATGGCGGGCGGGGTGGCGCGGAGCCGGGCCATCAGCGCGCCCAACTCCGGTCCGGGCGAGGAGGCTCTCCGGGGTTCCCACACCGTCGACCCGATCGGGTCGTTGCCCCGTGCAGTCTCGTCGGTCATGAGGCTCGCCACCCCGAGCGACCTACCGGCACAGCACTATCGGCGGTTTGTTGCGACCTCCCCCACCGCTCTCGGGCGAAGCGTGCGGCGAAGGGGACGAGGTCACTCTCCTCCGGCACGGCATACACGACGTAGGCGCCGGCCTCTGCGCGGACCCGGTCGCACACGGACTCCGGCTCTCGCAGCACCAGGCTGCCGCCACCGCCCGCGCTCTCGAGGGCGGCCGCTGCGACCCCCACGAGGTCATCCGGCTGGTAGGCCCCGAACATCGAGGTGACCCCCCAGTCGGAGATGACACAGATATGGGTGTTCGGCTCCCACGGAGGTCGGGGTCGGGTCCGCGGCGGGTGGTCGCGCTGCAGGTCGCGCAGCGGGAAGACGGTGCCGCCGCCCCAGTAGTGGAGGAGGGTGCCGACGACGGCATCGCGGTCCCGGGTGAAGCCCCCGTCGGTGCGCGCCACCTGTTGTGGACTCGCCCACACGGTGACCTGGACGGCCGCCCCGGCCCGCAGCGCGGAGAGGGCGAGCACCGTGCCCGCGAGGACCGAGGGGCTCGGGGTGGCTCGCGGATCGGGCATCGATCCGGACGAGTCGACGTAGAGGTCGAGCCGGACGGGCACCGACGTGGGCGTGGTGAGCGGCTCCCGGTCGACGACCCGTTGCACGGTCGTCTGTCCGGGCACGACCACCGGCGACCGGGTGACGCTCGCGAGCCAGTCGACGTCACTCAGATCGTCGCCGACCTCCCACGACTCCCAGCCCTGCGGCTCGTCCTCGACGCCCGTCGGCCGGTAGGTCGTGGGAAATGGCACGAGATGGGACTGAGCCCTCGCGACGTACCAGTCGGCACCGGCGTCGCGACCCGTCCCGAGGGTCGCGTAGAGCTCGGCGAGACGTGCCGGACCGAAGCCCTGGCCCGAGGTCCTGCCCCGCCCGGAAGCGCGGCCGGCCTCGCGTGCCGCGACCACCTCGGGGTCCTCGTACGGCGCCTCGGGGTTGACGCGGGGGTCCATCGCGGGGTGGACGACGGGCGCGTCGAGCGCATCATCGGTGGCGACGTCGGGCGCGGATTCACCCTGCTGCGAACGATCCTCGCCACACAGATGGCCCTGTGCCGCCAGCGACGCCGACTCCGGGATCCATCGGCGCAGCAGGGCGGCGAAGCCTCCCGCCCCGCCGACCGGGTCACGCGCGAAGGCCCGGGTATGCCGGGCGAGCAGGAGGCCGTCGGCGTCCGTCTCTGCGTCGAGGTCGGGGCCGCACAGGGAGCCGGTGGGCAGCCGCCAGAGCAGCTCGAAGCCCCGCATCCACACCCGCATCATCGGGTCGGTGACCGGGCTGCCGGCGCGGTAGACACCGGACATGTCGAGCCCGCGGGCCCGGTGCAGCCGGTCGTTGATCAGGGTGTCGCTCCAGATGTTGCCCAGGACGGGCGCCAGCCGAGGCCGGTCGACGAGGCCCTTGGCGCACCGCGCCACGATCTTGGTGCTCGTCGTCCGGTCGGCCGGTGCCAGGACGTGGTGACCGACCTCGTGGGCGAGCACGGGCAAAGGAGTGTCGAGCAGCCCCAGCCGTCCCATCTGCCGGAGGTTGACCGTCACGTCCATGGCCCGCAGGTCGAACCACGCGAGGTCGTCCCGGTGTTCCCGTGGTGGGTCGGTGAGGAGCACGGGAGCCTGCAGCCGCAGTCCGCGGCCCCAGAGCGCCAGCGCCTCGGGCCACGCCGCCAGCCACCGGTCGACGTCGGCAGCGCCCGCCACCCGACGGGTGTGGGCGGTCACGACGCGGTCCTCACGTGCACGACGACGTGGCTCTGCGGCGAGGTGACCAGCACCGACCGTCCGTATGCCGTGCGGCCCACCTCCGGTGACTGGTCCCCCGTGGGCATCCGGCCGAGACGCACGGTCGGCGCGTCAGGCGCCGTGGCGTGAGGCCCAGGCCCGTCAGGCCCGGTGGCCGGGGCCAGCCACGCGCCGTGCACGTCGACCATCAGGTCCCAGTCCCGTTGCTGCCCGGGGCCGCCCACCTGACGGCCGTCCCGGCGGTGCTCCCGAAGCCGCCAACGCAACCCGTCTCCCGAGACGATGACAGGGGGCGCACGGAACGGGCCGCCGAAGCCGGCGCATCCCCCGATCGTCCGAAGAGCGGTGTCCCCGCCCACGTTCGGCGCTGTCTCGTCCGGCAGCCAGGACGCGGGCTCGAGGGCGTTGGCGGCCAGCGCCTCCCGGGCCAGGGCGCCGTCGCCGAGGTCGAGCGCCCGGGCGAGCCGGTCGTCCCTCAGCCCCGGACCGACCCGGTGCGCAGCCGAGCGCATCCGGACGTGACCGGCGCGCCAGGCAGCGACCACGCCGATGTCGCGGATCTCCATCGTGGTCAACGACTCTCGGCCACCTCGTGCGTGCGGGCTCTCGGCGCCGGCAAGCAGCAGCCGCCCCCACAACGCCACGTCACCGTGTCGCCAGACCTCGCCGGCCGCGTGCACGAGCTCGGCGACGAGATCGCCCCGGTGCGGATCCCCAGCCGTCGCCGCGACCTCCGCCGGGCTGTCGAGGTCAGCCAGGTGGACGGCCAATCGTGGCAGCAGCTCGGTCACGGTCCACGGCACGACGCTCCGGTCGGACCACTGCCGCGCCGCGAGCGCCCGCACAGCCGCTCGCGCGAGGGCCGACGCCCAGCGGTCCTGCGCGGCGAGCGGCACACGGCTGCAGTGCTGCTCGAAGGACGGGCCGATCCGACGCAGGGCCGCGGTGACCGCCTCGAGGGGGACACCGCCGGCGGTCACCGCCCCGATGGCGGGGTTGACCTCGTCCCTCACCCGGGTGAGCGCCGCGGCCCAGTGTGGGGGGACGACGGGTGCGTGCTCGGTCGCGGTGGGGCTGAGGGGTCCGGCCGTCACGGGTGCCAGTCCAGCCAGGCGAGGTAGTTGAGGTAGCGCTGGTGGAGGTACTTCAGCGTCAGCGCGTCGTCGTAGAGGTGGCCGTAGACCTTGCCCTGCGCCGCGAGGGTGTCGAGGGCCTTCTCGACGGCCCGCATCCGGCCCCGGACCTCGTCGGCCAGGACGCCGTCGAGGCCGGCCTCGAACTCGGCGAGCAGCGCGCCCACCGGGTCGTCCCGCTCGAGGTCGAGGGCCTCGAGCTGCCGACAGGTGGTGTCGAACATCTCCCGCAGCCAGGAGATCCGGTCGGTGCGCAGCTCGGCCCCCTCGTCGGTGCCGAGCACCGCCGACTGCGGGTCGGCGGCAAGCTTCTGGTGGAGGACGAACGGCAGCACGGCCCGCACGTCGTCGACGTCGACGGCGTCCCTGCCCCGGAACCAGGCCATCGCCTTGCTGTAGGTCAGCAGCGACTGGAGGGCCCGCACGGAGAGCCCGTTGAGGGTCTGGGTGCCCACGTCGCTCAGCTGGTCGCGCCCGGTGTCCGCACCCTGCACGAGGTGCGGGTCGACGCCGGCGAGCTTCGCCGTGTCCTTGGTGCGGTACTCGAACTGCCGGCCGGCGCGCTCGAGGTACTCGAACTGACCGGCGAAGAACTCGATCCGGCGCAGCACGGCATACGGGACGGGGGTCGCGAGGACCTCGGCCGAGAGCCGGTCGTGCTCCTCCTGCGTGAAGCCGATCGAGTCGGGCACGGTGTCCTCGGGCCGGATGACCTGCTCCGCGCGAGTGAGGAGCGCGGGGAGGAAACGGTGGTTGAACGGCAGGGCCGCGACGACGACGTCGATGCGGTCGCGCAGCGCATCGATGACCTGGTAGGTGCCCCCGCCGGCGTCGTCGTTGGCCGTGAGGTACCACGCACTCCGACCGGTCTCGTAGATCTGGTCGAAGGACTCGACGTAGCCGTCCGCGAGCAGCGTCAGCAGGGCCGACTGGGTGCGGGTGGGGATGCGGTTGTACTCGTCGATGATCTTGACGCGCATGCCGAGCCACGACCGCCAGGCGACGTCGATGTCGGCCAGCCGTTCAGCCGCGACGAGGTCACGGGGGAGCGGCGTGCCGAAGAGGTCGCTCACCGTGAGCTGCGGGTGGCCGTGCTGCGTGTGGCGGCGTACGTCGCGCGGCGAGTAGCCGGCGAGGATGCCCATCATCGTCGCGCTGGCGGTCTTGCCCCGGCCGGGACCACCGACCAGGAGGCAGCGACCGCGAACCGCGAAGGTCAGCAGCGGGAGCAGCACGAACGACGAGTACGACTGTGCGCTGGGCAGGGTCAGCAGGGCCTTCGCGTCGCCGAGCCGCACGGTCTTGCTCGGGCCCGCCTCGAACTCGAGGTCGTAGTGGGGGCTGATGATCGCGTGGTTGGTCACCCAGAAGTAGGCCTGCCGCAGCTTCTCGTCCAGGGCGGGGCCCACCGTCGCGGGGGTCCCGGCGGACGTCGCGGCCGCTGTCCCATAGAGGTCGGCGACATCGAGCTCCGCTGTCGCAGAGACCGAACCGGCGGCGTGGGCGCCGGGAAGGGTCGGCGCGTCGGAAACCCGCCCGAGGTCGCGGATGGCCTGCCCGCGGGCCGGGTCAGTCATCGGCGTCACCGACCGAGTCGTCCACCGGACCCGCTGTGCGCTCAGAAGCCGCCGCGTCGGCCTTGGCGGCCTGCTGCTGCTGCTCGAGCGAGGGCACCAGCCCCCACCCTCCAGCAAGTGCCTCCTCCACCGCCCGTATGCCGGCGGCGAGCCGGGCCTCCCGGCTGCCGGAGACCTCCACCCAGGGCGCCGGCTGGTCGCCGAGGACCTCGCGGAACCGGTCGGTCATCCACGAGCGCAGGTGCTCGCCGTCGCGCATGCCGTCCTGTACGAAGGGGATGTCGGGGGAGGTCAGCAGATAGAGGGCCGGGACACGGGTGCGGGCGAGACCCTCGACGGTCGGCGACCGCGACCCGACGTAGCGCTCGTGCCACACCGCGGTCGCGAGGACGTCCGTGTCGCAGAGCAGCAGCGGACGCGGTGACCGCCGGGCGGCGTCGTCCTCGAGCCGCGCCTGCTGTGCGGCGACGAGATCGAACTCCACGCTCTGCCAGGCGGACTCGATGCCGCCGGGTCGCGCATCCGTCCACTCCCGGCCGTACTCCGGGACGCACGGCACGCCGAAGTGGGCCGCCAGCTCTTCGGCGAGCGTCGTCGTCCCGGTGGACTCGGCGCCGAGGACCACGACCCTCTTCGCGAGGTGCTGGCGGACCGGCGCCGGCAGGGCCCACCACTGCGCCGCGACGTCGGCCCGCACCGCGGTGCTCGACACGGTGAGGGCCGACCGGCCGGGGTCGACCCGCACCCACGTCGCCCCGAGGCGAGCCGCGAGCTCCTCGCCGTAGGCGTCCGAGGTGAACAGCGCCGACACGGGGCCGTCGGACGGGTCGAGCAGGTTGCGGATGACCGCGGTGTGGTGGTCCCAGGCGCTCGCCGACTCGAAGTCGATCTCGGCGTCGTCGACGATCGAGGTGAGACGTGCGGTGGGGACCTCCTCGCGCAACCACTCGACCCGCAGCGGCACGGAGATCGACTCGGTGCTCCCGCCGAGCACCTCGACGGTCACCCGGTCGCACGCCGAGAGGGCGGCGCGGACGAGGGCGAGGTGCCCGACGTGAGGCGGGTAGAAGGTGCCGATGACGAGACCGTGGGGGAAGCGTTCGGTCACGGGACGACTCCCATCCGGTCGCCGGCCGAGACGGCCGGATCGACGTCGACACCGACGAGCGTCGCCCGCCACGTGCGAAGCCCGACGAGACACAGGCCGATGAACCCGGCATACAGCGCGGCCGTGAGCCAGAGGCCCTTGGTCGCGTAGAGCACGACGTAGAGGACGTCCGCGACGATCCAGACCACCCAGTTGCCGATCCACTTGCGGTTGAGCATGACCTGAGCGACGAGCGACAGCGCCGTCGTGAGGGCATCGCCCACGGGCACCGTCGAGTCGGTGTGTCGCGACAACACCTCGTAGACGGCCCACGTGCCCACGATCGTGCCGCCCAGGGCAGCCACCCACCCCCAGCGCGGGTCCCGGCGCACCAGCAGTGTCGTATGCCGCGGCCCCCCGCGCTGCCAGGCCCACCACCCGGCGAGGCCGAGCCCGATGTAGACGACCTGCAGACTGGCGTCGGCGTAGAGGCCGCTGGTCACGAACAGGGCGATGAAGACGACGTTGTTCGCGATCCCGATGGGGAAGTTCCAGACGTTCTGGCGCACGACCAGCCCGACGCACAGCGCGCCGGTCACGAACCCCAGCACCTCGACCCAGCTCATGTCGCGGGCCCCGCAGGCATCGCGGCCTCCCGGCGACCCGATGCTGAACTGGTCACAGGAGCCCCCTCGTCGACTGCGCGAACGATCCGAACCTATCCCACGGCGGCGGGTCGACGGCGGTCGTCCTCACAGGCCGAAGACGCTCGAGATGCTGATCCCCACGATGCAGCCGCGGGAGGACAGCTGCTCCGCGACGAGGGCATCGTTGACGTAGACGCGGCAGCGCATCGTCGTTCCTGCTCCGCCGCTGTAGTCGGAGCCCTCGACGAAGACGTAGCCCGTGTTGCGCGGGACGGTGACCTCGACCGCGAACGGCAAGCGCTGGTTTCTGAGGTCGACGTCCGCGTCGGAGTTGGAGCCGTACCGCACCTCGCCGGTGGCCCCGGTCGAGGCGATGTCGAACCGCACCCGGGCCGGCTGTGTCCCCACGGTCGGGACCGGCAGCGGCGTGGGTGCCACCTGGGTCGCTCGGCCGACAGGCTGGCCGATGCCCGAGGGTGACCGGGACGTGGGGGGTGTCGGCAGGGTGCTTGTCCCCGTACGGCTCGGTGTCCCCGTAGGGCTCGGTGTCCCTGTGGGGCTCGGTGTGCCAGTTGGGCTGGAGCTCGAGGTCGGGCTGGTGACCGCGACGGGCGGGCGGGGCGTCGGGGCGGACGAGACGTTGACGAGCGACCAGATCGACCAACCGGCCGTGGCCAGCACGACGACGCCGACCAGGATCGCGAGCTGGACCCAGCCGGGCGGCAGACCCGAAGCGGACCGGTTGGGGTCAGCCACCGAGCTCCGTCAGGCTGAAGGTGCAGCTGGCGTAGCCGGCCCGCTGCTCGGTCTCGACCACGACGCCAGCGACGAGGATCCGGCAGCGGACCTGGTGAGGCGCACCACGATCGTCCACGTAGCCGGTGACGGTGAGGTGGTCGACGCCGACCGGGGCGTCGAGCTCAGCCGCCCAGGGCAGGGTGTGGTCGGCGAGCTCGGTGGGGGTGCTGCCGTCGCCGGAGCTGCGCACGCTGAAGGAGATGTCGGCGGTGGGTGCGCTGCTGTCGAGCTCCACGCGGATCCGTGTGGGTCGGCCGGGGATCGGGACGACCGGGTCGCTGTCACCGGCGACAGTCGTGGCCGGCGGCAGGGGGACGGCCGGCGTGTGGTGGGAGGTGCCGTGATCGACCTTCTGGCCCGCCACGAACAGCACCACGGTCCCCACGACGACGGTCGCGAGCAGGAGGATGGACCACAGCGCCTTGCGCACGGCTCGATGCCCTCTCATCCGTCGTGAGCACCGAACCTACCAAGACGTCCGGTCGGAGAGCGTCCACATCGAGAGACGCCGCCGATGCTCGGGTTCACGTCCGCGGTCGTCCTCGGTAAGGTCGGCGCAGGTCATGAGTGTCAGCGCCACGGCCCCGGCTCGCTGACCGGCAACCCTCCACTCGCGGTGGGGTGCCCCGGGTGACGACCTGGCGATGGGCCGACCGGTCCACCGCAAGCGCGGGGCCCGACGAGGTGCCCCGGTCGAGTTAAGGATGCAGCGATGAGCGATACCCCCCAGTGGTCCTTCGAGACCCGCCAGATCCACGCGGGGCAGCAGCCCGACCCCACCACGGGCGCCCGGGCGCTCCCGATTTACCAGACGACGTCCTACGTGTTCAAGGACACCGACCACGCCGCGAACCTCTTTGCCCTCAAGGAGTTCGGCAACATCTACACCCGCATCATGAACCCGACCCAGGACGCGGTCGAGCAGCGGGTCGCCTCCCTCGAGGGTGGCGTCGCGGCACTGCTCGTCGCCTCCGGCCAGGCGGCGGAGACGATCGCGATCCTCAACGTCGCCGAGGCCGGAGACCACGTCGTCGCGAGCCCCTCGCTCTACGGCGGCACGGTCAACCTCCTCAAGTACACCCTGCCCAAGTTCGGCCTGGAGGTGACCTTCGTCGAGGACCCCACCGACCTCGAGTCGTGGCGGGCGGCGGTGCGCCCCAACACCAAGGTCTTCTACGGCGAGACCATCGCCAACCCCAAGTCGGAGATCCTCGACATCGAGGGCGTCGCGAAGATCGCCCACGAGGTCGGCGTCCCGCTGATCGTCGACAACACGATCGCCACCCCCTACCTGCTGCGTCCGCTCGAGTGGGGCGCCGACGTCGTCGTCCACTCGGCGACGAAGTACCTCGGTGGCCACGGCACCTCGATCGCCGGCGTCATCGTCGACGGCGGCACCTTCGACTACGCCAAGGACCCGGAGAAGTTCCCGCAGTACAACACCCCCGACGAGAGCTACCACGGCCTCGTGTTCGCCCGGGACCTCGGCGTCGGCAGCCCGCTCGGCGCCAACCTCGCTTTCATCCTCAAGGCCCGGGTGCAGCTGCTGCGCGACCTCGGCTCCGCGGTCTCGCCGTTCAACGCCTTCCTCATCGCTCAGGGCATCGAGACCCTCAGCCTGCGGATGGACCGGCACCTCGAGAACACCTACAAGGTCGCCGCCTACCTCCAGGGTCACGCCCAGGTCGAGAAGGTCGTCTGGGCCTCCCTCGAGAGCGACCCCAGCTATGCGCTGGCGCAGAAGTACGTCCCCCGGGGCGCAGGCGCCGTCCTCGCCTTCGAGATCGCGGGCGGCGTCGAGGCGGGCAAGAGGTTCGTCGAGGGCCTCACCCTCCACAGCCACGTGGCCAACATCGGTGACGTGCGCTCCCTCGCGATCCACCCCGCGTCGACGACCCACTCGCAGGGAAGTGACGAGAGCCGTCTCGCGGCCGGCGTCACCCCCGGGCTCGTCCGGCTGGCCGTCGGCATCGAGCACATCGACGACATCGTCGCCGACCTCGAGCAGGGCTTCACCGCGGCCAAGGTCGACTGACCCCGGGCCTCAGCACGCGCGCCCGACCCGAGCACCCGGCATACCCCTCCGGTATGCCGGGTGCTCCCGTCCGTCTCCCCGGAGCCGGGAATGACGGCTCGGCGCACGAGGTTGGCACCGGGGGCCGCACCTGCTGGTGGCCCGCCTGACCGACGCCCGAGGAGCCCCGCGTGCCAGCCCTGTTCGACCCGATCACCCTCCGCTCGATGACCGTCCGCAACCGGGTGTGGCTGGCGCCGATGTGCCAGTACTCCGCCGTGGACGGCGTGCCCGGCGACTGGCACCTCGTCAACCTCGGAGCGCGGGCCGTGGGCGGGTTCGGCCTGGTGATCACCGAGGCCGCGGCCGTCACGGCCGACGGGCGCATCTCCCCCGAGGACGCCGGCATCTGGAACGACGAGCAGGCGCAGGCCTGGTCGCGCATCGCCCTTTTCGTCCACGCACAGGGCGCGAAGATCGGCGCCCAGCTCGCGCACGCGGGACGCAAGGCCTCGACCTACCGGCCCTGGGCTCCCGCTCGCGGCAGCGTGCCCCAGGACGAGGGCGGCTGGGTGACCAGCGGCCCCTCCGACCTCGCCTACCCCGGGTATGCCGCGCCGGAGGAGCTCACCACCGCGGGCATCGCCGACGTCGTGCAGGCGTTCGCCGACGCCGCTCGCCGGGCGGTCGGCGCCGGCTTCGACACGATCGAGCTGCACGCCGCGCACGGCTACCTCCTCCACCAGTTCCTCTCACCCCTGTCGAACTTGAGGGACGACGGCTACGGCGGCTCGTTCGAGGGCCGGGCACGCATCGTCCTCGAGACCGTGGACGCCGTCCGGGTCGCGGTCCCCGACTCCATGCCCCTGCTCGTGAGGATCTCCGGGACCGACTGGCTCGAGGGTGGGTGGGACCTCGAGCAGAGCGTCCGGCTCTCCGTCGCGCTGCGCGAGCACGGGGTCGACCTCGTCGACGTCTCCTCCGGCGGCAACGCCCCGGCGTCCATCCCGGTCGGCGCGGGATACCAGGTGCCGCTGGCCGCGGGAGTGCGGTTCGGAGCCGACGTGCCCACCGGGGCCGTCGGCCTGATCAGCGAGCCGGCGCAGGCGGAGAAGATCGTCGCCAACGGCGAGGCCGACGTCGTGCTGCTGGCCCGGGCCGCGCTGCGCGAACCGGCCTGGCCGTTGCGCGCCGCGCACGAGCTCGGGGTGCCGGTCGAGGACGCGCCGTGGCCGGACCAGTACACCCGCGGGACCTGGCCGACCACCTGACCCCGCCCCCCGGCATACCCCTTCCCCCCTCGCTGAGGTCCTGGTCTGGCG
>NZ_JANXRJ010000123.1 GCF_025353065.1 Lapillicoccus sp.
GTTCAAGCGGGTCAACGACACCGCCGGCCACGCCGCCGGTGACGCGGTCCTCGTCGAGACGACGCGGCGGATGCGCGCGGTCCTGCGCGAGCAGGACACCGTCGCGCGGGTCGGCGGCGACGAGTTCGTCGTCGTCGTCGAGCCCTGGCAGCGAACGCCCGGCAACGGACCGACCGACGCGCCCTTCGACGACCGCGCGCTCGCGGTCGAGCTGGCCGAGCGCCTGGCGGAGGCGCTCCGGCAGCCCGTCGAGGTCGACGGGGTCGAGCACGTCGTGACGGCGAGCATCGGCATCACCTACGCCGGCACCGTCGCGGTGGCCGCCGAGGACGTGCTGCGCGACGCCGACGCCGCGATGTACCACGCCAAGCACGCCGGCAAGGACCGCTTCGAGGTCTTCGAGGACGGGCTGCGCGTCGACCTGGCCGAGCGGGGGCGCGTGGAGCAGCTCCTGCGCCGGGCTGTCTCACCCACCGTGGTGCCTGCACCCCGCGGGACTCCTACGCTGGCCGCGGCATACCAGGCGGTCGTGGACGCGGCGACCGGTAACCTGGTCGGCTTCGAGGCGCTGGCCCGACTGTCCGACGGCGAGGGGGGGACCATCCCCCCCGACGTGTTCATCCCGGTCGCCGAGAGCACGGCCCTGATCCGCCCGCTGGGCATCTTCATGCTCGACCAGGCCTGCCGACAGCTGGCCGAGTGGCGTCGGACGTTCCCCGGCATGGCGCACGTCACGATGGCCGTCAACGTCTCAGCGCTGCAGGCTCAGCACGCAAGTCTGCTGGACGACGTCCGCGGCACCGTGCGGGCCCATGGGCTCACGGGCTCGGACCTCGTCCTGGAGCTGACGGAGTCCTCGCTGCTGCAGGCGGCGCACTCCACCCTCTCCGCCCTTCAGGCCCTGCGCGACGACGGCGTCGGCATCGCCATCGACGACTTCGGCACCGGCTACGCCAGCCTGCGCTACCTCACGACGTTGCCCGTGTCCGCGGTCAAGGTGGACCGCTCCTTCACCGCCGGACTCCCCCACGACCAGACCTGTCAGACCATCGTGCGCGCCGTCATCGGCCTCGCTGCCGAGCTCAACCTCTCTTGCATCGTCGAGGGCGTCGAGACGGAGGAGCAGCGGGAAGCCCTCCCCGCCGGCGTGCAGCTCCAGGGCTGGCTCACCGGCAGACCCACCTTGGAGCCTGACATCGCCGCACTGCTCGTCGGCACGATCAGTGCTCGGCCGTATCCGGTGTTCATGGTGCGATGACCCGGGCCACTGCGCCAAGTAAGGAGACCCGGCTCAGCCGCTGCCCCTGACGTCAGATTCCCCGGATCTCCGCTGTGCTATACCGTCTTCCGGCCGATACCGACGAAATGACCCGCCCGCGCTCGAAGCTCAGGATGCCCGGACACAACCGATGCATCCTGCTGTCGTCACCCCGGAGCACCGAGGAAGCGGTGCTTCCTCTCTCCCTCGAGACGACCATGCCACTCCTGGGCGTGGTCACGGCTGGATGCATCCTCGTGGGGTTCGTCTCGCTATCGACGTGGCTGGGCCGCAAGGATGGCGACTACCTCATGCAGTGGGGGCCCAGGACGCTCCAGGTCGAGAGCGTGGCCGCCGAGCACGGGCCGGAGGAACGTACCTGACCCACTTGACTCCGAGTCGAGCAGGCAGCTCTCGACCGGTCAGGCGTAGACGTCCGCGACGTAGCGGCTGTGCTCCCGCTGCATCTCGATCATCCACGCATCGGCCCGCTCGGCCGTCGCGCCGGTCGCCTCGATGTAGATGCGGGTGCAGGTGTCGTAGACCGCCGGGGCCATCCGCTGACCGTCCCCGCAGACGAAGAAGATCGCCCCGGCACGGACGAGGTCGATCACCTCGGCGCGGTCGGCCCACAGCCGGTCCTGGACGAACGTCACGCCGTCGGCGGGGGTGACGGAGAACGCCGGCCGCACCGCGACGAGGCCCTGCTCCGCCCACTCGTCGAGCTCGTCGCGGTAGAGGAAGTCGACGTCGGGCTGGTCGCAGCCAAAGAACAGCAGGGCCGGCGCCGGAGTGACTCCCTGCTCCTGGGCCGCCAGCGCGCGGTCCTGCAGGAAGCCGCGGAACGGCGCGATCCCGGTGCCCGCGCACACCATCACGACCGGCGTGGCGAGCGACTGCGGCGGGTGGAACGCGACGTTCGACGGTCGCACGGTCACCGCGACCTTCGTCCCCGGACGCGCGCGGGCGAGATAGGTCGAGGCCGCGCCCTCGTAGGTGCCGGAGCCCGACAGCGCCGGAGCGGTCAGCACCGAGACGGTGAGGGTGACGTGGTCGGTGCTCCACCTCGGCGAGGAGGAGATCGAGTACTGACGGGGGGTCAGGGGGGTGAGCATCTGCAGGAAGGTCCCGAACGCCAATTGGCATGCGGGATAACGCTCGAGGAGGTCGAGCACCGTGATCCGCGGGGTCAGGATCTCGTCGGTGTATGCCGCGGGGTCACCGGCGAGGGCGGCCAGGGCCGCCTTGTCGGGCGGGCACACCGTGGCGTCGGCGAGCAGCTCGAGCTGCTTGCGGGTGGCGGGCAGGGACAGCTCGACGTAACTGGCCAGCAGCTCGCCCGCGGTCACCGGCGTGTCGGTGGGCAGGAACGTGTGGCCGCCCTCGCTGATGCGGATCACGGTCTGGGCGTCGTACGCGAGGTCGAACCGGCTGAGGGCGCGATCCACGGCCAGCGTCGGGTTGAGCGGCAGGACCGCGAGATAGTCCCCCGTCTCGTAGGTCATGCCGTCGGGGAGGGCGATCTCCAGGTGACGCTTGGACCGGGCGCCCGAGGCGTCCATGTCCACCAGCTCACGGTTGGCCACGACCGCGCCCAGCTGCAGGTGGTTCTGGCGCAGGATCGGGTCCCGGGTCGCCCCGACGAACTCGACCTCGAGCAGCGGGGTCGGCGCCGGGACCTCGTCGTCCTGGCCCAGCGCGGTGGTGACCGGTCCCCAGAACCCGGAGTACCAGTCGTCGAAGTCGCCGAAGAAGTCGCCGCGGGCGTTGGCCGCACCGCGGTCGACCAGGCGGGTGGCCCCGGCGCGGGCGAGGTGCTCGTCGATCGCGGTGGGGACGGCCTGGTAGGTGCGGGCCCAGTCCGTGTTGCCGCAGCCGAACACGGCATACCGCACTCCCTCGAGCGCGCCCTCGGGCAGCTCGCTCACCCAGGCGAGGAACTGGCGGGCGTTGTCCGGCGGCTTCCCCTCGTAGGAGGAGCAGACCACGATGACGGCGCCGTCGGTCGGGAGGGGACCCGCCGTGCTGTCGAGGGTGTCGACGCTGGGGGTGTAGCCGCGCTGCTTCGCGTCTTGGCGATCCGCTCGGCGAAGGCCTGCGAGGTGCCCGCGTTGGAGCCGAAAAGCACGCGGAGGGGGATCCCGTTCGCGGCGGCCGCTGCGACCTGCCGACCGCCGGACTGCTTGGCGGCTTCGGGCGCCGAGACGATCGTGGTGTCGCGGCGTCGCGCTCTCATGTAGAGCTCGTCCGGCTTGATCGTCAGGGTCTGCTTGATCTTCAGCTGGTAGTCCGGGTCGACGGGGCTGAGATCGAAGCGCTGCAACAGCATCGCGAGGAACACGACCGCCTCCTGCAGGGCGAACCCACGCCCGATGCACGACCGCTGACCGTTACCGAAGGGCTTCCAGGCGTTGGGCGGCAGCGCCTGGGCGCGGTCGAAGGCGAACCGGTCGGGGTCGAACGAGTCGGCGTCATCGCCCCATACGGCAGGGTCGCGGTGCAGCGCCGGTATGACGACGAGGAGCGCCTGCCCGGCGTCGATGGCGAAGCGGCCACCGATGACGGTGTCCTCGTAGGGCGTCAAGGAGAAGGCGGGCGCGGTGGGCCACAGCCGCAGGGACTCCTTGAGGACCTGGTCGAGGTAGGTCAGGTCGGCGAGGTCGGAGAACTGGGGGGCGCGCTCGCCGAGCACCTCGTCGACGTGCGCGCGGGCCTTGGCCAGCAGCTCGGGGTGACGCAGCAGCTCGTAGAGCGTGAAGGTCAGCAGCCCGCTGGTGGTCTCGTGCCCAGCGATCAGGAAGGTCACCATCTGGTAGCGGAGGTTCTCGTCCGAGAGTCGTTCTCCGGTCTGGGGATCGGTGGCCGTGAGCATCGTGTCGAGGATGTCGTGCTGACCCTCGGGCAGCGGGTGGCGTCGGCGGTCGGCGATCAGCTGGTCGGCGACGTCGTACATCACCCGCTTGTCTTCGTCGTACTGGTGACGCGTCTTCAGCATCAGCCGGGTCTGCAGCGGCAGCCGCTGCCCGCGCGCCCTGGACTCGATCAGGGTGCGGGTCATCGAGCCGACGAAGGGGTGGGTCTGCTCGGAGTACATGCTGTTGAAGCGATAGGAGAACGAGCACAGGGCGATCGTGTCCAGGGTCAGCCGCGTCGCGTCGCCGCCGATGTCGATGGAGTGCTCGGGGCCCTGTCGCTCCCACTTCAACAGCAGCTGGTCGGCGATGTCGATCATCCCGTCGAACATCCCGTGCAGGGCTGCCGGTCCGAAGGCGGGCATCAGGATCCGGTGTGCCGCGCCCCAGTTCGGCTCGTCGGTGTCGGCCGTGAACAGCCCGTCACCGGCGAAGTCGCGCACCTGCAGGAGCGCGCGGTTCAGCTTCTTGTCGAACCGGGTCTCGTCGCACAGCTCGTTGACCAGCTCCTGGGAGGTGACGATCAGCAGGTTGTTGCCGAGGACCTCCAGCCGGAAGAGGGGGCCGTACTCCTTCGCCAGCTCCGCGAGCCCGAACACGCCCTTGTCCTGGTCGACGTCATTGAGGTTGCCCACGATGGGTCGCGGCTTGGGCTGGGGAATCGGTTGCAGGACGGGGAGTGGGCATGTGCGTACCTTCATCGGGGAGCCGGGACCAGCAGTATCGGGTAACAGGCTAGGTCGGCCACCTGAGGTCGGCGCGAGCAGGGTCGCGCCACACCGTCCCGATGGGCACACCCCCACCGAGCTCCTCCCCCTCACGAACGGGTAGCGGTGCCCGGGCTCTAGACGGCGGAGTCTGCGACGACCGCCTTGGCCCGGGTGACACCGACCAGGCTGACGACCATCAGAACGGCTTCGACGACGAGGCTGATGAGGCCGAGCGGCTCGGTCCAGTTGCCCCGGTCGTCGGCGTAGTCGGGCAGGCCCGGGCCACGCGACAGGCAGTAGCCGACGATCGGCACGAGCCCGGCGAGGAAGGCGACCGCCCAGACCATGACCGAGTTTCGGGTCCGGGGGGCGAGCAGGAGGACGGCGACGATGACGGCGGAGATCTCGAGCAGGTAGTAGCCGATGCCGATGTCGCCCGGGTCCTTCGACCCGGGGACACCACCCTGGTCGATGAGGTGGATCGCGGCCACGCCCAGGCAGAGCACCGCTGCGATGGCGGCCAGGACGATGGGGACGTTCAGGGTTCGCGAGCTGGCGAGACCGGGGGGGGCCATGGTGCGGTCGGGACGCGAGGACATCGTGGTACTCCTTCGGTGGGGGAAAGGTGCACTCACAACCGTGTCTCCGGTTTCTTGGAGGGATCTGGGAAACGGGCTTTTCGCCCGGTTCTTGACCGAGTCCAGACGAAATCCCGGCGAAGGGCGGGATGAATCGTGAATGTCGGCGGGACCTTCGGCACCTGACACGGGTGGCGGCCGGGCACACGATGGGGTCATCGGCCGTCCACCAGCAGCGAGACCCGCGCTGGACCGGTCCGCGTGACGCTCCTGGCCAGTTGAGGTGCGACGCAGGACTCTCTGAGACAACCCCAAGATGCCCGGCGCATGCTCTGGTCCAGGAGGGAAACGCGTCGTCCACGCGCTCCTCCCCCTCCGCTCCGACCCGGAAGCGAAGGGGCACCACCCGTGAAGGGAACTGTCATGACATCCACCGGCAGGCGCGGCGCGGCAGTTCGCGCCTGGATCCTCCGCAACATCGTGGCCGACGATCCCCATCCCGTCCCGAGCGCCCTCGACGTCCTGGACCATGCGAACCCACCGAAGCCACTGACCACCCAGGCCACTGCGGCCGAAAGTGCGGCGAGCGGCACGAGGGGCTGAGCCGAGTGGCCGACCGCGAGCAGGGCGACGATCCCGAGGACTAGGCGTGCGCCGGACCCAGCGACTCGCGCAGGTGGATCAGGGCGTTGCGGATCCTCGTTCTGGAGGTGCCGAGCGGGATCTGCAGGATGTGCGCAACCTCGGTATGCGTATGGCCACCGAAGTAGGCCAGCTCGAGCGCACGCCGCTGGACCGGGGTCAGCACGGCCAACGAGGTCCGCACCCGCGCCGCCTGCAACGACCCGGGCGACGCCTCCGCGATGACGTCGGCCTCGAACCCCGAGCCGAGCTCCCGGTCCCGGGCGTCGCGCCGGCCGGACGCCTCGGGCGACCGGACCCGGTCCACGGCCCTGCGGTGCGCGATCGTCAGCATCCAGCCCAGAGCGCCACCGGAGGCTGCGTCGAATCCCCCTGCGGTGCGCCAGATCTCGAGGAACGCCTCCTGCGTCACCTCCTCGGCCTGGCCGCGGTCACGCACCACCCGCAGGACCAGCCCGAACACCCGTGACGCGTAGGCGTCGTAGAGCCTCGAGAAGGCGTCCCGGTCACCGCTCGAGACCTGAAGGAGAAGCTCTGCCGCCTGGGAGGACCCGGACAGCTGGTCGGGCGAGGGCGTCGGGATCACAACGACACGTCCTTCAGGATCGCGATGGTGACCCGGTGGTGGGTCGTGGTCGGGCAGGCCACACGGTAGATCCTATTTATCCATAATCGTCCGTTTATTACGATTTCTTGGTCGTCCTGAGACACAACCGCAAGAAACCCGGCTGCCATCCGTGTCGCGGCCCCGTCGTCCGCGAGGAAGCCGTTGACGAGCGAAACCACTACTTGACGAAATGGATCACGCATGAGTAATTTGATGGTGACTGGAAAGAGGCTCCTCGTGAATCGAGTGGCACGACTAAGGCTGGACGACCAGCTCTGCTTCTCAATGTATGCCGCCTCGAACGCCATCGTCCGGGCCTACCGGCCGTTGCTCGGCAAGATCGGGCTCACCTACCCGCAGTACCTCGTGATGATGGTGCTCTGGGAGGAGGACGGCCAGTCGGTGCGCGACATCGCCGATCGGCTGCTGCTGCCCCCTCATGCCCTCAGTCCGCTCCTCGAGCGGATGAGCACAGCGGGCCTGCTCACCCGCGATCGGGACCCGCACGACGGGCGGGTCGTCCGCATCCACCTGACCAGGGCCGGGACCCGGCTGCACGACGCTGCCTCGCGGGTCCAGGCCTCCGTCGCCTGTCAGACCCAGTTGTCGCCGGACGCCTTGGCCGGCATGCGCGACCAGCTCCAGGAGTTCGTGATGGTCATGGAGCAGCGGCCCGATCTCGTGCCGGGCTGAGCCGGTGCCCAGATCGGCGAGCGAGCGTTTACCGCGCACTTCGTGCCGCGGCCGCATAGCAAACCCCGAGCCAAGGGAGTGAGTCGATGGAGTCCGCACAATGGGGCCCACGATCCATCAGCGTGGACGACGACCTCCTGCTGACGCTGGAGCGCCTCGACGAGCAGGTGCGCAGCCTCCAGGCGGCACTGCTGTCCAACCGGCGCATCGGGGTCGCGGTCGGGATCGTGATGAACGAGCTGCGGATCACCGAGTCGGCGGCCTTCGAGGCGCTCCGACGCTTCAGCATGGACAGCAACCGCAAGCTGCGCGACGTCGCTGAGGACGTCATCGACACCGGTGAGCTGCCCGATGACCTTCGGCGGAGGGTCCTCGAGCCCATACCCCTGCGTCCGGCAGGTCGGTAGCCGAGGAGGCCACCGGCGTGCCGGACCCCAGGCTAGTGAAATCGATTACCAGCCCCTAGGGTTCGGTGATGGTCAAGATCAAGGACGTCGCCCGCCTGGCCGGCGTTTCCTCGGCCACGGTGTCCCGCGTCCTCAACGGCGTCTCGACCGTGGACGCCGACATGGCAGAGCAGGTGCGCGCGGCGGCCAAGAGCCTCGACTACCGCGCCAACGGGGTGGCTCGCAGCCTGCGCCTGCAGCGCACCGACGTCTGGGCGCTGATCATCTCCGACATCGGCAACCCCTTCTTCACCGCGGTCGCCCGTGGAGTGGAGGACGTCGCACAGCGCGAGGGCTTCTCCGTGGTGCTCTGCAACACCGACGAGAACTCCGACAAGGAGGCGCGCTACATCGACGTCGCCGAGCGGGAGCAGGTCGCCGGCGTCATCATGTCGCCCAACATGTTCGGCAGCGACATCTCGCGCCTGACGTCGGCGGGCATCCCGGTGGTGGCGATCGACCGGCCGCTGCGGGAGCCGGTCGACTCCGTCCTGGTCAGCTCGGGTGACGGCGCCCGCGACGCGGTGCTCCACCTGTTCGAGCAGGGCTGGACGCGACCGGCGTGCGTCACCGGCCCCGCCCAGGCCGACACCGCGGAGCAGCGGCTGGCGGGCTACCGCGAGGCGTTCGCCCGGACAGGTCGGCGCCCGGCCAGGTCGTTGGTGCGCCACGGCGACTACCGCGCCGAGGCGGCGCAGTCCGCGGTGGCGTCCCTGCTCGACTCTCCCCACCCCCCGGACTCCTTCTTCGTCGCCAACTCCTCGATGGCCCTCGGGGCGCTGGCGGAGTTCACCCGCCGCCGCCTGGTGCCCGGCAAGGACGTCGGCCTCGTCGCCTTCGACGATGCGCCGTGGGCCAAGTTCGTCAGTCCCCCGCTGTCCGTCGTGGTCCAGCCCACCTACGACATCGGGGTCCGTGCCGGTGAGCTCCTCCTCGAGCGGGTGCGCCGGCTCACCGATGCCAAGCCGCGGATCGTGATGCTGTCGACGGAGCTCGTCGTGCGCGAGAGCTCCCTGAGACGAGGTCGGCGACGGTCTTGACGCTACGGCGACCCGAACCGTAGGTTGGGACGAGAAATCGATTCCCCACGCATGGGCTCGTCGCTGTCACACCTCGCGCAGTCATACCAAGGAGCTCTCCGTATGCCGCTCGTCCCGCCCGCCGACATCTCGACGCTGCGTCGCGTCCGGACCCGCTCGATCTCCCCGGAGAACTTCGACGGAGCCAAGGGCGGCGGCGGACGGGCCACCGAGGGCACCGGCGCGAGCTGTGCCGTCGACCTCGGCCCGGGCTGGAAGATCTCCCCCAGCGTGGACATCGCCGCGGGCGCGACCTTCGACATGGCCACCATCGAGGGCGCGGGCCGGATCACCCACATCTGGCTGACGACCCACCGCAGCAACTGGCGCTCCCTCGTGCTGCGCGCCTACTGGGACGGCGCGAGCGAGCCCGCCATCGAGGTGCCCGTCGGGGACTTCTTCGCCAACGGCTGGGGCACGTTCGCCCAGGTGTCGTCGTCGATGATCGCCGCCAACCCGCACGGCGGCTTCAACTCCTACTGGCCGCTGCCGTTCCGCACCGGAGCCCGGCTGACGATCGAGAACCTCTCGGACGCCGTCACGACGGTCTACTACCAAGTCACCTACGAGACCGGCATCGACCCGGCAGACCTCGGCGACGCGGGCTACTTCCACGCCCAGTTCCGCCGGTCCAACCCGCTGCCCGACCGCGAGACCCACCCGCTCCTCCTCGACGTGCAGGGCCGCGGTCACTACGTCGGGACCTACATGGCCTGGGGCGTCAACAGCCCCGGCTGGTGGGGCGAGGGGGAGATCAAGTTCTACCTCGACGGCGACCTGCGCCAGAGCGACGGAGCGTTCCCGACGATCGCGGGCACCGGCACCGAGGACTACTTCGGCGGCGCGTGGAACTTCGACGTGCCCGACCAGGGCTACACCGAGTACTCGACGCCCTACCTCGGTATGCCGCAGGTGCTGCGACCCGACGGTCTCTACCACTCGCAGCAGCGTTTCGGTCTCTACCGGTGGCACGTCCTCGACCCCATCCACTTCGAGGAGGACCTGACCGTCGACATCCAGGCGCTCGGCTGGCGGTCCGGCCACCGCTACAACCTGCTGCACGACGACATCGCCTCGACCGCCCTGTTCTACCTCGACCGGCCGACCACCACGAGGCCGCCCTTCCCCGACCGGGACGCGCTCGAGCTGGCCGGCGAACCGATGGACCCGCTCACCTGATGATCGACTGGCCGGTCGTCCGGCGGTATGACGGTGAGTCGCTGCGCCGCATCGCCATGCCCGTGGGGGGCATCGGCCCTCAGCATCAGTCTCGGCGGCCGGGGTCAACTCATGGACTGGGAGCTGTTCAACCGGCCGGCGAAGGGCTTCGACCCGCAGTCCTTCTTCAGCATCCGCGTCGACGGTGCGCAGGGCACCGAAACCCGCGTGCTCGAGGGGCCCCTCGACACCATCGACTACGAGGGCCACCTCGGGAGCCCGGTCCCGGTCCACGGACTGCCGCGCTTCCGCACTGCCGGCTTCGCGGCGGCATACCCCTTCGGGCAGGTGACCCTCACCGACCCGGACCTTCCCGTCGTCGTGACCGTCGGGGCCTTCAACCCGCTCGTCCCCGGCGACCCCGAGGCCAGCGGCCTGCCGGCGCTCGTCTACCGGGTGCGGGTCGAGAACACCTCGACCGCCCCCCTCGCCGTCGACCTCGCCGGCAACCTCCTCGCGGTCGTCGGGCACGTCCCCCACGCGGACCTCCCGGAGGGCAACCGCTTCGAGCGCGTCGACGACGAGGGGCTCTGCCTGCTGGTCGGTCGCTCGACGCGGGTCGCCGACGACGCCGAGGCCTGGGGTAGCCCCGCCCTCGCGGTCCTCGACCACCTGGTCAGCAGCTCCCGACTGACCTGGGCCCGGCGCACCTGGGGTGACTCGCTGCTCGACTACTGGGACGACTTCGGTGCGGACGGGCAGCTCGACGAGCCGCACGTCGCGGCCCGCGTCCCGACCGGGTCCCTGGTCGTCCACGACGAGCTGGCGCCGGGCGAGAGCGCCGAGGTCACCTTCGTCATCGCCTGGCACTTCCCGAACCGGCGCGGCTGGAGCCACTCCTTCCGGGGTCCACCCGACTTCGGCCACAGGGACGACATCGTCGGCAACCACTACGCGCGCCTGTTCACCGACGCCGAGGGAGTCGTGCGGCACCTTGCCCGCCGGCTCGACGACTACGAGTCCCGCACCATCGCCTACGTCGAGACCGTCACCACCTCCGACCTGCCACGCGACGTGCAGGACGCGGTCCTGTCCAACGTCGCCGTCCTCAAGTCGACCACCTGCTTCCGCATCGCGGACGGCACGTTCCTGGCGTGGGAGGGCAGCAACCAGGACCACGGCAGCTGCCACGGCAGCTGCACCCACGTGTGGAACTACCAGTACGCCCTCGAGCAGCTCTTCCCCGACCTCGCCTGGAGCATGCGGGAGGTGGAGCTCCTGCACTCGCTGGACGTCCGCGGACTGATGAGCTTCCGGGCCGGGCTCCCGCTGGCGACCGAGGGCACCGGGTGGCGGATCGCCGCGGCCGACGGGCAGATGGGCGCCCTCGTGAGGCTGCACCGCACCTGGGTGCTGTCCGGGGGGGACGCGCAGCTCCGTCGGCTGTGGCCGCAGGCCCGCCGCGCGATGGAGTTCGCGTGGATCGTGGGCGGATGGGACGCCGACCAGGACGGCGTGATGGAGAGGTGCCAGCACAACACGATGGACGTCGAGCTCTTCGGCCCCAGCGGGGTCAACCAGTCGTGGTACCTCGCGGCCCTGGCCGCCTGCGCCGACATGGCGGAGTCCGTCGGCGACACCAGCTTCGCGCAGCGGTGCGCCGACCTCGGGCGACGGGGTGCGGCCACGACGGACGCGGAGCTCTTCAACGGCAGTTATTACCAGCAGACCGTCCTGCCGCCGGTGTCGGTCGAAGCGATCGCCGATGGCCTACGAATCCGTTACGCGGACAACGACGCCGACATGGGCTCGGACGACGTCACCGACCCCGACTTCCAGATCGGCCCGGGCTGCACGACCGACCAGCTGGCCGGACACGTCATGGGCCTGCTCGGCGGGCTCGTCGACGGGCTCGATGCCCGCCACGTGCGCACCGCGATGCGGTCCGTCGTCAGCCACAACCACCGCGACGGGTTCCACACCCACGTCAACCACCTGCGCAGCTATGCGCTGGGGTCGGAGCGGGGGCTGGTCAATTGCACCTATCCGCGTGGTGGCCGTCCGCTGCGTCCGCTCCCCTACTGCCACGAGGTCTGGACCGGCTTCGAGTACACCGCCGCCGTCGGGCTCGCCGCCCTCGGCGAGCACGAGGTGGCCGGCCGGATCGTCACCGACGTCAGGGACCGCCACGACGGACGCAGTCGCAACCCCTTCAACGAGGTGGAGTGCGGCAACCACTACGTCCGGTCGATGGCATCCTTCGGGCTCGCCCACGCCTGGAGCCGCGCCGTCGTCGACGCCGGCCGCGGCGTGGTCGTCGTCGATCCCGTGCCCGGCCGGTGGCCGGTCATCGCCGGGGGGCGGCTCGGCCACGTCGAGGTCTCGGAGTCCGCCGCCGGTCCCGTCGCGCGTTACCACCGCCTGCTCGGGAATGCGCTCAAGGTCGAGATCCGCTGATGCCACCACGGCAGAACACGTTCTGGTCTCGATCATTGACTCAGAAATCGATTTCTGATTCCCCTACGGACATGCGCAACGTTGCGACTCTGGGGGTCGATGTCGGCACCTCGAGCACCAAGGGCGTCCTTGTCGACCTCAGCGGTCGGGTGCTCCGTCAGGCGACCCGCGCCCACGCGCCCGCCCGCCCCCGGCCCGGCTGGGTCGAGTTGGACGGCGATCTCTGGTGGGCCGAGCTGGTCTCGATCTGCCAGGAACTGTTGGCCGGCGAGCACCCTCCGATCGCCGCGGTCGGCGTCAGCGGGATGGGTCCGTGCGTCCTGCTCGCCGACGAGGACGACGTCCCCGTCCGCCCCGCGATCCTCTACGGCGTGGACACCCGGGCGTCTGCCCAGATCGAGCGCCTCACCGCTGAGCTCGGAGCCGACGAGATCGCCCGACGCACGGGCGCCCCCCTGTCCAGCCAGTCCGCGGGCGCCAAGATCGCCTGGGTCGCCGAGACCGAGCCCGCCGCCTGGGCCCGGGCCGCCCGGCTGTTCATGCCGAGCTCGTGGCTCGTGCGCCACCTCACGGGCGCCTACGTGCTCGACCACCACTCCGCGAGCCAGTGCGCCCCGCTCTACGACCTCGCCGACCAGGACTGGTATGCCGCGTGGGCACCCGCCGTCGCACCGGGCCTCGAGCTGCCGCCCCTGCGCTGGGCCAACGAGGTGGCGGGCACCGTCACCGCGGTCGCTGCTGCGGTGACCGGCCTGCCCGTCGGCATCCCCGTCATCACCGGCACGATCGACGCCTGGGCCGAGGCGATCAGCGTCGACGCCCACGGGATCGGTGACCTCCTGCTGATGTACGGCACGACGATGTTCCTCGTCAACACCGTCGACGCGCAGGTCACCGAACCCTCCCTGTGGTCGCCGGTCGGGGCCTACGAGGGGACCCGCAGCCTGGCCGGGGGGATGGCGACGACCGGGGCGGTCACCACCTGGCTGCGCGACCTCGTCGGGTCGCCCGACCACCAGCGCCTCGTCGACGCGGCGGGCCGGGTCCCGGCCGGCGCCGACGGCCTGGTGATGCTGCCCTACTTCGCGGGCGAGCGGACGCCGCTGCTCGATCCCGACGCCCGGGGCGTCATCGCCGGTCTCGCCCTGACCCATACGGCGGCCGACCTCTATCGCGCGGCCCTGGAGGCCACGGGCTTCGGCGTGCGCCACAACGTCGAGACCATGCTCGCGGCGGGGGCCAAGATCAGCCGCGTCGTCGCCGGCGGCGGCGGCGTCCAGGGCTCGCTGTGGCCGCAGATCGTCTCCGACATCACCGGTCTCGAGCAGGTCATCCCCACGCAGACCATCGGCGCCTCCTACGGCGCGGCATACCTCGCTGCGCAGTCGGTCGCCGACGTCGCCATCGGCGACTGGAACCCCCCGCGCGAGGTGCTGGTGCCCGACCCGCGCCCCCGCGACACCTACGACGAGCTCTACCGGCTCTACCGCGAGCTCTACCGCGGGACGGCCGACGTCGTCCACTCGCTCGCACGGCTGCAGCAGCAGGCGGCCACGCCGCCCACCACCCCCCGCACCCCAGGAGCCAGCAGATGACCACCTACACCTTGCCCGTGGCGAGCACGCGTCCCGCCACCGAGACGGGGGTCGTCTACCTCGTCGCCAGCGGTGACCTCCGTCCTATGGCCAACCTCACCCGCTGGCCGACGCAGCAGCAGCTCGAGGCCGACCTCGGCGCCGCCGTCGCGAGCCACGGGTGGCGCGTCCACCGGGCCCACGACGAGGACGCCGACAAGGGTCACGGGTTCATCGACAGCCAGCGGGCCGGCATCGAGGTCTTCAAGCGCATCCCCCTCGACGCGCCGCTCATCGTCGCGGAGGGCGTGTGGCAGTACAGCCACCACGTGCTCGCCGGGCTGCGTTCGCACCGGGGCCCGATCCTCGTCGTCGCCAACTGGAGCGGCGAGTTCCCCGGCCTGGTGGGCCTGCTCAACCTCGCCGGGAGCATGACCAAGGCCGGCATCGACTACTCGGTGCTGTGGAGCAAGGACTTCACCGACCAGTGGGCCGTCGACGGTCTCAAGGCCTGGCTCGTCGATGGCACGATCGTCCACGACCAGAGCCACGTGCGCGACCTGACGCCGCTGCCGGAGTCCGCCGAGCGGGAGCTGGGGACCGCGCTGGCCACGCAGCTCCGCACCGACAAGGCCGTCCTCGGGGTGTTCGACGAGGGCTGCATGGGGATGTACAACGCGATCTTCGACGACGAGCTGATCAACCCGCTCGGCATCTACAAGGAGCGCCTCTCGCAGAGCGCGCTGGTCGCCGAGATGCTCACGGTGACCGACGACGAGGCGCAGGCCGTCTACGCGTGGCTGAAGGACGCCGGGCTGACCTTCCACCTCGGGACCGACGAGGCCACCGAGCTCACCGAGGCGCAGCTCATCAGCCAGTTCCGAATGTATGTCGCCGCCCTGCGCATCGCCGACGACTTCGGACTCGACGGGATCGGCATCCAGTACCAGCAGGGCCTCAAGGACACCGTCCCGGCCAGCGACCTCGCGGAGGGCCTGCTCAACAACGTCGAGCGGCCGCCGGTCCGCAGCCGCGACGGCTCCCGCGAGCTGTATGCCGGCGCCCCCCTCCCCCACTTCAACGAGGTCGACTGGGGCGTCGCGGTGGACTCCCTCGCCACCAACCGGATCTGGACCGCGATGGGCCTCGACCCGGCGACCACCCTGCACGACATCCGCTGGGGCGAGGACTACGACGGCACCTTCGTCTGGGTCTTCGAGATCTCCGGATCGGTCCCTGCCTCGCACAACGGCGGCTACGACAAGTCGTGGAGCATGCGGCAGCCCCCGATGTTCTTCCCGCTGGGCGGCGGCACCCTGAGCGGGGTGTCCAAGCCGGGCGAGATCGTCTGGTCACGGGTCTTCATCATGGACGGCCGGCTGCACCTCGACATCGGCCGCGCCTCCGTCGTCGAGCTGCCCCCGGAGGAGACCCGGCGCCGCCTCGATGCGACCAACCCGCAGTGGCCGATCATGCACGCCGTCCTCCACGGGGTCGCCCGCGACCAGTTCATGGCGCGCCACAAGGCCAACCACCTCAACGTCGCGTATGCCCCCGACGGCGGGACGGCCGACCGGGCCCTCGTCGCCAAGGCGGCGTTCTTCGCCGAGCTCGGTGTCGTGGTCCACCTCTGCGGCGAGGTCTCGGTCTAGGTATGCCGTTCCTGCACAGGGAGACTCGCGCATCGACGAGGTGGCCCGGGTTCACCAGGAGGACGATCCTGGTCGCCACCCTGACCGGCATCGTGGCGACGGTGGCCGCCTGCTCCACCACCCGCCCGGCCGCGTCACCCCGGCTCCGCGTCGCCGACCTGCCCTTCCTCCTCACGGGTCTGTCCGGGGTCCGACAGGTCGCCCAGCTGACCGGACCCACGTCGATCAACCGCACCGGCACGGTCGAGGTCGCCGGCCAGGACCTCGGGTCGATGTTCGACGCCGACGGCAAGACGTGGTTCGTCTTCGGTGACACGTTCGGGCAGCGCGCCGCCGACCAGACCGGGGGCGGCGGCACCGAATGGCGTTCCAACGCCATCGCGTTCGCCTCCGACCAGGACCCGTCCGACGGCATCACCTTCGACGGTTACATCACCGACAGCACCGGCTGGGCCAAGGAGCTGATCCCGGCCAAGCAGGTCGACGGCGACGAGATGACGATCATCCCGACCTACGGCTTCGCCGCCGGCGGGGCGATGTATCTCGCGTTCATGTCCGTGAAGCACTGGGGTGACCCCGGGGAGTGGGAGGCGAACTACGCGGGTCTGGCGAAGTCGACCGACGGCGGGCACACGTGGACACCGCAGGCCGCGCCGCGTTGGTCCGGGGACAGCGGCTTCGTCCAGGTCAGCGTGACCGGCATCGACGGCGACCTCTGGTTCTGGGGTGTCACCCACGGCCGCTTCGGCGGCGTGAAGCTGATGAGGGTGCCGGAGGGCGACGTCGAGTCGCAGGCGGCATACCTCTATTTCGCCGGTGTCGAAGCCGGCGAACCGACGTGGAGCCACGACCCGAGCCAGGCCGTGACCATCGTCGAGGGGACCGTCGGCGAGCTCTCCGTCGTGTGGAACGACCACCTCGGTCGGTGGCTGATGACCTCGACGGACGGCGCCGCCGCCAGCGCCGTCATCCGCGAGGGGATCGCCCCGTGGGGCCCCTGGAGCCCACCGATCACCCTGCTCGCCCAGAGCGACCTGCCCGGCGTCTACGCGCCCTACCTCCACCCCAGATACGTCGCCGACGGCGGCCGCACCGTCTACTTCACCGTCTCGCAGTGGGGTCCCTACAACGTGTTCTGGTATCGGGCCGACCTCGTCTCGGCGTCCTGACACCTCCGCTGTATCCAGCAGCATCCCGTCCACCACCCACCCACCGAACCACCAAGCAAAGGGAGCAGGACCATGCGTCACCGCAGACTCACGATCCTCGCCGCGGCCATCGTCGCAGCATCACTCGGCACCGCAGGGTGCAGCTCGTCCGGCGGCGCCGCCACCAACGCCAACGGCACCGTGAT
Organism: Lapillicoccus sp.; assembly: GCF_025353065.1. Classification (GTDB taxonomy): domain Bacteria; phylum Actinomycetota; class Actinomycetes; order Actinomycetales; family Dermatophilaceae; genus Lapillicoccus. Next base: position 17,121 of record NZ_JANXRJ010000123.1, read on the forward strand.
CGTCACCTTCTGGCAGCAGAAGTTCGAGGACTACCAGCAGAAGTGGTTCAAGGAGAACGTCGACAAGTTCAACGCGTCGCAGACCAAGGTCAAGGTCAACTACCTCGTCGTCCCCGCCGACACCTGGGCCCAGAAGCTCAAGGCCGCCCAGGCCGCCGGGACGCAGCCGGACGTCGCGACGACCAACTACGGCGGGATCGGCTCCGGCGTCGCCAGCGGCCAGTTCGCCGCCCTCGACGGCCTGATGCCGCCCGCCGCGTTCACCGACGTCAAGGACAACGTCAAGAGCTTCGTCACGATCAAGGACAAGCACTACGCCTACCCCATGCTCGTCGAGCCGTCGACGGTGCTGTACTACCGCACCGACCTCGCCAAGGCCGCCGGGCTCGACCCGACCAACCCGCCGAAGACGTGGGACGACCTCGTCACCTGGGCGACCAAGCTCACGGCCGGCAAGGTCAAGGGCATGACGATCGCCTCGGTCGCCGCCGACCTCGGCTGGTCGAGCTGGGGTCTGCAGTACAACGCCTGCGGCAGGCTGCCGCTCTCGACGGACTGGTCGAAGGCGCAGGCCACCGACCCCTGCTACACCAAGCTCTTCACCCTCTACCAGACCCTCTTCCAGAAGGGCCTCATGCCGACCACACCCAAGGTGGGGTATGCCGACGCCTCCCCCTACGGTCAGGGTGAGGTCGCGATGATGGCCGACGGCAGCTGGGCCATCGGCCAGCTGAAGACGAGCTTCCCGGCGATGATCGCCAAGACGGCCGTGGCCCCGTTCCCGTCCATCGACGGCGACCCGTCGAGGACGACGGCGACGCTCGGTGGCTGGTCGCTCACCGTCGACTCCAAGTCCAAGGCCAAGCAGCAGGCCGCCGATTTCATCTCCTACCTGCTCGCGGGCGACCCGGCGACGATGGCGGGCTTCTTCAAGCTGAGCGGGTTCTCGAAGTTCACCGTGCGCACCTCGGTGGACCAGGCCCTGTCCACCGACAAGGACGCCACCTCCGACCCCTTCATGAAGATCGTCGCCGACAAGATCGTCCCGAACGGGAAGGCGGAGCCGTCCTATCCCTTCGACGTCTCGCTCGCCTTCGGCACGGCCATCGAGTCCGCCATGAAGGGCAAGGCGGACGTCGCCACGGCCCAGCAGTCGGCGAACACCGCCATCGACCGCGTCATCCAGCAGCAGCACCTCGCCGGCACCAACGCCGGCAGCTGACCACCCTGGGGTGGGCGCCCGGGGACGGGCGCTTACCCCCCACCCGACGAGGAGGACCCGTGTCCGCCACCGACACCACACCCGTCACCCTGCCGACGGCCGCGCCGGCCGTCCCCCCGCCTGCCGGGCGGGCCCGACGACGGGGGGCCAAGGACCCGAAGCAGACGACCGCGCGCCACCTGCGGTCGAACCGCACGGCATACCTGATGATCGCGCCGATGGTGATCCTGCTGGCCATCTTCGTCATCTGGCCGCTGGGCTACGCGTTCTACCTCAGCCTGTTCGAGATCTCGTTCTACCAGGACGCCAAGTTCGTCGGGCTGCAGTTCTACACCTACGTGCTCACCGATCCGAGCTTCTGGCACTCCCTCGGCGTCGGGCTGCGCTACGCCCTCATGGTCGTCCCGACCATCCTCGTCCTCGCCCTCCTGCTGGCCAGCTTCATCAAGACGCTGTCGAAGCGGGCCGCCGCGATCATGAAGACGACGATCTACGTGCCCGCCGTCGTCTCCAGCGTCCTCACATCGGTGATCTTCCTCTTCATCTACCAGGACGAGGGCGTCGCGAACTGGTTCGTCGGGCTCGTCCACGCCAGACCCATCGCCTGGCTCAACACCGACGCCACGGCGCTCCCGTCGATCGCCGTGCCCGGTGTCTGGCTCGGCTTCGGCGTCTCGACGCTGATCATGCTCGCCGGCATCCTCGACATCCCCGAGAGCTACTACGAGTCGGCGCTGCTCGACGGGGCGAACTTCCGGCAGCGCACGTGGTACATCACCATCCCCGGGCTGAAGAACGTCCTGCTCTACCTGCTCGTGACGGGCTTCACCCTCGCCCTGCAGGAGTTCCAGCTCCCGCTCATCATGACCGGCGGTGGCCCCGTGGACGCGACCAACACCCCGAACCTCTACATCTTCAACAGCTTTCGCGACGCCACGCCCTTCGCCACCAGCTACTCGCTCACCGCGTCGCTCCTGCTGTTCCTCGTCCTGGGCGCCATCTCCCTGGTGATCTTCAGGGCCGTCAGCTCCCAGAAGTCAGCGGACAGCTGATGGCACCGATCGGAGACCTCTCGTGAACCACACCCGCAGCGTTCCCACCCGCGTCGTCTCGGCCGTCCTCGCCCTGCTCATCGCGGTCGCCGCGCTCTTCCCGCTCGCCTGGATGGCCATCTCCGGCTTCAAGGGCAAGACCGAGGTGCTGCGCAGCCCGTTCCAGTTCTTCCCCGACGTGTGGCAGCTCCAGAACTACACCGACATCCTCCACGACCCGGCGTTCGTCCGGGCGATGACGATCACCTTCCTCGGCGCCCTCGTCTTCACCGTGCTGAGCCTCGCCGTCAACTCCTGTGCTGCGTATGCGTTCGCGCGCCTGGACTTCGGGCTGAAGGGCCTGTGGTGGGTCTTCTGCATCATGCCGATGTTCGTGCCCATGACGGCCATCCTGCTGACGTCGTTCGTCGTCGTCACCAAGCTCGGGATGCTCGACACCCTGGCCGTGCTCATCATCCCGGGGCTCGCCTCGAGCGCGCAGATGTTCTTCCTGGGGCAGTTCTACCTCAACATCCCGCTGGCCGTGGAAGAGGCCGCCCTCATCGACGGCGCCAGCCGCTGGCAGATCTTCGTGCGGATCTTCCTCCCGCAGTCGCAGGGTCCCTTCGTCGTCGTGGGAATCGGCTCGTTCCTCGCCTACTGGAACGCCTACGTCTGGCCGATCCTCGTCATCCAGAACCCCGACCTGACGCAGATCATGCAGTATCTCGGCAGCTTCCGGTCCGACCGCGGCAACGAGTGGGGCCTGCTCATGGCCGGCTCGACCCTGGCGGCGCTGCCCACCGTCGTCCTCGTGCTGATCTTCCAGCGCTACATCGTCAACGGGGTCCGCATCTCCGGGATGAAGTGACCTCTCGGGTCGCGGCGGGACACCGTCGTGGTTACAGTCGTCAGTAATCGATTTCCCACATTGGACGTCACCACCGAAGGAGCAGCTCGATGACTGCAGGAGCAGACGGACCGGACCTCCACCCCGCACTGGTCTCCCGGCGAACACTGTTGCGGGGGAGGGCTGCTGCGGCCGGCGTGGTCGCCGGAGGCGCCCTCCTCACTGGTCAGGGCGCGATGGCCTGTGCCGCGGCAGGACCGGTGGCGACGAAGGTCAAGAACCTCGTCGGCACCCAGACCCCGGTGCAGTTCGGTATCGGCGCCACCGACCTCGGCATCCCCGCCCGCTGCCCGGACGGACGCACGCTCTGGGTCTTCGGCGACACCTTCGCCGGGGCGACGGTGGGCAGCGGCAACTGGCGCTCGCCCGTCGCGCTCTACTCCACCACCAGCAACCTCGCCTCGGGCGTGACCTTCAACGGCGCCGTGGGCGGCGCCACTGCGGCGCAGCTCTGGCCCTACACCCACGGCACCGACACCCAGACCGTCATCCCGTCCGACGTCATCACCATCGGCGGGACGATGTACCTCCAGGCCATCGTCAACGGGCCGTCCTTCGGCGCCGTCCGCCGGACCGAGATCTGGAAGTCCGTCGACTCGGGCGCGACCTGGGTGCTCACCGCCGCGCAGTTCCCGGGCGACAAGGACGGCGGCCTCTTCCAGCTCCTCAGCTGGGGGCTCGGCAACGACGGCTACGTCTACATCTACTCGACCGGTTTCCAGCGGAACGCGGGCTTCATCCTCCACCGGGTGGCCCAGGGGTCGATCGAGGACCCCGCGGCATACGAGCCCTGGGGGTGGAACGGCCGGGCGTGGCAGTGGAACGCCGCTGCCGCCTCGGTCATCCTCGACGGGAAGTTCGGCGAGCTCTGCCTGCGACCGATCGGCGGCAAGTGGGTCCTGACGTGGTTCGACGCCGGCAACTACCGCATCGACGCGATGGTGCTCAACACCCCGACGGACAACCTCGTCACCGCACCGAGGACGACGCTGATCTTCGGCGGGTCCTGGGGCGCCGAGGACAACACCCACGTGGCCCAGCTCTACGGCGGCTACCTCCTGCCGGGGTCCAGCCTCTCGGACCTCCACCTGTCGGTGAGCCAGTGGAACACCTCGACCAACGACGTCTACCACTCGATGCAGTTCCGGGTGCGCGGCCTCGCCTGACGCTGCGGTTCCGCTTGCGTCCGACGCGGGGCTCAGGCGTGACTCGTCGCCTCGTGCTGCGTGTGGCTGTCGGGCTCGAGCTGGAAGGTGGAGTGCTCGATGGTCACCTCGAAGTGCTCGGCGACGCAGGCCTGAAGCTGGTCGAGCATCTGGGGGGCGTGCCCGTCGAGGAAGCAGGAGTCCTCGACCACGACGTGGGCACTGAGCACCGGCAGCCCGGAGCTGATCTGACTGGCGTGCAGGTCGTGGACCGCGGTGACGTGGTCGAGGGCGAGCAGGTGCTCGCGCACCGACTGCAGGTCCAGCCCCCGGGGCGTGCCCTCGAGGAGCACCTCGACGGTCTCCCGCAGCAGCTTCAGGGTCCGCGGGATGATGAGCAGACCGATGAGGATCGACACCACGGCGTCCGCCCGCTGCCAACCGGTGAGGGCGATGACGAGGGCGGCCACGAGGACGGCGACGGAGCCGAGGGCGTCGTTGGCCACCTCGAGCAGGGCGGCCCGCATGTTGAGGTTGCCCGACCGGGCCCGGAGCAGGACCGCCATGGAGACGAGGTTGCCGACGAGGCCGACGGCGCCGAAGACCACCATGGCGCCAGAGGCGACCACTGGCGGCTCGACCAGCCGACGGACCCCCTCGACGAGCACGAACCCCCCGACCGCCAGCAGGATCGCGGCCTGCAGGGTCGCCGCGAGCACCTCGGAGCGGGCGTATCCCCAGGTGCGCCGGAGGGTGGCCGGCCGGAGCGCGAGGTTGGCCGCGATCAGGGCGATGAGCAGGCCGGCCGCGTCCGTGAGCATGTGGCCGGCGTCGGCCAGGAGCGCCAGGCTGCCCGAGACGACCGCGCCCACCACCTCGACGACCAGGATCAGCGTGGTGATGGAGAGCACGACCACGAGGCGGCGCCGGTGGTCGCCGGACGCAGGGGTATGTGAGTGTCCGCTCGCGCCGTGGGTGTGGCCGCTCACGAGCGGACGAGGCGGGCGATGGCGTCCGAGGCTTCCTTGACCTTGGCCTCGGCCACGTCGCCACCCTCGCGGGCGGCGTCGACCACGCAGTGCGACAGGTGGTCGTCGAGGAGGGCCAGCGCCACGGCCTGCAGCGCCTTGGTGGCCGCCGAGACCTGAGTCAGCACGTCGATGCAGTAGGTGTCCTGCTCGACCATGCGCTCGAGGCCCCGGACCTGGCCCTCGATCCGGCGCAGCCGCTTCAGCACGTCCTGCTTGTTGTCCTCGTAACCGACCACGGCGTGGTGTCCCTTCTCGGATGGGGTACCCCGCGGGCACTTACTGATCTTATACCCCCCAGGGGTTTGTTCAGAGCCGTCCACCACCTCGCCGGCCTCGCAGTGCTCCGACGGATGGCGTTGTGCCCGGCTGCTACGTTGCTCCTCCATGGACCTGACGCCGACCCTGTCGTCGCTCCTGGCCCAGGTCATCCCGGTGTTCATCCTGGCCCTGACCATCTCGCACGCCATCAACCGTGGGCCCCTGTGGTCGTTGCTCACCGTGACGTGGGTCCTGGTCGCACTGGTCGTCGGTGAGGTGGCAGCCCTGGTCGGCCCCTCCCTCTCAGCGGGGACAGCCGCATCGTGGTTGGCGGGGGTCGCCCTGTTCGCCGGCCTCCTCGGGGTGCTCGGGACCGCCATCGAGATCTGGCTGATCCTGCGCCGGCGCGACCATGAGCTGGGGAGACCGTGAGTCCACGGTCGGGTCACGGGAGGCGGCGGCACTTGACGCCGAGTCAAGTGGACGAGACGCGGTCCGCGTGAGGCTCGAACCCCATCGGAGCACAAGGAGATCGACACCGTTGCCGCTCAACGACGCCCACGACGAGGCGATCCGCACGATGGAGTTCGGTTCGCCCGCGGCGGCGACGCGGGTCGTCATCATCCCGGGTCTCGGGCTGCCCTCCTACGTGATTCCCACGGCCACGGCCCTGGCGGTGCGCGGGATGGCCTGCTCCGTCCTCGACCTCCCCGGGTTCGGGTCCACCTCGAGCCTCTCGTGCGCTCCGGACGTGACGGCGATGGGCCGCGCCGCCGCCGCCTGGATCGCGCGCCTCCCGGTCGCCACCCGGGTGGTGGTCATGGGCCACTCCACCGGGTCGCAGGCCGCGCTCACCGCCGCGCTCGACGTCCAGCACTCCCGTCCCGACGCGGCGCTGGTGATGGCCGGTCCGACGTTCCACCCCGCTCACCGCGGGCCGGTCGGGCTCGCGCTGGCGACCCTCACGGCATACCGGGACGAGACGCTCAGCGAGACGGTCACCGTCGTACCGGACCTCGTCCGCGGCCATCTCCGGGTCGTCCGCATCATCGCCTCGGGCATGCGCGACCGGCCGGAACGGCGACTGGCCGCGCTGCGGCTCCCCCTCGTGCTGACGGCCGGCGAGCACGACACCTACGCGCCGAGGTCATGGCTCGAGACGCTGGCCCGCGCCGCCTCTCGCTCCCCGGCCGTGACGAGCGCGGTGCTGGCGGGTTCGCACAACAACCTCTACACCCATCCCGGCGCCCTGGCCCGCCTGATCGACACCGCCCTGCGCGCCTGAGCCGGCGTCCTCGGCACAATGGGTCGCATGACCGCAGCCCTTGCCCGCCTCTGGCGAGGAGGTCTGCGGCAGCAGGCCACCGTCGCGGCGGGCGCCGTGGTCGCGGTGGCCATGGTCGTTGGCAGCCTCGCCCTGCTCCTGCTGCTGCAGAGCTCCTTGACCTCGACCCTCCAGACGAGCCTCACCGCCCTGGTCGACGAGGACGCGCAGACCCTCGTCGCCGAAGGCATGCAACCGATGGCCGCGGGGGAGGCCGACCGGGGTGCCGACAGCGTGCTGGTGCAGGTCCTGGCCACGGACGGCACCGTCCTCTACACCTCCGAACCCGGTCGCCGGACCCCACCCACCTCGCTGCGGCCGGCGCCGGGTCAGACGGCGGTGAGCGGGCAGCGTCTCCTGCCGGTGCCCGGGCACCTCGCCGACCGACTCGTCGTCGCCCGGGGCGTCGTCCTCGGTGGCGCCCCGGTGGTGGTGGTGGCGATGGCGTCGCAGGAGCCGCAGGAGGAAGCGGTGCTCACCACAGGACTCCTGCTCCTCGGGGGGACGCCCCTGCTGGCGCTGCTCGCGGCGTGGGTCACGTGGTGGCGGGTGGGTCGGGCCCTGCGCTCCGTCGACCTCATCACCAGCCAGGTGGAAGGCATCGGGGCCGCCCACCTCACCCAGCGCGTCCCGGTCCCCCCGACGCGGGACGAGATCGCGCACCTCGCGGCGACGATGAACGAGATGCTCCGGCGGCTCGAGGCCTCGGACTCGCGGCAGCGTCGGTTCGTCGCGGATGCGAGCCACGAACTTCGTTCTCCCCTCTCGACGTTGACCGCTTCGCTGGACATCGCGGAGGCTGATCCGACCGGTCGCACCTGGGCCGAGCTGGCCGGCGTCCTGCAGTCCGAGACGCACCGGATGACCCGGCTCGTCGACGACCTCCTGCTCCTGTCCAAGGTGGACGACGGGGGGCTCGTCCTGCGTCACGAGGACGTGGACCTCGACGACGTCGCCGACCGGGAGTGCCGCCGGCTGCGTCAGGTGAGCGGGGTGACGGTCGAGCTGGATGCCGTCGCCGTGCGGGTCGTCGGCGACGAGCTGCGGCTGGAGCAGGTCGTCCGCAACCTCGTCGAGAACGCGGCCCGCGCGGCCCGATCCGTCGTGCGGGTCGGTGTCAGGCGGCATACCGACGGGAGGGCCGGGTATGCCGCGGTCACCGTCGAGGACGACGGGCCCGGCATCCCGGAGGAGGATCGCGAGCGGGTCTTCGAGCGGTTCGTGCGCCTCGACGAGAGCCGCTCCCGCCGCTCGGGCGGATCGGGTCTCGGCCTCGCCATCGTCCGACAGATCGTCCAGGCGCACGGTGGCACCGTCCGGGTCGGCACCTCTGCCCTCGGTGGGGCGTTGGTCGAGATCGCTCTCCCCACCGGCGATCTCGTCACCGGCGATCTCGTCACCGGCGACGTCCTCACCGGCCACGACACACGCCCCCTGGGTCAGGTCGCCAGCAAGCGGTAGCCCACGCCGCGGACCGTCTCGATGGTGCGGCGGTCGAAGGGCGTGTCGATCTTCTTACGGAGGTAGCCCACATAGACCTCGACGATGTTCACGTCGCCCTCGAAGGCCGTGTCCCAGACGTGCTCGAGGATCTCGGTCTTCGTGACGACCTGGTCGCGGCGGTGCATCAGGTAGTTGAGGAGGGTGAACTCCTTCGGTGTCAGCGTGATCTCCGTGCCGGCCCGCGCGACCCGACGCCGCGCCGTGTCGAGGGTCAGGTCCCCGACCGACATCGTCGCGGGGCGCTCCGGGGCGCCCCGGCGGATGAGGGCCCGGAGCCGGGCGACCAGGATGAGGAAGCTGAACGGCTTCGTGAGGTAGTCGTCCGCGCCGAGGTCGAAGGCGTCGGTCTGGTCGTACTCACCGTCCTTGGCGGTCAGCATGAGGACCGGGGTCCACACGTTGCGGGCCCGGAGCTGCTCGACAACCTGGTAGCCGTTGAGGCCGGGCAGCATGATGTCGAGCACGATGACGTCGTAGGGCAGTTCGCTCGCCGCCCACAACCCGTCGACGCCGTTGCCGTAGACGTCGACCGTGAAGCCCTCCTGGACGAGCCCTCGACGGACGACGTCGGCGAGCGCCTCCTCGTCCTCGACGACGAGGACCTTCATGACCCAGCTCCCGACCCGTGCACCGGGCCCATGGTGTCAGGGCTGCGGTCTCGACTCGTCACGTGCTCAGGCTAGAGCGGGCGGACTGAACTGCTCCTGAGGACGGGTTCTGTGCGTCCTCCGGTCGATCTCAACGTTCTCAGGTCGATCTCAGCGGGCAGGCCCCATGATCGTCAGGTGACGAAGCGCTCCACGCCCCCACGCCTTTCGGCCATGCCCGCGGAGGCGCTCTCGCGGGTTGCGGCCCCGACCGTCGCCTTCTGGGTCGCGAAGGCGCTCTCCACAGCGATGGGCGAGTCGGTCTCCGACTGGTCGATCCGCGCGCTCCCCCCGGTCGTCGCGGTCCTCGTCGGCTTCCTCGCGTTCGCCGCCGCGCTGGCCGTCCAGCTGCGCACCGGCCGCTACGTCCCGTGGCTCTACTGGACCACGGTCGCGATGGTCGGCGTCTTCGGGACGATGGCCGCCGACGTCGCTCACGTCGTCCTCGGACTCCCGTATGCCGCCTCGTTCCTGCTCTGTGCGGCGTTGCTGGCCGGGCTCTTCGCGGCGTGGCAGCGGACCGAGGGCAGCGTCTCGGTGCACGACGTCACGACCACCCGGCGGGAGCTGTTCTACTGGTCCGCCGTCGTCCTCACCTTCGCGATGGGGACGGCCCTCGGCGACCTTGCTGCCGTGACCCTGCGCGGTTTGACGCATGGGTATGCCGGGTCGATCGTGCTGTTCACGGCCGCCATCCTCGTCCCCGTGGCCGGCTACCGGCTGCTGCACTGGGGCCCGGTGCTCTCGTTCTGGTTCGCCTACGTCCTCACCCGGCCGCTCGGCGCCTCGGTCGCCGACTGGCTGGGCAAGCCGGTCGCCGAGCGCGGGGTCGGTCTCGGCTCCGGCTGGGTCGGCCTCGTCCTGCTCCTCGCCATGGCCGCGGTCGTGGCCACGATGGGACGGCGCGGGGAGGTGCTGATCGACGCGGGGGGCGCGGTCGACGTCCATCGGACGGCCCCCGGGGCGTTGGCTGCCGAAGACTGAACAGTCCGAGCCGGGCACCGAGCGGCCAGACGGGGAAACGGAACAGCCCGTTCGGCGGAAGCGTTGGCGGCCGGGCCGCGCCACCAGAGACGGTCATTGGCGAGACGGCCACCGGCGAGACGGCCACTCAGGCCCCGAGGGTCCCGGCGTGGTCGGGGACGGCATGCTGCAGCGACCGGGCGGTCCGCACGTAGCCGTTCGACGGGGGGCGCTTGGGCAGTCGCAGCGACGGCGCCTTCACCTCCGCATACGGGATCTGGGTCAGCAGGTGGGCGATCATGTTGACCCTGGAGCGGCGCTTGTCGTCGCTCTCGACGATGTTCCAACGCGACTCGTCGACGTCGGTGTGCACCATCATCTCGTCCTTGGCGCGCGAGTAGTCCTCCCAGCGCGCGATCGACTCGATGTCGGTGCTCGAGAGCTTCCACCGCCTCATCGGGTCGGTCAGCCGGGACTCGAAGCGCTGTTGCTGCTCGACGTCGCTGACCGAGAACCAGTACTTGTGGAGGCGGATGCCGTCCTGGACGAGCATCCGCTCGAAGATGGGGCACTGGCGCAGGAACCGCTGGTGCTCCTCGGGCGTGCAGTAGCCGAGGACGTGCTCGACGCCGGCCCGGTTGTACCAGCTGCGGTCGAACAGCACGATCTCTCCCGCGGCGGGCAGCAGCTCGACGTAACGCTGGAAGTACCACTGGGTGCGCTGGCGCTCGGTCGGCGTGGGAAGCGCCACGATCCGGGCCTGTCGGGGGTTGAGGTACTCCGTGACACGCTTGATCGTCGACCCCTTGCCGGCGGCGTCGCGACCCTCGAAGATCACCACGACCCGCTCACCCTCGCGGCGGACCCACTCCTGCATCTTGACGAGCTCGCCCTGCAGTCGCAGCAGCTCGCTCTCGTAGACCGACTTCTTGAGGCGCTCCGGATTTGCCACGCTGGCCATCGTGTCACGCATGCGGTGACGGCAACCGATCGTCGGGCGCCCGAATCCACCACGGTTTGGCCGCGCTTCCGGCGGTGATCAGGGTTACGGTGGGCTCATGCCGGAACACGACATTTCAGACATTACTCTCGAAGAGATCCTCGGTGACCTCCGCGCCGAGGGCATCGACCTCGAGACCGGCACCGAGGTCACCCATCGCAGCGACGTGACCGGCGAGATCCGTCACCCGATCCTGTCACCCGACGCGGCCCTCACGCGGCGTCTCGACGTCCTCACCTCGCGTGCACTGCGCACCCTCCACGACCGCCGGCGGCCGTGGACCTTCCTCTCGATCAACCACCTCGTGGTCTGTCCGGCCGGGGTGGTCGTCGTGGATGCGCTCGACGCCCGCAGCCGTCCCTCGCTCCGGCTCGAGGGCGGGACGGGCGGACTGCGGGAGCGGCTCGTCGTCGGCGACCGCGACTGCACCAAGCGGGTGGAGTCGTTGCTCGACGGGGTCCGCGCCGTCACCAGGGCCCTCGCCCGTAGCCTCCCCGAACCGCGTGGCATCGACGTCCACGGGGTGCTCGCCTGGATGGCCGACGACCAGCCGGCACCCAGCGGCGCCTTCACCGTGAGGGGGATCCACGTCATCGGCCCGGACCGGCTCAGTGCCCGGGTCGCGGGGCCCGGCCCGCTCCGGTTCGACGAGATCGAGCTCGTCACGGCCGCGCTGGCCAAGGCGTTCCCGGCCGCCTGAGGGCACGACCTCATCGCGTATGCCGCGACGTCCCGCGGGGGCGCGCTGCCACACCGACGCACTACAGTTCCCCCATGGTCGGGCCGGCAGCGAGGACGCGAGACCCGGAGCGCAAGGGCAAGATCCTCGCTGCGGCGACCGACCTCATCGGCACCCGGGGTTTCAGCTTCGTCTCGATGGCCGACATCGGGCGGGAGTCCGGCATCACCGGGTCGGGGATCTATCGCCACTTCTCGAGCAAGGCGACGATCCTCGTCCACCTCTTCGAGCAGATCATCGACGACCTGATTATCGGCCAAGAGGCCGTCATCGCCGAGAACCACACTCCCGCAACGACGCTCACGCACCTCGTTGACGGCCAGGTGTCCTTCGTGGTCGACCAGCGCGAGCTGGCCCGGGTCTACTACAACGAGGTCCAGAACCTCCCGCGGGACGACCAGTCCCGGCTGCGTCGCAAGCAGCGCCACTACCTCGAGGAGTGGATCGCGCTCGTCGGCCGGTCCCGTCCGGACCTCGACGAGGCCGAGGCCCGCACCCTCGTCCACGCCGCGATCGGGGCCATCCAGTCGCCGCTCTTCCATCGCGTCGACCTCGACGACGAACGACTGCGGACCCGGCTGACGTCCGCGGCCCTCGCCGTCCTCGGCGTCCCGCGGCGCCGGGGCAGCACACGCCCTTGATCTAGTTAATCCCGATTCACTATGCTGGAGGAGCAGCAGCGGACGGCGGAGGTCCGTGCAGAGTCCCGATCCGACACCGGCGTCGTCAGGAGTCCAGATGACCATCGACGTGACCTCCCTCTACGACCGCCGAGCGGACAACCGGTGGGACCGGATCTGCGTCGCCGACCTCGTCGAGCGCGTGACCTGGAGCACGCCCGACAAGGAGGCCCTCGTCGGCTGGGAAGGTGCCTACGGCGACCCCCTCTACGCCCGCCTCACGTATGCCGCGCTCGACGCCTTGGCCAACCGCGTGGCCAACGGCCTGCTCGAGCGCGGGCTGCGACGCGGCGACCGGGCGGTGATGGTCGTCGAGAACTCCGTCGAGGCCTACGCGTTCGCGCTCGGCGCCTCGAAGGTCGGTGTCGTCGTCGCGCCCCTCAACCCGGCTCTTGCGGTCGACGTCGTCGAGCACCTGCTTCGCCGGCTCGCCCCCTCGTTCGCCGTGGTCGACGCGGAGCTGTGGCCGCGGGTGGCCCCGGCCTTCGCCCTCGTGGGTCTCGCGCCGACCGTGACCATCGAGATCGGTGGCGACGTCATCGAGGGGACGGTCGGCTTCACGGAGTTCGCCGAGTCCCCCTCCTCCGTCGAGCCCGAGGCCACGATCCACGGCGACGACATCTGGGAGATCCTCTTCACCTCCGGGACGACGGCGATGCCCAAGGGCGTGATGCTCTCGCACACGAGCAGCACGATGTCGGCTCACGGCTTCGCGCTGACCCTCACCCGCGGCACCCACCCCGAGACCGAGCTGCGGCTGGTCAGCTTCCTGCCGACGATCTACCACATCGGGCACGCCATCTTCGGCCTGTCGGTGCACGCCACCGGGGGCACGCTGATCCTCGGTCGCAAGCCGAGCGGGGCGGCCATCGCCGACGCCGTCGCGCGCGAACGGGCCACCGCACTCTGGGCCGGGTCGCCGATCATGGTGGCCGGGCTGCTCGCCGAGGTGGAGGCCACCCCGCGCGACCTGTCGACCCTGTCGGTCCTGATCTACGGCTGGGCCGAGGTGTCGCCGGCGGTCTACGACGGGCTGCGTCGGCACGCGCCCGACCTCCACATGGTCGAGATCTTCGGGCAGACCGAAGCCATTGCCTGCCACCGGTTCTGGCCCGACCAGCACGAGCAGCTCTTTCGCGCGACCGCTCCCCAGCTCAACGTCATCGGGCTCCCCAGCCCGCTGCTGGCCGCGCGGATCGTCGACGCGTTCGGCGAGCCCCTGGACGGCCAGCTCGGGGTCCCCGGCGAGGCCGTCTACCGCACACCGACTCTCACGGCCGGCTACTACCTCGACGAGGAGGCCACCCGGGCCGCCTTCGAGGGCGGCTGGTTCCACTCCGGCGACAGCTGCGCCGACGACGCGTCCGGCCAGCGGGTCATGGTCGACCGCTTCAAGGACATCGTGAAGTCGGGCGGCGAGAACGTCTCGACCATCCGCGTCGAGTCGGTTCTCACCCTCCACCCCGGCGTCGCGAAGGCCGCGGTCATCGGCCTCGCCGATGAGCGGTGGGGCGAGCGCGTGACGGCCATCGTCATCGCGAAGGAGGCGGGCAGCGTCACCCCCGACGAGCTCATCGCCTTCGCCCGCGAGCGCCTCGCCGGCTACGAGACACCGAAGCAGGTGATCCTCGTCGACGCCCTGCCGGAGACGGTGGGCGGCAAGGTGCTGAAGTACAAGCTGCGCCAGCAGTATGCCGCGCTGGCTGCGGCAGCGACGGCGCCCTCGTGATCCAGGAGGTGGCCACATCGAGCGCTGGAATCACGGCTGCGCACGGCCGAATCGTCCGTATCGGCAACGGAGCCGGCTTCTGGGGCGACTCCGCCCGCGGTCCCGCGCAGCTCGTGCACGACGGCAGCATCGACTACCTCACGATGGACTTCCTCGCCGAGATCACGATGAGCATCCTGCAGAAGATGCGGGCCCGGGACCCCGACAAGGGCTACGCGACGGACTTCGTCAGCCAGCTCGAGGCGATCCTCCCCGAGTGCGTTGCCCAGGGCATCACGGTCATCGCCAACGCCGGCGGGGTCAACCCGGAGGCGTGCGGCCACGCGGTCCGGGCGGTCGTCGACCGGCTGGGGCTCGACGCCGTCGTCGCGACGGTGGCCGGCGACGACGTCCTGCCGCAGCTCGACGAGCTCGTCTCTGCAGGACACGAGCTGCGCCACCTCACCACGGGTGAGCCGCTGGCCGCTCACCTGGACCGGGTGCGGAGCGCCAACGCCTACCTCGGCGCCTTCCCGATCGCCGAGGCCCTGAGGCGGGGAGCGGGGGTCGTCATCACCGGCCGGGTGGCCGACGCCTCCCTCACCGTCGCCCCCCTCATCCACGAGTTCGGCTGGGGCCCAGCTGATCTCGACAAGCTGTCGGCCGCCACCGTCGCCGGTCATATCATCGAGTGCGGGCCGCAGTGCACCGGCGGCAACCTCGACCGGTGGCGCGAGGTGCCCAGCCTCGAGACCATCGGCTACCCGATCGTCGAGGTGACCGAGGACGGCACCTTCGTCGTCACGAAGCCGGTCGGCACCGGAGGCCTCGTCGACGTGGACAGCGTGACCGCGCAGCTGCTCTACGAGATCGGCGACCCGCAGCGCTATCTCACCCCCGACGTGGTCGCCGACTTCACCTCGGTCGTCCTCACCCAGGCAGGCCCCGACCGGGTCCGGGTCACGGGCGTCCGGGGCACCGCGCCCACCGACTCCCTCAAGGTGTCGGTCAGCCTCCAGCAGGGGTGGAAGATCACGGGGGTCCTCACCGTCGGGGGCCCGGACGCCGTCGACAAGGCCCACGCCACGGTGCGCATCCTCTTCGCCCGGCTGGCTGAGGCGGGCGTCACCTTTCCCGAGCAGGACTGTCTCGTCGAGGTGCTCGGCACCAACGTGCTCTATCCCGGCATGCTGCCGAGCCCACCCGGCATACCGTCGGAGGTGCTGCTGCGGATCTGCGTCCGGGGTCCCGACCGGGCCGCGCTCGACCGGCTCGGCGCGGAGATCGCCTCGCTCGTCACGTCCGGCCCACCGGGGCTGACCGGGTTCTCCGGGGGGCGGCCCCGGGCCAGCGAGGTCATCGGCTTCTGGCCCGCGCTGCTCGATCGCGGCGTCGTGTCGGCGACGGTCTCCGTCGGTGACCCCGTGGCCACCGCAGCGGGGGTGCCGGCGTGACGGGCGCGACGGTGCGGCTCGGCGACGTCGCGTTCGCGCGGTCCGGGGACAAGGGCAATGAGGCCAACATCGGCGTCTGGACCCATGACGCGGGGACCTACGCGCACCTGGGTCGGGTGCTCACCGAGGAGGTCGTGGCGGCGCACTTCGCGGCGGTCTGCGACGGCGGCGTGACCCGCTACGACCTGCCCAACCTCAGCGCGTTCAACTTCGTGCTGCACGACGCCCTCGGCGGTGGCGGACTCGTCTCGCTGCGCACGGACGCCCAGGGCAAGACCCTGTCCCTCGGGATGCTCGAGCTGCTCATCCCGACACCCCCGATCACCAACGACCCATCACTGGAGGAGTGAGATGGACTTCGACGAGACCGAGGAGCACACGGCCCTGCGCGAGAGCGTGGCCAAGATCAGCCGGAGCTTCGGTGACCCCTATTTCCGGCAGAAGATCGAGGAGGACGGCCGCACCCACGAGCTGTGGCTGGCCCTCGGTGAGGCCGGGTTCATCGGCGTCAACCTCCCCGAGGAGTACGGCGGAGGTGGGGCCGGCGTGGAGGAGCTCGCGATCGTCGTCGAGGAGACCGCCGCGGCCGGCTGCCCGCTGCTCCTGCTCCTGGTGTCCTCGGCCATCTGCGGCGAGGTGCTCAAGGAGTTCGGCACCCGCGACCAGCAGGCCGCGTGGTTGCCGGCGATGGCCGACGGCACCGACAAGATGGTCTTCGCCATCACCGAGCCCGACGCCGGCAGCAACACCCACCGGATCACCACCACCGCCCGCCGTGACGGCGACGACTGGGTGCTGTCCGGCACCAAGTACTACATCAGCGGCGTCGACGAGGCCTCCCACGTCCTCGTCGTCGCCCGCACCGGGGGTGACCGGACCAAGGGCCGGATGACCCTCTTCGTCGTCGACACCGACGCGCCGGGTCTCGGGCGGTCGCGCATCTCGGTCGAGGCCAAGGCGCCCGAGAAGCAGTTCTTCCTCACCTTCGACGACGTCCGGGTCGGCGACGACCGCCGCGTCGGCGAGGTGGACGCCGGCATGGACATCGTCTTCCGCGGCCTCAACCCCGAGCGGATCACCGGCGCTGCGATCGAGAACGGGATCGGTCGCTACGCCCTCGAGAAGGCGTCCGCCTACGCCCGCGACCGGGTCGTCTGGGACGTCCCGATCGGCTCGCACCAGGGGCTCTCGCACCCCCTCGCCGCAGCCGCCGTCGACGTCGAGCTGGCCCGGCTGATGACGAGCAAGGCGGCCTGGCTCCACGACCGCGGCCGCCCCGCCGGCGAGGCCTCCAACATGGCCAAGTATGCCGCCGCCGAGGCCGCGCTCAAGGCCCTCGACGCCGCCATCCAAACCCACGGCGGCAACGGGTTCGCCTCCGAGTACGGCCTGGCCCACCTCTGGGGGATGGCCCGGCTGCTGAAGATCGCCCCGGTCAGCCGCGAGATGGTCCTCAACTACGTCGCCGGCCACACCCTCGGCCTCCCCCGTTCCTACTGAACCCGTCTACGTCTCCATCTGATTGCTACTGAAGGGAACTCGCTCCCGTGAAGACCCTGACGAGCGTCGTGGACCTCACCTCCGACACGGCCACGGCCAATCGGGCCGGCAACACCGCTCGCCTCACCGAGCTCGCCGTGCAGCAGGCCCTGGCCACCGCCGGCGGCGGTCCCCGCTACGTCCAGCGGCACCGCGACCGCGGCCGGTTGCTCCCCCGCGAGCGGATCGAGCTGCTCCTCGACCGTGACGCCCCCTTCCTGGAACTCGCCGTCGTGGCGGCCTGGGGGACGGAGTATCCCGTCGGCGCGAGCGTCGTCACGGGGATCGGGGTCGTCAGCGGGGTCGAGTGCATGATCATCGCCCACGACCCGACTGTCAGGGGTGGCGCTTCGAACCCCTATACGTGGAAGAAGGTCCTGCGGGCGATGGACGTCGCCCGCGAGAACCGGCTCCCGCTGATCAACCTCGTCGAGTCCGGCGGCGGCGACCTCACCCGCCAGGTCGAGCTGTTCGTGCCGGCGGGACGGCTCTTCCACGACCTGTCGGCGATGTCGGCGGCCGGCATACCGACCATCGCGCTCGTCTTCGGCAACTCGACCGCCGGCGGCGCCTACGTCCCCGGCATGTGCGACTACACCGTCATGGTCAAGGGGCAGGCCAAGGTGTTCCTCGGCGGGCCCCCGCTGGTGAAGATGGCGACCGGCGAGGACGCCGACGACGAGAGCCTCGGCGGCGCCGAGATGCACGCTCGCACATCGGGACTCGCCGACTACCTCGCGGCCGACGAGATCGAGTGCCTGGCCCTCGGCCGGGAGATCATCGCGCACCTCGGGTGGCGCAAGCTCGGCCCCGGCCCGACCGCACCGGCCGACGAGCCGCTCCACCCCGCGGAGGAGCTGCTCGACATCGCGTCGGTCGACCTCAAGGTGCCGTTCGACCCACGCGAGGTGCTCGCCCGCGTCATCGACGGGTCGCGGTTCGAGGAATACAAGCCGCTCTACGGCACGGCGCTCGTCACGGGCTGGGCCTCGGTCCACGGCTTCCCGGTGGGGGTCGTCGCCAACGCCCGAGGGGTGCTGTTCAACGAAGAGGCCAAGAAGGGCACCGAGTTCATCCTGCTCTGCAACCAGTCCGATACCCCGATCGTGTTCCTGCAGAACACGACCGGCTTCATGGTCGGCACGCGCTACGAGCAGACGGGGATCATCAAGGACGGCGCCAAGCTGATCAACGCCGTCACCAACAGCACGGTGCCCCACATCACGATCAACCTCGGAGCGTCCTACGGCGCGGGCAACTACGGCATGTCCGGGCGCTCCTACGACCCCCGGCTGTTGTTCACCTGGCCCGCGTCCAAGACGGCGATCATGGGCCCCGAGCAGCTCGCCGGGGTGATGTCCATCGTCGCCCGCCAGGCCGCCGCCTCCGCGGGCCGCCCCTTCGACGAGGAGGCCGACGCGGTGCGCCGGGCCGAGCTGGAGGCCAAGGTCGAGGCCGAGTCGCTGGCCCTCTTCATGAGCGGCCAGGGCTACGACGACGGCGTCATCGACCCGCGCGACACCCGGTCGGTGCTCGGCATCGCCCTGTCTGCCTGCCACTCCAACGAGATCCGGGGGGCGCGGGCATACGGCGTCTTCCGGATGTGAGGGGCGCACCGTGATCCGCAAGGTCCTCGTCGCCAACCGCGGTGAGATCGCCCGCCGCGTCTTCCGCACCTGCCGGGAGATGGGGATCGCGACGGTCGCGGTCTACTCCGAGCCCGACGCGCAGGCCCCCTTCGTCCTCGAGGCCGACGAGGCCGTGCCGTTGGGCGGCTCGACCCCTGCCCAGTCCTACCTCCGGGCCGATGCCGTCGTCGCTGCGGCCCTGCGCGTCGGCGCCGACGCCGTCCACCCGGGCTACGGGTTCCTCTCCGAGAGCGCCGACTTCGCGCGTGCCGTAGCCGAGGCGGGCGTCACCTTCATCGGCCCGGGGATCGAGGCCATCGAGCTGATGGGCTCGAAGCTCACCGCCCGCGAAATGATGGAGAGGGCGGGCGTCCCCGTCCTCCCGGGAGCCGACCTCACCGGCATCGACGAGCTGGCGTATGCCGCCCTGGCCGACCGCGTCGGCTGGCCCATCCTCGTCAAGGCCTCCTTCGGCGGGGGTGGCCGCGGGATGCGCGTGGTCCGCGACCACGACGCCCTGCGGGGCGCGGTGGCCTCGGCCCGCCGCGAGGCCGGCTCGGCCTTCGGCAACGACACCGTCTTCCTCGAGCACTACGTCGACGAGCCGCGACACGTCGAGATCCAGATCTTCGGCGACCGGCACGGGACGATCGTCCACCTCAACGAGCGCGAGTGCTCGATCCAGCGGCGCCACCAGAAGATCATCGAGGAGTCGCCATCGCCGGCCCTCGACGACGAGCTCCGGACGACGATGGGCCGGGCCGCCGTCGACGCCGGGAAGGCGCTCGGCTATCTCGGGGCGGGGACGGTGGAGTTCCTCCTCACGCCGACCGGCGACTTCTACTTCCTCGAGGTCAACACCCGGCTGCAGGTGGAGCACCCGGTCACTGAGCTCGTCACCGGCCTCGACCTCGTGCGCCTCCAGATCATGGTCGCCGACGGCGAATCACTTCCCGCAGAGGCGCTCTCGCCGCCACCGCGCGGTCACGCGGTCGAGGCCAGGCTGTATGCCGAGGACCCAACCCACGACTTCCTCCCGGCCGCAGGTCGCCTCACCGCCTTCGACGTGCCGCTCGGGCCGGGCATCCGGCTCGACAGCGGCGTCGAGCCGGGCGACGTGGTGTCGACCAACTACGACCCGATGCTCGCCAAGGTGATCGCGCACGCGCCGACCCGGCGCGAGGCGATCGCCCGGCTGGCCAGGACGCTGCGCGCGACCCGGGTCGAGGGTGTGACGACCAACCGCGCCCTGCTCGTGGGCATCCTCGAGCACCCCGACTTCGTCGGCGGGGCGATCGACACCCACTTCCTCGACCGCTTCCCCGTGGCCGAACTCGTCGGCGTCGAGGCGGCGGGGGGTCACCTCGACGCCGCGCTCCTCGCGGTCGCCCTGACCGATCAGGCCCAGAACCGTGCGGCAGTAAAGGTGCTCGGCACCATCCCCTCAGGATTCCGCAACAACCGGTCGCAGCTGCAGACCCGGCGGTTCCACAGCGTCGGCCATGTCACCCCGGACCACGGGCCCGCCGAGGTCGAGGTCGGCTACCTCGTCGCTGCGGCCGAGTCCCGCTACGAGGTCGATGGCCGGCCGATCGACGTCGAGGTGCTCACCACCACCACGGACGAGGTCGACCTCCTCGTGGACGGGGTACGACGCCGCTACCGCGTCGCGCGAGCCGGGCACACGGCATACGTGTCATGGGCGAGTGACTCGCTGGTCCTCGAGATGGTCCCGCGGTTCCCTGACGCGAGAGACGCGCTGGTGCCCGGCTCCCTCGTCGCCCCGATGCCGGGGACCGTCGTCCGCATCGAGGTCGCACCCGGAGACGCGGTCCGGGCCCACCAGACGCTGCTCGTGCTCGAGGCGATGAAGATGGAGCACCCGGTGGCCGCGTCGACGGACGGCGTCGTCGCCAGCATGTCCGTCGTGATCGGTCAGGCGGTCGACAACGGCGAGGTGCTCGTCGTCCTCCAGGAGGATTCCGTCGTCAGCCATTCCGTCGCCACAGACAGCGCCGTCCCGACGGAGGCGACGACGTGAGCCCGGGGAGCGACGTCGTCCGCTACGAGGTGACGGACGCCGCCGCGTGGATCACCATCGACAGACCGGAGGCCCGCAACGCCCTCAGTCGGGCGGTGCGCGAGGGGCTGCGCGAGGCGTTCCTGCGCGCCGAGTCCGACGACGAGGTGGCGGTCATCGTGCTGACCGGCGCCGGTGACCGCGCCTTCTGCGCCGGCGGCGACCTCAAGGAGATGGCGGACGGCAGCCTCACCGTCCCGCCGCCGGACTACGTCCCACAGCCGGGACGGACGCTGCACCTGACCAAGCCGGTCGTCGCCGCGGTCAACGGTGTGGCCCTCGGCGGCGGCTTCCTCCTCGCGCAGTCGGCTGACCTCGTCGTCGCCTCCGAGACGGCCACCTTCGGCATCACCGAGGCCCGTGTGGGCCGGGGCGCGCCGTGGGCGGCTCCCCTCCCCTGGCTCGTGCCCCCACGGGTGGCGATGGAGCTCCTGCTCACCGGCACGCCGATCTCGGCCCGGCGGGCGCTCGAGGTCGGGCTGGTCAACGCCGTCGTGGCTCCGGACGAACTCCGCTCTCACACTGAGGCGCTCGTCGCGACGATCGTCGCCAACGCCCCGCTCTCCGTCCGAGCCGGCAAGGCGATGGTGTATGCCGTGGCCGAGCACGGCCGCTCCGCCGCCTTCGAGGTGGCCGAGGAGATCTGGCGACCCGTCTACCTCAGCCGCGACGCCCAGGAGGGCCCACGAGCGTTCTCGGAGAAGCGTTCCCCGCGGTGGGAGGGCCGGTGACGAGCCTCGTGGTCGCGTCCCTCGTGACCGACCTGGACGCCGAGCGAGCCTCTCTGCTGGGCGTGCTCGACGGCCTCACCCCCGACCAGTGGCACCTGGCGACGCCGGCGCCGGGATGGACCATCCACGACCAGGTCGCCCACCTTGCGTACTTCGACACGGTGACCCGGCTGGCGGTCGAGGACCCTGCGGCGTTCGCGGTCTTCCGGGACGGGCTGGCCGACCTGCAGACCGCCGTCGACGCGGTGGGCCCCGACAACCGCCACCGAGACGCAGCCGCGATGCTCGCGTGGTGGCGGGATGAGCACGCCGCGCTGACGGCGGCCTTCCTGGCCGCCGACCCGGCTGTTCGCGTGCCGTGGTTCGGCCCACCGATGAGCCTGGCGTCGAAGGTGACCGCCCGCCTGATGGAGACGTGGGCCCACGGCCAGGACGTCGTGGACGCGGTCGGCGCCCGGCGTGAGCCGACCGACCGGCTGCGGCACGTCGCGCGCATCGGCGTCCTGGCCCTCCCCAACAGCTTCGTCGCCCGAGGGCTCGAGGTGCCCACCACGCCGGTCCGGGTGAGCCTCACGGCTCCGGACGGCGCATCGACGTGGGACTGGGGCCCGGCCGAGGCGACGGACGTGGTGTCGGGGACCGCCCTCGACTTCTGTCTCGTCGTCACGCAGCGGCGTCACCTCGCCGACACGGCGCTCATCGTGTCGGGCCGGACAGCCCGGGCCTGGATGGACGTGGCCCAGGCCTTCGCCGGGCCGCCCGGCCCCGGTCGACGGCCCGGCCAGTTCGCCTCTGGGCGTTGAGTCGCGGCGGCCGAGACGCCGTCGCCCACCCCCGGTGCAGCCTCAGTGCCCTTCCTGACGGAGCCGACGGGCCGTGGTCGACGACCAGGTCCGCTCGTGATGTGACAGGGCCCCTGGCCGACGTGGCTGTCAACTGGCAGAACCTGATCGCGTCGACGCCCGGGGCGATGGCCCTCGGCCGGCTCCCCGAGGATCGGGATGAGCGTGAAGCTGGTCGAGGACGGGTGCCATCCGGTCGACGACATGGGACCACAGCATGTGGTCGGTGACGCGTTGCCTCCCGGCGGCTCCCATGCGGGCGGCCGTTGCGAGCTCGGTCAGCAGGTGGCTGAGGGCGTCGGCCAGCTCGTCCACGTCCACGGCTGGGACGTCTGGGGGCTCGTCACCTGCCGCGTCAGTGGCCGTGGATGCGGGTCCGGTCCGGGCCGGGTTCTTGTCCCAGCCGACCATGGTCCCGGTGACACCGTCCAGGACGATCTCGGGGATCCCGCAGGACCGCGTCGTGACACACGGCAGGCTGTGGGCCATCGCCTCCAGGATCACGAACCCGTAGGGCTCGAACGTCGACGGCAGACACATCACGTGGGCGGCGGCATACAGCGCCGACATCTCCTCCCGGCCCTGGACCCGGCCGATCACCTCGACCCCCGGTTGAGGGGCGATGGCGTGAGGGGTCCCGACGATCCGCAGCCTTGCCTGCGGGACGCGCTGCCGCACGATGGCGAACGCCTCCAGCAGCTGAGGCCCGCCCTTGCGGACGAAGTCGTTCCCCACGAACAGCACCGTCGGAGGCAGCTCAGCCGGTCGCGGCCCGACCTCGGAGGGCAGTTCCTCGAAGTTCAGACCCGCCCCCACGACCGTGACCCGCTCCGGGGCGACCTTGTAGTCATCGACCAGGCAGACCCGCGTCTCGTCGGAGAACGCGAACAGGTGTCGAGCCGCGCGGTACTGACGCCGTTCCCGCTTGTACCAACGGCGCAGCGCAGCCCCCCGCAAAGGGTTCCAGTCCGGCCACTGCTGCGCGGACTGCCGGTGGGTGCAGTCGATGTAGATGACGGTGCGCGGGTCGGCCACCTCGAACAGAGCATGGATCTGGAAGACCACCTCAAACCGCTCCCCGATGCCACGCAATGCCTTCGCCGCATTCCGGGACCGCAGCCACGCCGACAGCTCGCTCTTGTAGAACCGCTCCACCCACCCACGCCCGACGCGACGGCCGGAACGTGACGACCGCCGACATCAACCGCTGCACCTGCGACAGCTCCGCATCCACCTCACCGACCAACGCATACCGCGCACCCAGAGCGGCGAGCAGGAACGGACCGAACCCATCCCCCCGACCCGCCATGACCAACCGCGGGGTATCGGGCGAGGTGAGCTTGCTGGGACTGCCAGAAGAGTTGGACACAACTTCTTCCCTGAGTGTAGGTCAGGGCTTTCGGCCGCCCTCTGGACGAAGAACGTGCGAGTCCAGAACTCTGGACATAGGCGGCAGGTCGGTCAGCCATGTTGTTGTCTTGCAACGGTTTTCGCGCCTCCCCGATGCTGGAGGTGCAGCGGTAGGTGAGAAGAACGCTGTGAGCTTTGGAGGTCCAATCCTTGCCCGCGACTTGCCTTGACTCCTCGACATGAGAGCCGGCAAGCCGTTGACCTGCAGCGATACAACCCGGCCCGGCCAGAATGACGGTGTCCGCGGCCTGCTCCGATTGCGTGAATTTTCTCACCATGTCCAGAGTTCTGGAGTCTGGCGGGACCCTTTCGAGACGTATGACAGGGTCTCACGCAAACATGTCGTTGACGCAAAGATTTTAAGCGGTGCCCCGGGCGACCAGGACATTATCGACGTAGGTGCGAACAGCTTGCGGTCGAGCCCCAGCAAGAATCACAGCACGGTCCTTTTCGATCCTCACTACGTGCTTTTCGGCAGCACCAAGAAGCGGCACCAGTTCTCAGGCGCGCTTCAAAGAAAACATCCAAATCTCCCGGATGACGGGCGCGTCACCGACAGCAAGTCTCATAGTCCCCCAAAACTTGTTGAACTCAAAGTCCACCCGATGACTCTCAACGTTCCCTACGTCGAAGGTCATATTCATGGGTCTCGATCTCACCCCTGAGGCTAAGGCTGTGAATGAGACCAGAAGCATGAGGCCAACGAGGATCCAGCGCCTGCCCAGGACGGCGGTGCCAAGCGTGAAGATGACGAAGACAATGAGGGGAACTGTTCGCCAGACCCCTGTCCACGCTGGCTGTCGACGTGAGTCGTATTCGCTCACTTCCGCGACCTTTCCTTGAGCGAAGGCAAGACTTTGCCGCCTCGTTACCGGTCCCAGGGCAAACCCGTCCCCGGACCGGCGACGTCCAGATCGGCGCCCCTTCAGGGCCCCACCGGCAACAGTGCGGTATGCCGCTCCGGTCAGCCAAACATACAGATGACGCTTGCGGTGGCGGCATACCGGGACATTGTGGGGCAGCGGGCGGAGGCGCAGGCCACGGTCGCGGGGGTGCGAGCGGCAGCCGACGGACCTAGCCGACCTCGTCGCGCCAGGAGTGCTCCGGCTCGAACCCGAGCACCGACCGCGCCTTGTCGATCGAGAGCATCGTGTCGTGCTCGCCGAGGTCGCCGCGGACCTCGACACCCGGGAACACCGCAGCGACGAGCTCGGCATTGGGCCGGCCCATGACGGTGTCGGCGTTCGCGATGATGAAGACGTCCATGCCGGGCTCGCCGTACCCCAACGCGCGCCGAACGGCCTGGGCGCCGTCACGCGCGTCGATGTAGCCCCAGAGGTTCCACTTGCGCAACATCGGGTCGGCGTCGTAGGACGGGAACTGTTGGTAGTCATGGGGTTCCATCACGTTGGAGAACCGCAGCCCGATCATCGTCAGCTCCGGGTCCCACCGGCACAGCTGGGCGGCCATCGTCTCCTCGAGGGTCTTCGTCAGCGAGTAGGTCGACTCGGGCCGCGGCGGATAGGCCTCGTCGACCGGGATGTAGGGCGGCGGCGTGTCGAAGGGGAGCCCGAGCACGGTCTCGCTCGAGGCCCAGACGATGGTCTTCACACCGGCCCGACGTGCTGCCGTGAACACGTTGTAGGTCGTGTTCATGTTGTTGGCGAACGTCGCGTGGTCACCGATGATGCCTGGCGCGGGCACCGCAGCGAGGTGCACCACCGCGTCGATGTGGTCGTAGCGCTCCTCGACCCCGAGCATCGCGTCGAGCACCTGGGCGTAGTCCGTCAGGTCCAACGGCACGACAGTCACGGCCTGCTCGACCTCGTCCGCCAACCCGGCCGGACGGACCCTGTCGAAGACCACGACGTCCCACTCGTGCGCGACGAGGTCCGTCACGACCGCCCGCCCCAGCTTGCCGGCGCCGCCGGTGACCACCACTCGTGCCATTGCAACCCACATCCTCGTGATCGGCCCCGGCCAGCTCTTGGCCACACCACCCTCTCACCCGGCTGCGGACGCCCCACCCCCGGTAGCCTGCAGTCGGGTTCGAGTCGAGTCCCCGGGGTGAGTCCGAAGGAGGTGGCAGCAAACGATGCACGTGGCCGCCATGATCGACCCGCACGCCGACGGCGCCGCGGAGTTCGCCCGGGCGGCAGAGCGCATCGGCGTCCGCTCGCTGTGGGTGCCGGAGGTGTGGGGCTACGACGCCCTGACCGGTCTGGCCTTCCTCGCCGCCCACACCACGACGATCGGGCTCGGGACGTTCGTCGTCCAGCTCGGCTCCCGCAGCCCGGCGCTGCTCGCCACCTCCGCCCTCAGCCTCGAGCAGCTGTCGGGCGGACGGTTCTCCCTCGGCATC
The DNA here is from genome assembly GCF_025353065.1 of Lapillicoccus sp. GTDB lineage: Bacteria > Actinomycetota > Actinomycetes > Actinomycetales > Dermatophilaceae > Lapillicoccus. The sequence continues at coordinate 43,328 of NZ_JANXRJ010000123.1, forward strand.
GGCGTGTCCGGCCCGGCGGTGATGGAAGGGTGGCACGGCGTGCGCTTCGCCCGGCCGGTGCAGACCACCCGCGAGACGATCGAGATCCTGCGGATCGTCAGCCGCGGTGAGCGGTTGGTGCACGACGGCGAGGTCTACCCCCTCCCGCTCCCGGACAGCAGGGGCCGCCCCATCCGCCCGGCCACCGCCCCCGCCCACGTCCCGGTATACGTCGCGGCGATGGGGCCGGCCAACCTCCGGCTGACCGGCGAGCTCGCCGACGGCTGGCTCGGCAACGCGTTCCTGCCGGAGTCGGCCGAGGCGTTCTTCGGTCCGCTCCGCGAGGGGGCCGCGCGATCGGGCCGCACCCTCGCCGACCTCGACCTCGTCGCCCCCGTCGCGCTCGAGGTGGCGACGGACGAGGCGGACGCTGCAACCCGCGGACGACGACACGCCGACGGCTACGCCTTCACCATCGGCGCGATGGGCACCGGCGGCACGAGAGGCACGAATTTTTACAGCGAAGCGTGCGCCCGACTCGGGTTCGCCGACGAGGTGGCCGAGGTGGCCCGGCTCTGGGCCGCCGGTGACCGGACGGCCGCCGCTGCGGCCGTCCCGCTCGAGCTGGGCACCCATACCAACCTCGTCGGCACGCCGGAGCAGCTCGCCGCCCGGGTCGAGGTCTACCGGGCCGCGGGCATCACGACCCTGCTGGCCAAGCTCGAGGGCCCGTATGCCGCCCAGCTCACCGCCCTCGAGCTGCTCGTCCAGCTCGTCCAGCTCGCTGGCGACCCTGCACCCGACACCGAAGGCGGACCCTGATGCGCTACCGCGACTGTCCCACCGTCGAGGTGACGAGGCGCGTCGAGGCGACACCGGCGGCCGCCTGGGCCGTCGTCTCCGACATCACCGTCCCCGCGCGGTTCTCGCCCGAGCTGCAGTCAGTTGCCTGGGTGGGCGAGGGAACCGGCCTCACGGTGGGCCGCCGGTTCCGCGGGACGAACAGCAACGCGATGCTCGGCGAGTGGACCACCGAGTGCCAGGTCGTCGAGGTCGAGGAGGGCCGACGCTGGGTGTGGGAGGTCGAGAACGGCTCGGGGTCGCCGAGCGCCACCTGGGGCTTCGAGGTCGAGCCGACCAGCACCGGAGCGCTCGTGCGGCAGTGGGGGCGGATGGGCCCGGCGCCGTCGGGGCTCACCGCAGCCATCGTCGCCATGCCCGCCAAGGAGGCGCGCATCGTGGCCGGCCGGATCGAGGAGTGGCGTGCCGGCATGACCGCCACCCTCGACGGCATCGCGGAGCTGCTGGCCGGCCGCGGTTGACCACACGGTGCCGCGGCTGACCCCTCTGCGGCGGGGACGGAAAGTGGTGGTCGCGGCCGGCTGGGCGCGCCGAGAACCCCCCGGGGGGCCGCGAGGGGCCGCAGTCTGACCTAGGCTGTCACTCTATGTGTCGTCAACGGGGGCTCCAGCGCGCCAGCGCCCGTTCCCGGGGACGGGGCGCCCGGTGAAGATCGCCCACGTCACGGATTTCTACCTCCCCCGGCTCGGCGGCATCGAGATGCACGTCAGCGAGCTCTCGGGACGCCAACGCGCCCTCGGGCACGAGGTCGCGATCCTCACCAGCTCGCCCGGTCGGTGCGCGCACGAGGCCTACGTCCACCGGGTGACCGACGCCTATCGACGACCCCATGCGCTCCACCCGCTGGCCGTCCGGGCCGGCGTCGCGGAGCTCGAGCGGCTGGCGCCCGACGTCGTCCACGCCCACCTCGGCGTGGGGTCACCGCTGGCCTTCTTCCTCGCGCGGGCGGCGGCGCGACGCGGCATACCGACCGTCGTCACCGTCCACTCGATGTGGGCCGGGGTCCGGCCCATCATGCGCACGATGGACGTCCTCGGGGGCTGGTCCGACCTGCCCATCACCTGGACCGCGGTCAGCCGCGCCGCCGCGCAACCCGTGGCCAACATCCTTCCCGCAGGCACCCAGATCCACATCCTCGCCAACGGCATCGAGCAAGAGGAGTGGCGGCGGCCCGCACCGGTCGAGACGCCCGGTGAGATCACCCTCGTCGCCGTGATGCGGCTCGCGCGCCGCAAGCGGCCCATCGCGCTGCTGAAGATGGTGCGACAGGCGCAGCAGGCGCTCGAGGAGCAGGGCGACCCGACCCGCCTGCGGCTCGTGGTCGCGGGGGACGGGCCACGGCGAGAGGCGATGGAGGGCTGGATCCGGCGCCACGGGATGCAGGACAGCGTCTCGCTGCTCGGCCGCCTCGAGCGGGGCGCGGTCCACGACCTCCTCGGACGCTCTCACGCCTTCCTCGCCCCGGCCGATCTCGAGTCCTTCGGGATCGCCGCCCTCGAGGCCCGCTGCTCCGGCCTGCCCGTCATCGCCAAGGCGCAGGGCGGGGTCGGGGAGTTCGTCCGGCACGAGCAGGAGGGCCTGCTCGTGGACTCCGACGCCGACATGGTCGACGCGATCGTCCGGCTTGCGAGAGACCCTCAGCTGCGCCGCTCCATCGCCGCCCACAACCGCACCCAAGCCTGCCCCGTGGCGTGGGCGCCGCTGCTGGCGGCGACGGATGCGGCATACGCGCTCGCGACGAAGGCGGCTCACGACCGCCGCGGGGCCGACCCCCTCACGGCGGTCGCCGCGGTGACCCGGTGACCCGCGTGAACAGGTGACGACGTGAACTTCGCCGCGGTCCTCATGGCGTCCATCGGCTCTGCCGCGTTCTTCTCCCTCGCCACCGCGCTCAAGCACCGCAGCGCGGGCCAGATGCCCCACATGGAGCACCTCAGCCCGAAGAACATCGCCAACTACATCTGGGCCACGCTCCGGCACCCGCTCTATCTGGGGGGCATCGGCTCCGACGTCTTCGGGCTCGGCCTGCAGGTGTATGCCCTCCACATCGGCCCGCTGTCCGTGGTCCAGCCGTTGCTCGTCAGCTCGGTCCTCTTCAGCCTCATCGTGTCGCACTGGATCGCCGGCACCCGGGTGAGCAAGCGCGAGATCGCGCTCGGTTCGGTGCTCGTCGTGGCGGTCGCAGGGTTCCTCCTCGTGTCCGGCGCCTTCGAGATCCGCGAGGGCCGGACGCACTTCTGGTCGACCGTCATCGCCTCGGCCGTCGCGGTGCTGATCGTCGTGGGCTGCGTCATCGGCGCGCGTCGCGCCAGTCACCAACCCTTGGGAGCGCGACGGGCGGCGGCCCTGCTGGGCATCGCCGCGGGCACGATCTACGCCTGCACGGCGGCCCTCATCAAGTCCTGCACCCACGTCCTGCAGCTGCACGGCCCGGTAGGCCTGCTCACGACCTGGCAGCCCTACGTGCTCATCATCGCCGGCGCGACCGGCCTCTTCCTCGCCCAGATGGCCTTCCAGGCGGGTCCGCTCGCCGCGAGCCTGCCGGCGACAGCGACCACCGACCCGCTGGCGAGCGTCGCCCTCGGGCTCGTCATCTTCCACGAGCGGCTTCACAACGACCCGCTCAGCGTCATCGCGTCCCTCATCTGCCTCGGCGCGATGACGACGGCGGTGGTGCACCTGAGCCGGGTCCGGGCCCAGGTCGAGGACACGAACTCCGCAGCCGCGCACCATCAGCGGACTCCCTAGCGGCGCTTGCCCCCCGCCCCCTCCCCGCCCCGCCCACCCTTCTTGCTGAGGTCGTGGGGTTACTGCGTGACAGAGATCCGGCGCAGCGCCGGGGCGAGGTATGCCGCCCCGGGTGCCCCTGGGGAGGTGGCCGCCCCGTCTCTCGGGTTGGAGATCGCGCACCGCTGCAACGACAGGCAGCCGCAGCCGATGCAGGAGTCCAGGCCGTCCCGCATCTGCTGCAGCGCCGCGATCTGCTCGTCGAGCCGGGAGCGCCAGTGCCGCGTGATCCGTTGCCAGTCAGCCTTGGTCGGCGTGCGACCGCTCGGCAACCGGTCGAGCTCCTCGCGGATCTCGTCGAGGGACAGGCCGACATTGCTCGCCGCCCGGATGAAGGCCAGCCGACGCAGCACGCCGCGCTGATAGCGGCGCTGCCCACCCGAGCTGCGGGTGGCGTCGATGAGGCCCTGGCTCTCGTAGTAGCGCAGCGCCGAGGCCGCGAACCCGCTTCGGTGGGCGACCTCGCTCACGGCCAGCACATCGTGCGCGTCCATGACCCGCCCCTCACTATGCTTGACTTCAAGTTGAGTTGAACTTGAAGGATGGCAGACATCACCCCCTCAGACAAGGAGATGCGATGCCTGTCGCACTGATCACCGGTGGGTCCGCAGGACTGGGGCTCGCCCTCACCACCACCCTCGCCGCCGACGGCTGGAGCGTCGTCACCGACGGCCGTTCGGCCGACCGTCTGCGGGACGCCCTCGGCGCCACCCCCGGCGTCATGACGATCCCCGGTGACGTCGCCGACCCGGACCACCGCGTCGCCCTGGCCGCGGCCGTCCGGACACTGGGGCGGCTCGACCTGCTCGTGCACGGGGCCAGCACCCTGGGGCCGCTGCCCATGCGCGCGCTGCGCGACCTGGAGCCCGCTGACCTGACGCGCGTCTGGGAGGTCAACGCCGCCGCTCCGCTCGCCCTCACCCGGCTGCTGCTCCCCAGCCTGCAGCACTCCCGCGGGGTCATCCTGTCCATGTCGTCCGACGCGGCGGTGGAGAACTACGGCACCTGGGGTGCCTACGGCGCGACCAAGGCGGCACTCGACCACCTCACCCTCACCCTCGCGGCCGAGGAGGCGGTCACCGCGTATGCCGTCGACCCGGGTGACATGCGGACCGGCATGCACCAGGACGCCTTCCCGGGCGACGACATCTCCGACCGGCCGCTGCCGGAGACGGTCGTGCCGCACCTGTTGGCGCTGGTGCGCCGACGCCCACCGAGCGGTCGCCACCGGGCGGTCGACGTGCCGATCTCCGACGAGCCGGTCTCCGACGTGGCAATCCTCGAACCGGTCGCCGGCAGGACGGGGATCTGACGTGCCCCTCCTCACCGGGCACCCCACCACGCGGTTCGCGGCGCCGGGCAGCAGCGTCGCCCCCGCGCCCGCTGAGTACCGCGGAGTAGCCCGGGACGGCGTGCGTCTGCTCGCGGCGCGGCCGGGCGGCCTCGCCCACACCACGTTCCGCCATCTGGCCGACCACCTCGACGCCGGAGATGTCGTCGTGGTCAACAACTCCCAGACGGTGGCCGCGGCGTGGGACGCCCGGTCGGACGTGCGCGGCCCGGTCGTGCTGCACGCCGCGACCCCGCTCGACGACGGCACCTGGGTGGTCGAGCTGCGGACGGCTCCGGATGCCGCCCGCGCCGTGCTCGACGGACGACCGGGCGAACGCCTGACCTTCGGCCACCTCGAGGTGGTGCTCCTCGCGCCCTACCCGGAGGACGGGTCCTCCCCCACCGGAGCCGGCAACCGGCTCTGGAAGGCCTCGGTCCGGCCATCGCGCGACGACCTCGCGGCACACCTGCTCCGGCACGGTCGCCCCATCGCCTACGGCTACCTCGACCGGCGCTACCCGCTCGCCGACTACCAGACCGTCTTCGGGACCCGCCCGGGCAGCGCCGAGATGCCTTCTGCCGCCCGGCCGTTCACCCCCGCGATCGTCACCGAGCTGGTCTCGCACGGGGTCGCCATCGCACCCATCACCCTCCACACGGGGGTGTCCTCCCAGGAGGCAGGAGAGGCACCGCTGGCCGAGCGCTTCGAGGTCACCGACTCCACCGCCCGCCTCGTCAACGCCGCGCGTGCCGGCGGCAGCAGGGTCGTCGCGGTCGGCACCACCGTCACCCGCGCCCTCGAGTCTGCGGTCCTCGACAACGGCCTCCTCGTGGCCCGGTCGGGGTGGACCACCCGGGTCGTCACTCCTGCCGACCCGCCACGCGTCGTCACCGGTCTCGTCACCGGCTGGCACGACCCGCAGGCCTCGCACCTGCTGCTCGTCGAGGCCGTGGCGGGGGCGGCGCTGACCCAACGGGCCTACGACGCCGCCACGGCCGGGGGCTACCTCTGGCACGAGTTCGGTGACGCAGCACTGCTGCTGCCCGATCTGACGGACAGCAGCAGTGCGGCATACCCGACCTGACCGGCTCGAGCCCGGGTGAGGCTCACCCCTTGGTCGCGCCGAGCGTCAGACCGGAGACGAACTGCTTCTGGAGGGCGAAGAAGACGATGAGCGTCGGAAGGGCCACGAGCACCGAGCCGGCGGCGACGAGGTTGTTGTCGGTGAAGAACTGACCACGTAGGTTGTTGAGCGAGCTCGTCACCGGATACTTGTCACCCGACGAGAGCAGCACCGTGGCCCAGAAGAACTCGTTGTAGATCCAGGTCACCTCGAGCGTGGCGAGAGCCGCGAGCGGCGGGCGGCAGAGCGGCAGGGTCAGCTGGAAGAACTGCCGGGTGACGCTGGCGCCGTCGACGACGGCCGACTCGTAGAGCTCGCGGGGCAACGTCTTCATGTAGTTGCTGAGGACGAAGGCGCAGAAGCCGGTCTGGAAGGCGACGTTGACGGCGATGAGGCCGTAGTAGCTGTTGAGCAGCGTGCCGGAGTCACTGATCCAGTAGGGCACGTTGATGGCCTTGAACATCCGGAACACCGGGATGAGCAGCGCCTGCGGCGGCAGGAGGTTGGCCGCCGTGAAGAGCCCGAGCAGCGCCAGGTTGAACTTGAAGTTGAACCGGGAGACGACGAAGGCGATGCAGCACGAGAGGAACAGTGTGAGGAGCACGGCCGGGATGGTGATCATCGCCGAGTTCGCCAGCGTGTGCGCGAAGTTCGCCTGCTGATAGGCCTGCACGTAGTTCTGGATGGTGAACCCGCCGAAGGACACGTAGCCGTGTTGCGCCGTGTAGGAGTAGTCGCGGAACGAGCTGACGACGGCGAAGAAGACGGGGAAGAGCCAGACCAGGGCCATCACGATGAGGAACGCCTGCAGGCCCACCCGGCCCGCGGTCATCGGCCGCTTCTGGGCGGTCTGGCCCTTGCCCGGACCTGGGCTCTTGCGGGTCTTGGCGTCCTGGGGGGTAACGGTGGTGGCGGTCATCGCTGGTCCCTCATGACGATCCTCAGATAGATGACGATGAATACGGACGAGATGAGCAGCATGAACGTCGCGAGGGCCGAGCCGAAGCCGATCCGGCTCGCCTCCCCGACGATGTTCTGGGTCACGAGGGTCGAGATGAGCTCGAGCCCGTTGCGGCCCTTGTTGATGATCCAGACGAGGTCGAACGCGCGCAGCGACTCGATGACGCTCACGACGAGAACGATGATGTTGATCGGTCGCATGACCGGGAACACGATCTTGAAGAACGTCGTCCGCTCGTTGGCCCCGTCCACTTTCGCGGCCTCGCGCAACGACGGGTCGACGCCCTTCAGGCCCGCCAGATACAGCAGCATGATGTAGCCGGTCTGCCGCCAGCTGGACGCCACGAGAGCAGCGCCGAGGTTGTAGCGCTGGTCGCCGTACCAGTCGATCGAGCTGCCGGTGACGGCGTTGAGCAGGCCTTGGTCCTTGCTGTAGATCAGCTGCCAGATGAAGCCGATGAGGGCGAGGGAGAGCACGACCGGGAGGTAGAAGGCGGTCTGGTAGATCCGGCCACCCTTCATCTCCCGGTCGAGGAGCACCGCGAGGAAGACCCCCAACGGGGTGGCGATGAGGAACGTCACCGCCAGCCAGATGAGGTTGTGCTGCACCGCCGGCCAGAACGGCGGGTATATCGAGACGACGTTCTGATAGTTCGTCAGCCCGATGAACTTCGCCGAGCTGATGCTACCGATGCCGTTCCAGTTGGTGAACGACAGCAGCACCGAACCCACGGCGGGGAACCAGACCAGGGCAACCACCAAGAACGTCGGGATGATGATCATCAGGGCTACGACGACACGGTCGACGCCGTTCAGCTGGTCGATCCCGCGGTAGCGGGAGCGCCTCGGCTGCTTGGAGCGCGGGGGCTTCTCGGTGGTGTCGGCGGGCAGCGCCACGGGAGCAGTCATGGTCAGCTCGTGAAGATGGTGAGCTTTTGCTTCTGGATGGATTTCACCAGGCCATCGATGTCGTCGGGCGACTTGATGAAGCTCTGGATGGCCGGGATCATCACCGTGGAGGCGAAGTCGGGGCGTGTGTCGCGGTCCATGAACTGGGCGATCGACTTGGCGGACTTGACGAACTCCGCCGACTTCTTCTGAAGGGCGGTGTATCCCGTCTGGTCGGCCTTGTCGCTCGTCGCGATGACGCTGGGATCGGCCTTGACGGCGAGGTTCTGGGCGTCGGCGGAGCCGAGGTAGCCCAGCAGCTTCTTGGCGCCCGCCTCGTTCTTGAGCTTCGCGGCCAGCATGTAGCCGTCGATCGGCGCCTCGATCGCGTCGCTGCCGACGGTGGAGTCGACCTCCGGGAAGTTGAAGAAGTCGAGGTCGTCCTGCTCGGCGCCCTTGGTGAACTGCTGGGCCACGAAGGCGCCGAGCACATACATGCCGGACTTCTTCTGCTGGAGGCTCTGGGCGGCCTCCTGCCAGGTGCGTCCGAGCGAGTCGGTCTGGTGCAGCGGGAGGATGCCCTTCCAGGTGTCGAAGACCTTCTTGACCTTGGCGCCGCTCCAGTCCTCCTTGCCGGCCATCAGGCTGACGTGGAACGCGTAGCCGTTGACGCGCAGGTTGAGCTGGTCGAACGTGCCCATCGCGGGCCAGCCGTCCTTGTCGCCGAACGCGATCGGGATGAGGCCATCCGCCTTCATCTTGGTCCCGAGGGTGTTGAGCTCGTCGAGGGTCTTCGGGATCTGGTAGCCCTTCGCGGCGAAGACGCTCTTGCGGTAGAAGATGGCCCACGGGTAGTACGTCGAAGGCATGAAGTACTGCTTGCCGTCGTCGCCCGTCGACGCGGTCTTGAGGGCGGCGCTCATGTCGGTCTTGCTGCCCCACAAGTCGCTGACATCGGTCGCGAGCCCCTGCGCGGCGAAGAACCGCATGCGGTAGCCGGAGAACCAGGTCCAGACGTCGTCGGGAGCGCCCTGGAGGTAGTTGTTGATGTTTTCCTGGAAGGTGTTGTGGTCGATCGTGTTGATCTTGACCGACAGCCCAGTGTTGGCCTTGGCGAAGGCGTCCATGACCGCCTGGACAGCGGCCTTCGGCACGGCGTCCGACTGGTTGGACCCGAGGGTGACCGTGCCGGTCGCGGAGGCGGCACCCGATCCGGTGCCGGTACTCGTGCTGCTGCTGCAGGCGGCCAGCGCACCGGGGACCGCGAGCAACGACCCCGCGCCGACGGCGCCGCGCAGCAGACTCCGCCGGGAGAACGCGCCCTGTGAGGCGGGGACCAGACGGGCGAGGTACTCGGCCTCGGTCGAGGGGCGGGGCATGGTGATCTCCTTCGTCGTTGAATGAGCGTGGCGCGTCGGCAGACGAGTCAGAGGGCGACACGATCCACCAGAAACGACCACTTCCGCACCGAAGGATGACTCTGCCAGCGCGTCGTGTCAAGCACACGAGGGCAATTCTCGGCATGGCGTGTCCGAACCGAGACCGTTTGCTGGCAACGAATCCCGACGAGTCGGCCTGTCGTGGTCAACCTCCCACGGGCGCCTCGGGGCCCATGTTGCTTTCTGTTGACTTTCAGCAGGATCACCTCCACGATGGCGCCCATGCGTTCGTGGCCCGAGGATCGTGTCGCGTTCGGCGGCGACTACAACCCCGAACAGTGGCCCCGTAACACCTGGACCGACGACATCGAGCTGATGCGTCGGGCACAGGTGTCCTTCGTGACCCTGGGGGTCTTCTCCTGGTCGTGGCTCGAGCCGGCCAAGGGGGAGTACGAGTTCGACTGGCTCGACGAGATCATGGACCGGCTCGCCGAGGCCGACATCGCCGTCGACCTCGCGACCGGCACCGCCACGCCACCACCATGGTTCTCGCTGGCCCATCCCCAGGTCCTCCCCGTCGACCACGACGGGCACACCCTCTGGGCCGGCAGCCGGCAGGCGTGGTGCCCCAGCTCCCCGGTCTACCGAGAGTACGCGCTCGCCCTGACCACCCAACTGGCACAACGGTTTCACGAGCATCCCGCCCTGGCGATGTGGCACGTCTCCAACGAGTACGCGTGTCACAACCTGCCCTGCTACTGCGACACCTGCGCGGGAGCGTTCCGGGTCTGGGCGGAGCGCCGCTACGGCGACCTCGAGCGCCTCAACGACGCGTGGGGCACGGCCTTCTGGAGCCAGCGCTACACCGCGTGGGAGCAGATCCTGCCCCCGCGCCGGACTACGAGCTTTGCGAACCCGACCCACCAGCTCGACTACCACCGCTTCGGATCCGACACGCTGCTCGACTTCTTCCGCGCCGAGAAGCAGGTCCTCGGCACCCTCTCCCCCGGCGTGCCCGTCACGACGAACTTCATGACGACGACGGCGTTCCGGCTGCTCGACTACCACCAGTGGGCACCGCACCAGGACGTGGTGTCCACCGACCACTACCTGCTCGAGTCGCTGCCCGACCCGCGGGCCGAGCTGTCGTTCAGCGCCGACCTCACCCGCGGGATCGCCGGCGGGCGCCCGTGGCTGCTGATGGAGCACTCGACGTCGGCGGTCAACTGGCAGCCGGTCAACCGCGCCAAGGCCCCCGGCCAGACCCTGCGGGACAGCCTCGTGCACGTCGCCCGGGGCGCCGACACCCTCGGCTTCTTCCAGTGGCGCCAGTCGCTCTCGGGGTCGGAGGAGTTCCACTCGGCGCTCGTGCCCCACGCCGGGCCCGACAGCGCGCGCTTCCGCGAGGTCTGCGCTCTCGGCGAGGTCGCCGAGCGGTTCGGTGAGCTGGTGGGCAGCACGGTCGAGGCGCGGGTCGCGCTGCTGTGGGACTACCAGGCCGGCTGGGCAGCCAACGGACCGGCCATGCCTTCCCAGCTGCTCGACTACCCCCTGACCGGCCGGCTCCTGCACGCGGCCCTGCGGCGACGCGGCGTGACCTCGGACATCGTGCACCCGAGCGCCGACCTCGCGGCATACGACCTGATCGTGGTGCCCACCCTCTATCTGGTGAGCGACGAGCACGCACAGGCGATCTCGCACGCGGCAGAGGCCGGGGCGCATGTCCTCGTGACCATGTTCAGCGGCATCGCCGACGGCGACGACCACGTGCGACTCGGCGGATATCCCGGTGCCTTCCGCGACCTGCTCGGCGTCCGCGTCGAGGAGTTCTTCCCCCTGCCCGAGGGGGAGACGGTCGCCCTCGATGCCGGGGTTGCTGGACGCGGCGGCGGCGAGGGGCGCATCTGGAGCGAGGACCTGTATGCCGTGGACGCGGAGGTCACGCACCGCTACGCCTCCGGCCCGCTGCGCAGCCGGCCGGCAGCGACCCGTCGCGTGGTCGGGTCCGGCACCGCGTCCTACCTCAGCACCCTCCCCGACGAGGAGAGCCTCGACGGCCTCCTCGGCGACCTGCTCGAGGCCGCTGGAGTCACCCCGGCCGCCGTGGTCCCACCGGGGGTCGAGGTGGTCCGGCGCCGGAGCGGCGAGCGGTCCTGGCTCTTCCTCGTCAACGACACCGACGAGCCGCAGCAGGTCGCGGTCACCGGCCACGACCTCGTCTCGGACACCGCGGTCAGCGGCTCCCACACCCTGGCGCCCGGCGGCGTCGCCGTCGTCCGAGAGGGCTGAGCACCATGCTCGCGAGCCAGCGCCGCACGGCGATCCTCGGCCTCGTCGAGGAGTCCGGAGCGGTACGCGTCTCGGAGCTCGTGGAACGGTTGAGCGTCTCGGACATGACCATCCGGCGCGACATCGAGCACCTCGCCCGCGAGGGTCGGATCGAGCGCGTCCACGGTGGAGCGCTGGCGGTCGGTGGGGCCAGTGCCCACGAGCCCGGATTCCTCGCGAAGTCGTCGCTCATGACGAGCCAGAAGAGGGCGATCGCCGAGCACGCCGCCACCCTCGTGGAGCCCGGCTCGGCCATCGCCATCTCGGCGGGGACCACGACCTACGAGCTCGCCCGCTGCCTGCGCGCCGTTCCCGACATCACCGTCGTGACCAACTCGGTGCCGGTCGCGCAGCTGCTCCACGAGTCGAGCACACCCGGTCAGACGGTGGTGCTCACCGGCGGGCTCCGCACTCCCTCGGACGCGCTCGTGGGACCGGTCGCGGTTGGTGCCCTGCGCACGCTGCACGTCGACCGGCTCTTCCTGGGGGTGCACGGCATCGACCTCCACGCCGGGCTGACCACACCCAACCTCGTCGAGGCCGAGACCAACCGCGCCATGATCGCCTCCGCGCGACAGACGATCATCATGGCCGACCACACCAAGTGGGGGGTCGTCGGCCTCAGCACCATCGTCGACCTCGAGGAGATCGACCTCCTCATCACGGACAGCGGCCTGTCGTCCCGCGCCCGCACCACCCTCGCCGACACCGTCACGCAGCTGGTCGTCGTCAGCGCCGGGCGGCGACAGCAGGCCTGACCCGCACGCCGATCCGACACCACGGCTCGTTCTTTCCACTCCCACCAGGGATCGGGTGGAGATGACCCTGCCCTGACGTGGTCACGTCCACCCGATCCTGAGGGCTCAGGCGGAGGCGACCGACGGCATACCGGCGTCCCGCAGCTCCTTCTTGAGGATCTTGCCGCTCGGCCCCTTCGGCAGCTCCTCGATGAATCGCACCTCACGGGGATACTTGTAGGCGGCCATGTGCTCGCGGCAGAAGGCGATGATCTCGTCGGCGGTGGCGCTCGCCCCGGGCTCGAGGGCGACGACCGCGACGACCTCCTCGCCGAGGCGCTGGTCCGGCTTGCCGATGACGGCGGCCTCGGCGATCGCAGGGTGGGTGTAGAGCACCTCCTCGACCTCCCGGGGGTAGACGTTGTAGCCGCCGCGGATGACGAGGTCCTTGCTGCGGTCGACGATGAAGACGTAGTCGTCCTCGTCCTGGTAACCGAGGTCCCCGGTGTGGAACCAGCCCCCGCGGAACGCCTCGGCCGTCTCTTCGGGGCGCCCCAGGTAACCCTTCATCACGACGTGGCCGCGCACGACGATCTCGCCGATGTGCTCCGCGCCACGAGGGATCGTCACGTCGTCGTGGTCGACGACGCGGACCTCGACACCCCACTGCGGCTTGCCGATCGAGAGGATCCGTCGCTCCTCGGCGCTCTTGTTGAAGGTGCAGACCGCTCCGGTCTCGGACATCCCGAACCCCTCGAGGACGACGATGTCGAACTTCTCCTCGAACGCCCGCAGGATGTCGCCGGGCAGCGACGCCCCACCGGAGATCGCGACGCGCAGCGAGCTGACGTCGCGGCCGGTCAGGTCCTGGGCCAGCAACGCCTGCAGCATGGTCGGGACCCCGAGCACGACGGTCACCCGGTCGCGCTCGATCGCGTCGAGCACGGCGCCCGCCTCGAAGCGCGGCACGACCGAGAGGATCCCGCCGAAGCGGATGTTGGTGTTGAGCACCGCGGCCAGACCGAAGACGTGGAAGAAGGGCAGCACCGCGAGCGCGACGTCCACCTCCGACGCCCCGAAGGTGCTCCCACCGACGGACGCGCCCATGAACATCCCGAAGTGGGTGAGCTCGGCGCCCTTGGGGTGACCGGTCGTCCCGCTCGTGTAGATGATGCAGGCCGTGTCGTCGGCGTTGGTGGGGGCGACCTCGTCGTCGGGGTCAGGGTCGGTCGCCAGGAGAGAGGCGAAGGGCGAGAACCCTTCCGGCAGTGGGGTCCCCGGCACCGGCACGACGACCAGCGGGACGTCGCCGGCACCTCGCACGGCCTGCTCGAGGAAGCCCATGAAGGTGATGAGGAGCGATGAGCCCGAGTCCTGCAGGTGGTAGGCGATCTCCGGCCCCTTGAGCAGGGGGTTGAGCGGCACCATCGTCATCCCGGCCTTGAGGATGCCGAACCAGGCGATGACGAACTCCGGCAGGTTGGGCACCTGCACCGCGACGACGGCGCCGTGGCCGAGACCGCGCGCCCGCAGGCCGACGGCGCACCGCGTCGAGGCCGCGTCGAGCTGGGCGTAGGTCATCGACCCGCTCGCAAAACGCAGCACGTCCCGGTCGGGATGGGACTTCGCCGACTCGCGCAGGATGGTGGCCAGGTTGAAGCTCACGGGCTGAAGATCCTCCATGTCGAAGCCGAGTCGTATACCGCGAATTTTACTCCGCGGCATACTGCTCGGGATCGGCGCACCCGAGGCCGGGAGCTCTTGGTCCTTCGGCCGGCAGGTGCCGATCCGCGAACAGTGGTCTGGCGCAGCATGGGACGTGGCACTTGGGTACACCAAGTCGGACGGCAAGGGCCTATGCCTGTCACAGCAAGCGAGGCCCGCAAGAACCTTTCCCGCTCATCGAGCAGGTCAACGAGGACCGGACCCCGGTCGAGATCATCTCCCGTCGTGGCGACGCGGTCCTGATGTCCCGCGCGGACTACGACGCACTCGAAGAGACAGCCCACCTCTTGCGGGTCCCAGCGAACGCTCGCTACCTGCTGGAGAGCCTGCCGCAGGCCCCGTCGGAGCAGCGGGACGAGCAAGATCTGGAGCGATGAGGCTGGTCTTCACCCCGAACGGGCGGGCGGACGACACGCACTGGCTGGCAGCTGACCGGAAGACACTCACACGGATCAACCGGTTCGTTGACGACGCCCTGCGCGACCTGGTCTGCGAATTTCTCGGCGGCGTTCTGGGCGATCAGGTCTCGTTCGAGGAGCCAGTCGACGGCGCGGCGCCGGGCTCGGACGTCGCGGAGGGCGTGCTACGGCGAGATCAGCTCGGGAAGTTGCTCGTGGAGCTGGTTCTCGAACCGACGGAACGCTCCCGGCCCCTGAAGCGCCCTGGCCAGGCGTCGTCCAGCCGCACCGTCACTGAGGCCCTCAGCGAGGTCGACCATGTCCTGGTACCAGACGTCCGACGGGATCGATTCGATGGGAATGAGGTCCAGCTCGTCGATCTCGACGGGGTTCTCGCCATCGATGCCTGTGTCGCTCGTCCAGAACGCGACCTGGCCCGTGCGCGGGTCGAGCAGCCATCGGTGCTCGTGGTGCGTCTGATCCGCGAGAGCGGTGGCGATCTCGTCAACGTCGATCCCGCCCAGGTCCAGCATCCACTCAGGCGGTAGCCCGAGCCGGAGGTCCTGAAAGCACCGGTTGCACGGCTCCGCGGCTGACGCCCAGCCCGCGGCGGAGCGACGCGGGCGACCGGCGTTGGGTGTCAGCCGCGTTCGAGCAATGCCTGGAGCCGGGAGAGGTCCTGACTCGTCGCCCGTCGGATGGCGCGTTCCATCACGGGCGCGACGATGTGGGAGAAACCGGTGGGGTTGCCGCGGTTACCAAGCGTCATCCGGGTCTGTTCCGTTCCGGTCGATTCCCACGTGTAGGTGGTCTCCATCGGGAAGGGGCCGTCCGTGGTGCGCATCACCAGCCGGCGCTCGGGGTCGAGCTCGACGACCTCATAGGTGTAGGCCAGACGCCGTCCGAGGAACTGGGCGACGAAGTCCAGCCGAGAGCCCACAGCGACCGGTGGAGGTGTCTTCCAGGTCACCGATCGGATGTTGGCGTACCACAGCGGCGCATTGGTCGGGTCGCCGGCGAAGGTCGCGACGTCCGCGACCGGTCGCCCGATCGTCGTCTCCACCTGAACGTCAACGGTCATGGTGGCAATCTTCCTCCGTGGCGGCGCCGTCGGAGTCATTGCGGCGGCGAAGGGTCCCCCCTGGACCATCCGTCGTCGCCACGGGCGTCGGGCAAGGACCTGCGCCGTCGCTGTCAGCGACACCGCCTCGAGGTCGGCCGCATCGTTGCGCGACAGGGGCCACCGGTGCGGTTGATCCAGGCGGTCCGTAGACCGGCCTGGTGCGCGCCGCGGATGTCCCACGGGCGGTCGGCCACGAGCATCGCCTGGGCTCCGGGGACTCGGCAGGCCTGTATCGCGTAGCGGAAGGCCGACGCCGCCGGCTTCCGTGCGGGGGCGTGCTGGGCGGACAGCAGCCGTTCGAAGGGGTTGCGCGGCCGGCGGCGTTCCGGAAGCCCTCGGGCGACGGTGGCGGCGCCGTTGCTGAGGGTGACCAGGGGCGGGCCGAGGCCGTGGAGGGCGCGGATACCGTTCGCCACGTCGGCGTGGAGCGGGAGCTGCGCGAACCCGGACAGCACGTGGCTGGTGGCGTCGTCGACATCGGGAGCGCACCGAGCGAGTCGCTGGCGAGGGCGGCGAAGGAGGGGTTGGCTCCGGTGACGGTCAGGGCGAATCCGTCCCTGAGCAGCCCGGCTAACCACGACGCCGCAAGGTGCCCCGGTAACCCCCGTCCTCGAATAGCGCTGGGACGACATGGCGGTATGCCGCAGGTTTCGCGCGGGTTGATCGTGACTGCCCGGGTCGTCCTTGCTTGGCGTGGCCGTTACATGTGACGTACCCCTATGGCCGTGAGGGACAGGGTCAATGCGTACGGGGCCCGGATGCGGGCCCAGGGGCTGTGCCCGGCCCAGATCTGGGTCCCCGATGTCCGCTCGCCAGATTTTGCCGCTGAGGCTCACCGCCAGTCGGCCCTCGTTGCAGCAGCTGGCGGCACCAGTGACGACATGGACTTCGTTGAGGCAATCTCAGACGATCGAGACGCATGAGGCGCGGGGACATCGTCAGCGTCGCAGGCGGTGCCTACGCAACCAAGCCGCGGCCCGCCCTGATCGTCCCCGATGACCACGGTTCGAAGGAGCAATGCCGGCACAGTCGTTGGGAAACTCGAGGCAACGACGTTGGTCGAGTTTGAGAGGCGACTCCTCGTGTTCCTCGGCTTCGGCGCCTGATCCGCGCGAGGCGCGCCCTCGCGCGGCGATATGACGGAGATTCTGGCGCCCAGCGGTTGACTGCTGGGTGAACCGCGACGACGACGTTCGCAGCTCCGTGCGCCTCCGCCGGTGCCGACTTCGTGAGCTCGACCCCACGTCGACCGTGTTTGTCCGCCATCAGGGGCCGGGGCGACCTAGACGGACCGCCAAAACCAGTGGCCCGCGCTCTGGCGTTCCGCGAGGCTGCTTTCATGTCCGTGCGCACTCCCGACTTCCTGGATGCTGCCGCTGCTGTCAGGGCGGCCGACGCCGCCGACGTCATCCCGATCCACGCCCTCGCGGTCGACAACGCCATGTTCGCTCCCGACGACATGGCCGGGTTCGCCGAGATGCTTCAGGGCTACCTGGACGGCTCCCTCGACCAGCATCGCTGGATCGTCGCCGACGACCCCGCCGATCGGGTCGTGGGCGCGGCCTACTACGCCCCCGAGCCGTTCGCTGACCGCCTCTGGAACCTGTACTTCCTCGCCGTGCACCCAGGAGAGCACCGCAAAGGTATCGGCACCCTTCTGACCTCCCACGTCGAAGAGTCGTTGCGCAACGCCGGTAGTCAGGTCGCCCGCGTGCTGATCGTCGAGACATCCAGCACCGACGAATACCAAGCCGCCCGACGCTTCTACGAGCGCGACGGCTTTGACCGTGAGGCTCGTGTCCGAGAGTTCTACGGTCCAGGCGATCACAAGATCGTCTACTGGAAGTCGCTTGTGGAGACGGGTGACTGAGCAACCGCCGCTTCGGTGACACAGCTGCGTCGCTGGCGTCGCTGGCTGGTCCTGGATGTCAGCCCATCGGGTACGGGCATGTGGTCGGGAGAGGGTGCTTACGTCGTCGGGTCGGTGATGCGCACTCGGCCGGTGTCCAGGTCGTGCACCATCCCGACGACGATGAACTGCGGCGCGAGCGTCCTGTTCAGTTGTGCCACGTCGCCGGCGACAGCGGCGTTGGGGTCGGTGACGTTCCGGGACTCGACGTCGTCGACATCGATCCCGAAGTAGGTGGCGAGCAGGTCGGGGTGGTCCCCGAGTCGGGTGATGCCGCAGTCGGTGTGCTGGAGCACGACGAACGTCCAGGTGTCGGCGGGACTTGGCGCTGCGGGCTGATCGGGGGCGTCGGCGCGGGTGATCATCTGCAGCATGGCCATGGTTTGCATGACTGCGGGTGTCACGCGGCCGCCGACGTTGCGGATCACGGCGGCGTCGCCTTCGCGCAGGTCCAGGATGCGGGCCGGGTCGACGCGAGGGTCGACGCAGCTGAGGATCACCGTGCGCTGCTTGGGCGTGATAGACAGTGGTCCGGGGACGCCGTGTTCGAGATAGCGGGCGTTGCCCTCCAGGAGCGCCGACTGTTGGCTCGGGCTCGGGGTGGCAGCGGGTTCGGTGGTCATGTGGCGACCTTTCAGGTTGTCTGGGGCTCCGGCTGGGCATGGCGGTGTTGCCAGTCGGGGCTGTCGATGGACAGGGCGGGGTGGGCCAGCTGGGGGAGCTGGAGGGCTCGGGCCTGCCGTTCAGCGTTCGGTGTGGGTGTGATTCCGATGCGGAGGAACCGCAAGATGGTGCGGGCCACCAGTGCGGGCGTCCGGGCGGCGAAGGGCATGGCCGCGTAGCGGGCTGCGGTGACTGCGAAGGGTTCCGCTGGTGTGCCGGTCAGGGTGGCGACGTCGTCGGTGGGCGCGCCGATCGCGAAGGTGCCGCGACGGTGCTCGGCGAAATAATGCCCGATGTTGAGGAGCTCTATCGGGCTCACCCCGGACAGCTTCGCCGCCCGAAGGAACATCCACACCGGCAGGTCGATGTGGCGTACAGGCCGGTCCAGGACATGGCCGATGACTGCCGCCATCTGGGCTGCGTCGAGGAGCTCGGGACCGGTGGGCCGGTACGTTCGGCCCGCGTGTCTATTCGGGTCGGTCAGTGCGGTCACGGCGACGCGGGCGATGTCCTGGTTCGATGGTGGCGCGTTACTGCTGCTGCCGGTGGGGCTAGGGAACAGGCCCAGGTGGGCAGCGAAGTTGATCGTCTGGAGGTAGCTGTCGGCGAAGTAGCCCGGGTTGAGGCACGTCTTGGCCACATCGGGCAGGGTCCACAAGATCTGGTCGACCAGGTGGTGCTGGCGAGTGGTGGGTGACGGGCTGACGGGGTTGGCCAGCCACTGGGTGAGCCAGACCAGTGACTCCAGGTCCGACTCGCGGGCAGCGGAAGCGAACGCGGCGGCGGAGTCGAGCATGTGGGCGTGCCACGGCGGCACGAAGTAGGCCCGTCGGACACCGCGCAGGGCTTCGCTGACGCTGGTGGCATCGAACAGGTCGCCGACGACGATGTCCGCGCCGCGCCGCCGTAACCGCTCGCTGCGGCCGTCGCGGGCGCGCACCAGTGCTCGCACGCGGGCGCCCCGGTCGAGCAGCAACTCCGCGACGGCTCCGCCGGTGCGTCCGGTCGCTCCGGTCACCAGGATTGTCGGGCTGGTCATGATGTTCTCGTCCTCTCGGTGGTGATGGGTCGAAGGGTGCGCTGCGGCGTATGCCGGCACGCCCGGCATACGCTGTGGCGGTGGAGATCCGGCAGCTGCGCTACTTCGTCGTGGTGGCCGAGGAGCTGAGTTTCACCAACGCCGCCCGCCGGATCCCGGTGGCGGTCAGTGCCCTCTCCACTCAGGTCCGCAAGCTGGAGTCCGAGCTGGGGCGGGTCCTGCTGAACCGCACGACTCACTCCGTGGAGCTGACCGCGGCCGGTCAGGCGTTCCTCACCGTCGCGGTGGACGTCCTGGACCGCCTCGACCGCGGGGCGGCCGAGATCAAGCTGTCGGCGCCCACCCGCACGCTGCGCCTGGGGGTGGTCGAGGAGGGCCTGGCCGAGCTGACCGGGCCGGTCATCGACGCCTTCCGGGCGGCCTACCCACTGATCGAGTTGGACGTGCGGCCCTGCACGGCAGCCTCGCTGTTCGAGCGTCCAGGTGAGGTCGACGTGCTGTTCTGGGTCCACCCCGAACCACCGTTGCCGGGTTGGATGTTCACGCCGGTACTGGAGTCCGACGCGGTGGCGGTCCTCGGCGTCGGCCATCCCTTGGCGGGCCGGGCGCAGTTGCAGGCCAGGGAGATCATCGACTCGACGTTCGTGGGCGTTCCCGACCAGGCCCGGCCCTGGTTCGTCCGGCACTACCTGGAGGACCAGCGTGGCGGGCCGCCCCGAGCCCTGTCGACAGCCGTAGTGCGCGACGTGCCTGGTGGCCAGGGACTGGTCTCCCTGGACGGTGCGGTGATGGTGCAACCCGCGGCCAAGCTGCGCTACTTCAACCGCCCCGACATCGTCGCCATCCCCCTCGTTGACATAGCAGCGTTCCCCCTGGGCATCGCCGCCCCCTACGGCGGCCGACGCGCCGGTGTCGGTGACCTCGTCGCTACCGCCCGGCAGGTGGCGGCGACCTTCCCGCTGCCCACCGACACCAGGGCCGTGCCCTAAGTCGGGGCTTGTGAATGACATGCCTCAAGTGAAACCGTCCGCGTGAGCCACGGAAACGGCGCACTGGAGAACTCGGTATGCGCACATCGAGAACGCCGTCGGAGAACGACCTGCCCGGCCGCTCGGGACGGCCCAGTTCGATCACCGGCTCGATGTGAACGACGCAGCCTCCGGGCGCGTCGCCCAAGTGCCCGGCCACCAATCGGTGCTGCGGTCCGCACGATCGGCAAAGCGGCCCACCATCACTACCCCGACGAAGTCGCATAACTCTGTTCGCGCAGAAGCACACGGCCACTACGCGGTGACAGGACGCTTGCCGCACTCGCGGCGAAGTGAGGCAGACTCGGGCACCGCTGTCTCCTCTCGTCGACGCATTGGACACGACATAACGCGACGCGTTATGCTTCCAGGGTGATCCGGTCGTTCGGCAACACCATGACCGAGCGCCTCTGGTCGCGAGAACGCGCCAAGAAGCTCGACCCGCGGATCGAGCGAACCGCCCTACGGAAACTCGTCATCGTGGATGCCGCCGAGACCCTCGATGACTTGGAGGTCCCGCCCGGCAACCGGCTCGAAGCCCTGCGCGGGGACCGGACCGGTCAACACAGCATTCGCATCAATCAGCAGTGGCGGGCCTGCTTCACCTGGACACCCGCCGGACCCGAGAACGTCGAGATCGTCGACTACCACTGACCAAGGAGGAACACGATGACGCTCATTTCGCCGATCCACCCCGGGGAGGTCCTCCTCGAGGACTTCCTTGCTCCGTTGGGGGTGACCCAGCACCACCTGGCGATCTCCATCAGCGTCCCGCCACGCCGAATCAACGAGATCGTCCACGGGAAGCGCCGGATCAGCGCCGACACCGCACTGCGGATGGCCCGCTACTTCGGTACCAGCGACCGGTTCTGGCTCAACCTCCAGACCCGCTACGACCTCGAACTCGAGAAGGACCATCTCGGCGCCGTCCTGGAACAAATCCAACCTCTCCAGAGCGCCTGACCACCCGCGCGCTACGCGGCGGTGTGACGCGAGTAAGAACGCGCGCTTATGCCGGCGTCTGAGTTGCCCTAAGATCTTTCGATCAAGCTCAGCGCGTTCGATCCGGGTAATGGGAGACCTCCTCGTCCCATTGCCCGGCTGCGGCGGTGAGCTGGGCACGACTGACCTCGAGGTCGAGAACGTACGGGTCACCAGCACGCCAGTGGGCACGATCCCTGTGGAACTCAAGGTCAAGCTCGACACGCACGAGGACCGCACCGTCCACCGCGGCGAAGGAGAACGCCAGGTTCGGCTCCGTGAACTCCAACCGGGGCGGGTACCTCGCAGCTGACTCGCGCCCTTCGAGGAGGTCGGCCGCGAGGTCCCGGAGCCAGTGCCCGAGGAGTGGCGACTCGGAACACCACAGCGCGGGCCACTTGAAGGGCCACGACACGTCGCCTTGAGTCGCGGTGCCACGGACGACGTGCCAGCTGTAGCGCATTCGAGGATCCTCGGCATCGGGGAACTGGTAACCCACCACACTCAGCTCAAGACCGTTCCCATTCGCCCCCTCCAGCTTCATGCCTGCATGGTCTCAGTTCTCGAACCACGCACCCTCATCCCGCGGAGAAAGGGACTGATCGCGGCGGAGGGACCCGGCCGCTACGCGGCGAAAGGACGCAGTCTTCCACCGCCAGGTCTTGACGCATTATCGGGCGCCGATCGCCTCCACACGGTCGAGGCAGTAGGTGGTGATGGCGGCCCGGGTCGCTGCGAGTCGGTCGAGCTCCGGGCTCGGCGGTGCACTCAGGTGCTCGAACGGCATGGTCGACAGTGCGGTGAACAAGGCCATCTGCAACGCATGCAGCCGGGCGAGCCGGTCAGGCTTGTTCGGCCCACCCCTCGGCGGCGAGGCCTTCCGCGTAGGCGGGGACGATGTGGGCGTCGATGAGGTCGAGGTCGTCGACTGACCTCCGGCCGATCTGCACGTCTCCCAGCAACAGCTGGCCGAGGTCGAAGCCGAGTGGGAGCGGCTTCCAGAAGCCGAAGTCGATGAGCACGAACTCGTCGCGACGGTCGGTCCCCAGCAGGTTGTTCGGGCAGGCATCCCCGTGGCCGACCCCGTGAGGTGCGGCTGCCAGCTCCTGGAACCAGGCCGGCACGTCGTCCAGGGTGTCAAGCATCCGCTGCCGCAGCCTGTCGCCGAAGGTCCGGGCGATGAGCGGATGCGTCCACAGGGCGTCGTCTCGGAGCATCGGGACGACCTGACGCTCGAAGCGGCCACTCTCGTAGTCGAGGACCGACCATCGGTGGTCGTCGATCTGGGCCAGAGGCGCCACGCGGGGGCTGGCGGCGAGTCGGCCGAGAGGTTCTGCCGAACCCACGGGCTCAATTTCAATAAGCTGATGGGGAACATTGGCCCAGAATATCACCA
>NZ_JANXRJ010000146.1 GCF_025353065.1 Lapillicoccus sp.
TCGTCGAGGTGGTTGGTCGGTTCGTCGAGCAGGACGCAGTCCGGCCGACGCACGATGATCGCCGCCAGCGCCAGACGGGTGCGCTCCCCGCCCGACAGCTCGGCGACCGGTCGGTCGTGGGGCAGGTGACCGACCCCGAGCCGGGCCGCGGCGACCTCGGCCCGGCGGTCGGCGTCCCACGCGTCGTGGTGCTCGGCCCAGGCGAGGAGGGCGGCATACTCCTGCGCGGCATCGACGTGCGGGGCACCGCCGCTATCTCCGTTGTCTCCGTTGTCGCTGCTGTCTCCGTTGTCTCCGTTGTCGCTGCTGTCCCCGCTGGCGCTGCTGGCGCTGCCCTCTCTGGCCTCTCTGCTGAGCTCGGGCTGCGGCCCGAGCCGCCCGGCCAGCGACTCGAGCCGGGCCACCGCGTCGTGCAGTGGGGCGAGCACCTCGGCGAGTACGTCGCCCACGGTGGCGCCCGGTGCGAAATCAGGTTCCTGCCCGAGGTATGCGGTGTCCTCGGGACCGTTGACGGAGCCGGAGTCGGCCTCGTCGACGCCGGCGAGGATGCGCATCAGGGTCGACTTCCCGGCGCCATTCTCGCCGACGAGCCCGACCGGCTCACCGGGGTGGGCGACGAGGTCGACGCCGTCGAGGACGACGCGGTCCCCGAACGCACGCCCGACGTCGCGGGCGACGAGCGATCCGGAGGGGAGCGACTCAGGAGCGGTGGCAGGGAACGGCATACGGCGAAGGTCCTTCGAGACGGAGGGTGACCCGCCGGGCAGTGCCTCGGTCGCGGGTCGGGGGCGTCTCAGTTCCACATGATGGGACCATGCTGCCCCACAGCGCGGTCCAGGGCAAACCCCGGACTCAGCACCCCGTCCACCCAGTCGAGGATCTGCCCGAACGCCCCGCGCTGGGCGCCGACGTGGCAGTGCGCCTCGGCCCCGAGCGCGGCGTCGAAGACGAGCAGCTCGGCGGGACAGGTGAGGTGGGCGTGGAGCGCCTCCGGCTGCCCGGCGAAGAACGCGTCACCGGCGGCTGCGCAGACCAGCGTGGGGCAGGTGATCCGCTCGGCGATGCCGTCGCGCAGGTGGTAGTCGAGATATGCCGCGAGGAACTGCCTCGGGGTGTCGACGTCCATGACGGAGCACCCGTGCGTCATGGCCCACCGGCTCGTGGGATCGGTGCGCATCGACTCGGCGAGGGCGGCGTCGACCTCCGGCGCCTCGGGCGCCCGGAGCATCTCCTCCGCCATCTCCCGCGGCATCGGGAAGTCGGCGGTGCTGATCACGCCGAGGTCGTAGACGCCGTCCACGGCGACGCAGGCGGCGAGCCGGGGCTCGAAGGCCGCTGCGCGGGGGGCGAGGTAGCCGCCGAGGCTCACGCCCACGAGCCCGACCCGGGTGGCGTCGACCTCGGGCCGCTCGAGGAGCCAGTCGAGCACCTGGCTCACGACGTGCTCCCAGTCGGGCCGGAAGGCGAGCCCGTGGTGGACGCGGGCCGACGGCTGGCCGGGGCCGTCGAAGGTCAGGACGTGGTAGCCGCGCTCCACGGCGGCAGCGGCCCCGAAGAAGTGCATCTCCTCGACGCTGGCGTCGAAGCCGTTGTGCATGACCAGGGTCGGACGTCGGCCCTCGCCGCCGGAGTAGAAGTACCCCTCGAGGGTTACGGCGTCGTAGGGGATCGTCACCGGTTCGATGGGCGTCGCTGCAGCAGAGGCGAACTCACGAAAGCACTCGACCGAGCGCCGGTAGGCGGTGGTGACCCGCGGGTCGTCCGCGTCGCCGTGCAGGAAGAACTCGGCGGCCCGGTAGTAGGTGCTGGCCCGGAGCATCCCGTCGCGGCGGAGACGCGGTGGCCCGCCGCCGCTGCCATGCCGGCTCGCTCGGCGACGAGCTCGGCGGTGTCGTGCCACTCGTCGTGCCAGCTGTCGTCGTCCCCGGACCGGATCCGCTGGGCGGTCGCCACGACCTCTCCGGCCTCGCTCCCGCCGTACGAGGAATGCCCGAGCGCGCGCAGCGTCTCGAACCAGAACTGCGGGTTGTCGGTGAAGACGAAGGGTTCCATGGGAGCTCCTCAGAAGGGTCGGGTCACGGTCGCCACGTCGCAGCAGCTGCCGCGGGTATGCCGGTCGCAGCGACGCTAGGTCGAGCCACCCCGGCCCGGTGTCAACCGATCGGTGGACACCCGGGCACCACCACCCGGTCGGCGCGACGGACCCTGCCCCCGGCCGAGTATTGAGGCATCGGCCCGGCGCTCCACCAGCGCCACGAAGACCGGTCAACAGCCCTCACAGCCGGACCCACCCACCCTTGGAGTCATCATGCAGCTCGTCGTCTCTTTCGCCCCCTGGATCGTCTACGGGATCCTCGACAGCACCGCCGGCTGGCGGGTCGCCCTCATCGCCGGGCTCGTCACCAGCCTCGCCACCCTGGCCCTGACGGTCCTGCGC
>NZ_JANXRJ010000147.1 GCF_025353065.1 Lapillicoccus sp.
CCCGGGCCGACGTCGACCCGCTTTGCCCCCCGAGCGAAAAGGCCCGATCCCCAGTCATACGGGGATTGTCCTGGTAGCCCCGACGGGATTCGAACCCGCGCTACCGCCTTGAGAGGGCGACTAGAGCATCATCGAAATTGGGTGGCTGCCCCCGGAAACGTTGAGGAATAACGGTTTCGGCCTTACTCAACGTTGACTCGCATTGACCGTTTACAGCTGTGATGTGTACCCGATGTGTACCCGACACGCATCCTTTTTTTCTGCGGCTGCGCGAGCCAGGCTCTCGGCGGCTCTCTGCCCCCGGCTCGCATGAGCCGCCAAGCGTTGCCGTTCAGGCCGACCGGCTTGACGCTCAGTGGACAGTCGCGAGGGTCCGCCGGCGACTACGCGGACGGTGCCCAGGAGATACCTCGCGCAGAGACTCGAGGACGACATCACCACCTGTCGGACACCAACCACCGTTGAACAGAGTTACCTAAGAGGGGAGTTACGCATGGCTCAGGACTTCCTGAAGCCTCGCGGCGGCGCGCGCGGCGACCTACCGATGGTGGTGGCTCAGGGTGTAGGGAAGCGCTTGGTCAGCAGGTTGCGTTCTGGGGGTGAGGTAGCCGATGAGGTCGAGTGGGGCAGGCGCCGCGATGAGCGGCCAGCCCTCGTGCGGAGGAGGCAATTGGCTACGCGCGCAGACGGTAGCTCCACCAGCTCCGGCTCGCCAACGAGAGGTGACGCCACGGCCCCGTGTCCGCGGCATCGTCTGGCGACTCTGGGAGCGACCTCGACCTCAAGTTGCTGTCCGAGGCCCCCGACCCCGGCTCTGTGGAGGGTGCGTCGGGACCTTTGCCTCTTATTGCGTTGCTGCTGGCGATGGGAGGGTGGCGCAGGCGACGGGACGGCCCTGTCGGGGATTCGTCGGAGGCCTCATGCGCAGCAGGCACTCGGTGTACATGTACGTGGTGGGGCTCCTGGTCGGGGGTGTGTTCGGTTGGTGGGCTGGCCTCTCACCCTTGTTCCTTGTCATCCTGCTGGGCTGTCCGCTGATGATGGTCTGCATGATGCGCGGCGGCATGCGGAGCAGCCCCGGTGAGTCGGATGCGGCTGGCGGTGGGGGCGAGCTTCTCTTGAGAATGAGTCGACGGACCGCCCCTGACCGGTTGCCAGATGATCGGATGGCGACGTCGCCGTGAAGCAGCTTGAGGGTTCATTGCGTGTCGTGATGGAGCTCGACGGGCTGCAGTGGGCGACTCAGAAGAACGCGGTGGAGGCGGTGCTGGGTCGCAGGCCTGGGGTGCTGGCTGTGGAGGCGAACCCGGTCGCCCAGACCGCAACGGTGACGTATGACCCGGCCATCACAACGTCCGAGGACCTTGCCGAGTGGATCCGGGTCTGCGGCTATCACTGCCGGGGGGAGTCCGTCCCGGATCACGTGTGCCCGCCCCACCCGTCGCCGGCCACGTCTCCAGATGAGTCTTTGGCGGACTCATCGGACGCCGCTACCGCCCTTGGGGGCCACAGAGGCGGCCGAGCCGAGGTGGCTCACCACGAGCATGGCTTGGTGACCGCGACCGATTCGCCTACCCCTCGGTCGGGCAGCCCGGCGGACGTGATGGGTCATGGCGGTCATGGGGAGATGTCGATGGCGGGCATGGTCCGCGACATGCGTGACCGGTTCTTGGTGGCGGTGGTGTTCGGGGTGGTGATCACGTTGTGGTCGCGGATCGGGCGTGACGTCTTCGGGTTCAGGGTCCCGGCGCCGTTCGGGTTGCGCGACGACGTGTTCCAGCTGGTGCTGAGCCTGCCGGTGATCCTCTACTCGGCGCAGGTGTTCTTCGCCGGCGCCGTTCGGGCGCTTCGGGCGCGGACCTTGGACATGATGGTCCTGGTCGCGGTGGCCGTCGGTGCGGGCTGGGTGTACTCGGTCGGAGTGACGCTCACCGGCGGCGGTGATGTGTTCTACGAGGCGGCGACGATCCTGACCTCGTTCGTCCTGCTCGGCCACTATTTCGAGATGCGGGCCCGTGGTGGGGCCAATGAAGCGGTACGGGCACTGTTGAAGCTGGCGCCGCCTGTCGCGGTCGTGCTCCGAGGCGGTGAGCCGGTGGAGATCCCGACCGACCAGGTCGTCGTCGGCGACCTCCTGCTGGTCCGCCCCGGGTCGAAGATCGCCTCGGACGGGGTCGTCGAGGACGGCGAGAGCGACGTCGACGAGTCCACGGTCACCGGCGAGAGCCTGCCGGTGCACAAGGGCCCGAGCGACGAGGTCGTCGGGGCAACCATCAACACCAGCGGCACGCTGCGGGTTCGGGCGACCAGGGTCGGCGCGGATACCGCCCTGGCCCAGATCGTGAAGCTGGTGCAGGAGGCGCAGAACTCTAAGGCCCCGGGACAGCGGCTCGCGGACCGGGCCGCGTTCTGGTTGGTCCTGGTCGCCCTCCTCGGTGGTGGGGCCACGTTCGTGGTGTGGCTGCTCGTAGGCCGGTCGGTCAGCGAGGCACTACTGTTCGCGATCACGGTCGTGGTGGTGACCTGCCCCGACGCCCTCGGCCTGGCGACCCCGACCGCGATCATGGTGGGCACGGGGCTCGGTGCCGCCCGTGGGGTGTTGTTCAAGAACGCGACGGCGATCGAGACCTCGAAGAAGATCGATGTCGTGGTGATGGACAAGACTGGCACCCTGACCTTGGGGGCGCCGCAGGTGACGGACCTGATCGTCGACGGGATGCCCGAGGCCGATGCGCTGGCGCTGATCGCCGCCGTCGAACGGGAGTCCGAGCATCCCCTGGCGAAGGCGGTCGTGCACCGTGCGGACGGCGCGGGCGTGCGCCGACTCGACGCACGGGATTTCACCAACGTGCCCGGTCAGGGAGCGACCGCGACCGTCGAGGGCCGCCGGGTGGTGGTGGGCAACACGCGGCTGATGACGACCGCGAACGTCGACCTCGGCCCGCTCGGGGTCCGGCAGGTGGAGATCGCGGCCGACGGGCGGACCTCGGTGCTCGCCGCGGTCGACGGGCGCGCGGTCGCGGTGATCGGTATCGCCGACGCGGTGCGGCCCACCTCAGCGGCTGCCGTCGCGGAGCTGCGCGGCCTCGGGATCGAGGTGGTGATGCTCACCGGCGACAACGCCGCTACTGCCGCCCGGATCGCGGCGCAGCTCGGGGTCACCAGGGTCATCGCCGACGTCCTGCCCGGTGACAAGGCGGCGAGCGTCGCGGAGCTGATGGCGGCAGGGCATCGGGTGGCGATGGTCGGTGATGGGGTCAACGATGCCCCGGCCCTCGCCCAGGCCGACCTCGGCATCGCGATCGGCGCCGGCACCGACGTGGCGGTGGAAAC
>NZ_JANXRJ010000068.1 GCF_025353065.1 Lapillicoccus sp.
CGCCGCCGAGGTCGGGGACTCCTGGGTGTTCCGCAAGATCAGTGAGGAACTGGCCCGCTCCCGCTACAACGGGCAACCGCCCTGGGACTGCCTCAAGGTCCTGGCCGAGGACCTCGCCCTGCCGGAGCTGAGCGACGTCGCCGACATCATGCGCCTGGCCAACGACGAGAGCTCGGAGGTCTACCGGCAGCTCCGCGCCCGCAGCGCCTCCGCCCGCAGCGCCCTGCTGAGCTCCGAGCTGGCCCAGGCCAACCTCGTCGAGGAGCGCATGTACCTGCCCGCGTCCTTCCTCGGCCTGGTCTTCCTCGCCCTGCTCATGGCCCCCCCACTGCTGCGGCTGTTCAGCGCCGGCTGAAAGGGGCTCGCCCGCAGTTTCGACTCGTACCCACCCAAGCACCGCACGCCGCCCACCAGCTCACACCGAAAGGACACCACCACCATGACCTACCTCTACGCGACCCTGCTCACCCTCAGGGCGGGCCTGCGCGACCGCGCCGCCACCACCCACGCCCGGACCCGGACCCGGACCCGGGACGAGGGGGCGAGCACGATCGAGATCGTGTTCTGGGCCGTGGGCCTGCTGGCGCTGGCCGGCATCGTCTACGCCGCGATCGCGGCCTACATCAACAGCAAGGTCAGCAGCATCAAATGACCCGGCACCGGCCCGGTCTCAACCTCGTACGGCCGCCCACCCGCGCGGCGCGGGTGGGGGACCGGGAGCGGGGCTCCGCCGCGGTGCAACTCGCCGTCCTGATGCCGGCCCTGTTCACCCTCATGTTCCTCGGGATGCAGGCCGCGCTCATGTACCACGGGCGCACCGTGGCCATCGCGGCCGCGCAGGAGGGCGCCCGGGCCGCCGCCGCCCAGCACGCCACCACCGGCGCCGGCCAGGCCGCCGCGACCGCGTTCGTCGCCTCAGCCGGCGGAGACGGGGTCCTGCGCGGGGTAAGGGTAAGCAGCAACCGCACCACCGGCCCCGTCGTCACTGGGGTCGCCGCCGGCGGCGTCACGGGCGTCGTCACCGTGGTTGTCGCTGGCACCACCTTAAGCGTGGTACCCGGATGGACCCCCCAGATCAGCCAAAGCGCCTCCGCACCCGTCGAGGAACTGACCCGATGACCACCTGGTCGAACACCCAGTGGACCGCCCCGTTGACCTCTCGAGGGGTGGGGCTGCGACGGCGGACCCGCCCGCGCGACCGTGGCTCCTCCGTCGTCGAGGTCGTCATCCTCGCCCCCGCCCTCGGGCTGTTCCTGATGCTCGTCATCGCCGGCGGCCGGGTCGCCATCGCCCACCAGGCGGTGCAGTCCGCCGCCGCCGACGCGGCCCGGTCGGCCTCGATCGCCCGCACCCAGGGCCACGCCGAGACCGCCGCGGCCGACGCGGCAACGACCAGCCTGGGCGACCAGGGCACCGACTGCGCCGCCACCAGTGTCAGCGTGGACTCCTCCGGGTTCGCCGCCCCGGTCGGCACCCCCGCCTCCGTGGCCGCAACGGTGACCTGTCAGGTCGACCTCGCCGGTCTCCTGCCCGGGCTGCCGGGGTCGATGCCGATCACCGCGACCGTCCGCTCACCCCTGGACAGCTACCGAGAACGGTGAGACCCATGCCCCGACCGACAGCCCGACTCATCCCCCGATTGCCAGCCCGACTGACAGCCCGACTGATGCCCCGACTGGTGGCCCCACTTGCTCGTGGTGACCGGGAACGAGGGTCGGTGGCGGTCTGGATGATCACCACCGCCCTGACCCTCGTCCTGCTCGTCGGCCTTGCCGTGGACCTCGGCGGTCAGGTCCACGCCAAGCAGCGCGCCCAGGACATCGCCGCCGAGGCCGCCCGGGCCGGCGGCCAGCAGCTCCAGGCCGGGACCGCGATCCGGGGCCAGGCAGCGGTGGCCGACCCAGGCGCGGCCGTGGCCGCAGCCCGGGCCTACATCGCCGGGGCACCCGGGGTGACCGGCACCGCCACCGTGGTCACCGGCACCCGGGTCGTGGCCGACACCCAGAGCACGTACACGACGCAGTTCCTCAGCATCATCGGCATCGGCGCCCTCACCGTCACCGGCCACGCCGAGGTCCAGATCACCCGAGCCGTCGACGGAGTCGCCCAATGAGACTCCGCGCCCGCGCGGTCGGCCTGTTCGCGACCCTGCTGCTCCTGGTCATCGTGATCGGGCTGCCCCTGGCCCTGCACGCCCTCGCCGGCAACCCGGTCCCCACCTCGGTCCCCACCCTGGACCAGCTCCGCTCCGCCCTGACCACCCCCGACGACGGAACCCTGGCCCTGGGGGCCATCACCCTGATCGCGTGGGTCGCGTGGGCGGTGCTGGCCGTCAGCATCCTGCTCGAGATCGGGTCCCGGCTGCGCGGGGCGCCTGCGGTCCGCCTGCCCGGACTGAACCTGCCGCAGCTGGCCGCCCGGCAGCTCGTCGCAGCGGCCGCGCTGCTCTTCGTGGTCGTCCCGGCCTCGCCCGCCCTCACCCCCGCGACCGCCGCCACCTCGGCGGCCCCCGCGACCTTCACCTCGTCGGTGACCGCCACCCCAGCCCGCCAGCCCACAACTGCGCCGGCGACCCTACCCGCCGCCACGACCGAAACGGCCAGCACGCAGACCACGCAGGCCACAAGGCGCACCTACACGGTGCGGCCGGGCGACAGCCTGTCCCGGATCGCGTCCACCCAGCTCGGCCACGCCGGCCGCTGGCCCGAGATCGCTGCCCTCAACCCGAGCGTGGCCGGCGACCCTGACCTCATCCACGCCGGGACCGTCCTGCACCTGCCCGCCGGGGCGCCCGGAGAGCCAGGCCGGTCAGCCGCCCGCACGTACACCGTGCGGGCGGGTGACACCCTCTCCGCCATCGCCCGTGACCAGCTGGGCGACGCCCGCCAGTACCCGGCGATCTTCACGGCCAGCAGGGACACCGTGCAGCCCGGTGGGGTGCACCTGAGCGACCCCGACCGGATCGACATCGGCCAGCGCCTGACCATCCCCCCCACCTTCGTCCCCCCTACGTCCCCCGCCGTCCTTCCTACGTCCCCCGCCGTCCTCCTTACGTCCCCCGTCGTCGTCCCCCCTGCGTCCCCGACACCCCCGGTATCTGTCCCGACACTAACCGGGAAGTCGGGGGAGCCTGCGAGGCCTTCGAGCAGCGCGCCAGCCGCCCCGGCGGGCCCCCGACCGGTTGACCGGCCGAACCGGCCGGACCCTTCCGGCCCGGGCAGCAGCGCCGCGGACGCCACCACCGCCACGTCCCCGGCCGCGTCTCCCGCGTCTCCTGTGCCGGCAGGCGCCGCCCACTCCAGCGCCGCCACGGAGGAGACCGACCACCTCGGTCATGCCTCGTGGATGCTGACCGGTCTCACCGGGGCAGGGGCGGTACTGGCCGGGTCCCTGCTGATGCTGCTGCGCCGCCGCCGCCGCGCCCAGTCCCGGGGCCGCCGACCCGGGCGCACCCTGGCCGCCCCCGACGCCGTCCTGAACCCGGTCGAGAAGACCATCACCTCCGTCGGCCGGGTCACCGCACCCACGATCGAGCACCTGGACGCGGTCCTGCGCCGCCTCGCCGCCGCGGCCGCCCGCGACGAAGCCGTCATGCCGCCGCTCACCGCGGTCGAGCTCACCGTCGCCCACATCGTGCTCCACCTCGCAGACCCCACCCAGCTGCCCGGGCCGTGGCAGGGGACCCCCGACGGGTACCACTGGAAGGTCGCCCCCGACGTCCCCCTCGACCAGCTCGGCCCGGAGGTGCCCGACCAGCCCGCCCCCTACCCGCTGCTGGTCACTATCGGGGTTAACGACACCGAAGACGTGTGGTTGCTGAACATCGAGGACCTCTGCGTCACGATCACCGGTGACCCCATCTTCGGGCTGGACTTCGTCCGGTACCTGGCCGCCGAGGTCGCCTGCAACCCCTGGTCGGCCGGGGTCACCGTGGACTGCGTCGGGGTGGCCACCGAGCTGGCGGCGCTCAACCCCGACCGGATCCACGCCCACCACACCCCCGGCACCCCCGACATGAACCACAGGCACGACATGCCCGACACCGCCGACGCCGCCGACCCACCGGTCGACCCGATCGGCACCTGCCTGACCGACACCGTCCACGCGATCGACCGGACGAGCCATGCCGGCCGCGACATCGTCACCGCCCGGGCAGCCCAGGACGGCGCCGACGCGTGGCCCGCCCGGCTCCTGATCATCGATGCCGCGACCGATCACCCCGCCCTGGACCAGCTCCTCGACCAGGTCCACGCCCACCCCGGGCAGACCGGGACCTCGGTGGTCGTACGAGGCCAGGGGCCGCGGGCCCCCGGCACCATCCACACCCTGCTCGAGGTCACCGCCGACGGGCGCGTCACCCTTGCGGAGGCCGGACTGAACCTGGTGGCCGTCGGCTTGACCAGCGACGAAGCCCAAGGCTGTGCGGCGCTGCTGGCCCACACCGACACCGTGGTCGAGGTGCCTGTCCCCGTCGACGAGGTGCCTGTCCCCGTCGACGGGGACGCCGTCGACGGCTGGCGCGCCTGGTCCAACCAGGCCGGCGCGCTCCGCGAACACCACACCCAGCCCCGGGCCCCGGCCGATGCGCCGGACGAGCGTCCGGAACCGGACCAGGAGGGCCAGGTCCCTCCGGCCCCCAAACCGGGCAGCAGCCTGCTCGAGCAAGACGACGCCACCTACCTCGCCGTCGCCGCGACCACCACGCAGGACCTGCAGGTGCTGGCCCCCCGCGTCAGGCCCACAGTGCGCGCCGGTGTCGAGGCCGCCGACCCCACCCTCGACGACGACGTGGCCATGTGGTTCCACGACAACAGCGCGCTGCCCAAACTGCGGCTGCTCGGACCGGTCCGCGCCACCACCCGCGGCACACCGCTGACCAAGCGCAAGCCCTACATGACCGAGCTGCTGACCTTCATCGCCCTCCGCCGGCACGGGGCGACCCCAGAGGAGGTGTCGCAGGCGTTCAACACCATCAGCAGGGCCAAGGTCCGCGACTACGTCCTGACGATTCGGCAGTGGCTGGGCACCAACCCCCGCACCGGGCAGCCGCACCTGCCCGACGCGCGCACCGCCCCCGCGGCCGAGATCCGCGGTGTCCCCGTCTACCAAGTCCTGGACCTGCTCATCGACATCGACCTCTTCCGGCGGCTACGCGTGCGCGGCGAAGCCCGCGGCGCAGACGGCATCCCCGACCTGAGGACCGCGCTCCGACTGGTCGAAGGACGCCCCTTCGACTACCCGGTCGAGCGGGAAGCCGGCGGCGGCTGGGCATGGCTGGTCGAGGGGGACCGGGTCGACGAGCACATGGCCGTCGCCATCGTCGACGTCGCCCACCTCGTCACCACCCACGCCCTCGCCGCCGGCGACCTGACCACCGCACGGCTGGCCGCCGAGACGGCCACCCTCGCCGCCCCCCACGAGGAGATCCCCCGCCTCGACCTGGCCGCCGTGGCAACCGCCGAGGGACACCACGCCGAAGCGCAACGGATCATCCGCGACGAGGTTTGCAACCGCACCGACGACGACGAGGCACCCCCCGAACTGTCAACCCGCACCCAACAAATCCTCACCCAACGACAGGACTGGCTCGGCACCAAAGTCAGCTGACGTCATCGTGGGCCAAGGATCCGTCGGCTACCCTTCCGAGCTGGCCCGTGAACGAACGTCACTCCGCCCAGTTAGGGCTACTCCACATGGGCGGTCCGTCGGGCAGGGAGAGCGAAATGGAGGTGATAGCCGGTCAGCTGCCGGGGCATCGTGAG
>NZ_JANXRJ010000265.1 GCF_025353065.1 Lapillicoccus sp.
ACGGATGTCATGGCGTCAGTGAGCAGCAGGTGGCACGGGTGCCGGGCTTCGCGGGGCCGGGTTCGGCCGGCAAGCTCATCGACGGGGTAGGCCACTTCATGCTCGTGGAGCGCCCGGACGAGATCAACGGGTTGATCACCGGCTGGCTCCAGCGCACCCCGGCGGTGGGCCGAGGCTGAACGAACCCGCCTAGGAGGTGAGGGGACGCCAAGGCGGGCGTCCCCTCACTTGGAGTACTGGGGCTGCCATCTCCCACCCGCGGCGGCGCCGGGTCAGGAGCGACATGCGGGCGGCCAGGGCGGTCCAAAGGCGGACCTTACGAGTTCAAACCGCAAGGTTCGGGTCGTGGGGGGCGCCGCGGAGTGGGGACGGTTCTCCCTCTGACGCTGGCCCGCCGGTGACGACGTGGGTGGGCTGTAGGTCACCGGTTGCGAGGGACAGGATGGTCCTCCTGCTTTCCCCAGGGGAGTGGGAGGTGACCGGTGTCGACTCGTGGCATAGGGGATGCATGAGGATCGCCGACGCCCGTCGATCGGCCCCGCTTCGGCGGTACGCACCATGTTGCGGGTTCTCTCCGTCGCGTTCCTCGTGTCGGCCGTCGTCGCGATGCACTCCCTCGGCCTCGGGCACGGCCCGATGGCAGCCGCGCACTCGCAGTCGAGCGGGACGACGGGGCGACCGAGATGGTGGAGAGGGCGGGGGCGGCGTCGGACCGGCTCTCCGATGCGGTGAGACCGTGGTGGCCGTGGTTGACGATTCGTCGCACGGAATGGCCGCCATGTGTCTGGCTGTCCTGCCCCTCCTTGTCCTACTGATGGCCCGGTTGCTGGGGTGCGCGTGAAGGAAGACGCGGGGTCCGCCGTGATCGAGGGGGTGAGCCTGATTAAATGCCAGGGCCCAACGCTGACGGTCGACGATCTGACGTTCACGGTCGCGCCCGGTCAGGTGAGCGGGTTTCTCGGCCCGAACGGGAGCGGGAGGTCGACCACCATGCGCATGATCGTCGGGTTGGACCGGCCGTCATCTGGTGGGGTCAGGGTCGGTGGCGGAGCTGGGCTTTCCCGTTGGACGAGGTCGCCCGAATGTCCACGCTGCTCCACCCCGATGAGGGAAGGTGCTCGCAGTCAGATCGCAGAGACGCCAGAGGACCCGCAGCCCCTGCGGCCGATCCGCCTGCCGGGTGCCTCTGTCGACACCGGCTAGGTGACTATTTCTACCGGACCTCGACGTGCGTCAGGGAGTCGGAAGGTGAGGCTGCTCGCCCTAGCCGCCTCGAGGACCAGTTCGCAGCTGACGCTGGTGGCGCCTCGCTCACATGGATGCGAGGTGTCCGAGCAGTGATGCTCCAGATCTCTAATTCCCTTGCGGGGCAACGCTACCCGCAAGTCGTTGGGCTCGACCGGCCGGCGGCGGATCTGCCTAGGCTAACCGGCCTCGGGTCTATGCCCGCTGCTCAGACAGATAGTACATTTGGCCGAAGAAGCCTCGGTGCTACTTCCGTGGGCGACCTGCTGTTGAGTAATTGTCAAGACCTGTGGATCGGTGTGTCATGCGACGTGCTGGTCGGGGGCTGAGTCGTCGGGTCGTTCGACGAGTTTGCCCTTCTCGAATTTGGCGCCGTCGCGGACGAGCGCGACCAGATGGGGGGCGTTGACCGGGCGCCAACGGGCTTGGGCTGACTCGATGAGCTTGAACGCCATCGCGATCCCCGCGGCGCGGGAGCCGGGGCCCTTGGTGACCCGTTGGCGCAACCTCACGGTGGCGAAGGTCGACTCGATCGGGTTCGTCGTCCGCAGGTGGATCCAGTGCTCGGCTGGGTAGTCATAGAACGTGAGAAGGACCTCGAGGACGTCGAGGTCGTCGAGGTCGTCGAGGTCGTCGGTGATCTTCGCGGTCGCCTTGGGCCACTTCGCGCCGTACTCGGTGGCGAACGCTGCTGCGGCCCGCTCGGCGTGCTCGCGGTCTTCGGCCTGCCAGATCTCGGCGAGGGCGGCCTTGGCGCCCGGTTGGGCGGACTTGGGCAGGGCGTTCAGGACGTTGGCGATCTTGTGGAACCAGCAGCGCTGCTCCCGGGTGTCGGGGAACACCTCCCGGACCGCCTTCCAGAACCCCAGCGCCCCGTCACCGGCGGCGAGCACCGGCGCAGTCATCCCGCGTCGTTTGCAGTCACGCAGCAGGTCGGCCCACGACTCCGAGGACTCGCGGTGCCCGTCGGCCAGGGCGATCAGCTCCTTGGTGCCGTCGGCGCGGACCCCGATCATCACCAGCAGGCACACCTTGTCCTGGGTCAGGCGGACCTTGAGGTGGATCCCGTCGACCCACATGTACACGTAGTCGGTCTCGGCCAGCGACCGCTTCCCGAACGCGGCAGCCTCGTCCTGCCACTGCGTCGTCAACCGGGTGATCGTCGGGGCCGACAGGCCCGCACCGGAGCCCAGGAAGTGCTCCAACGCCGGCCCGAAGTCGCCGCTGGACAGGCCATGCAGGTACAGCAGCGGCAACACCTCGGCCACCTGCGGGGACTTCCGGGCCCAGGCCGGCAGGATCGCCGAGGAGAACCGGGCCCGTTCACCGGTTGTCTCGTCGGTGCGCTTGTCGTTTAGCCGCGGAGCCCGGACCAGCGCCGCGCCCGCAGCCGTGGTCACCTCCCGGGCAGCGTGATACCCGTTGCGGACCACCAACCGGTGACTGTCCTGGTCGACCTGGTCGGCGAACGCGTCGATATAAGCGGCGACCTCGGCCTGCAACGCGGCCGCGAGCATCGCCCGCGCCCCGTCCCGGACCACCTC
>NZ_JANXRJ010000339.1 GCF_025353065.1 Lapillicoccus sp.
CGACCAGGCCGGACTGTTCGCCCCCGTGGCGGCCTCGACGCTGGCGCAGGTCCCCGCGGCATACCTGCCGTCGAGCAGGCACTGGGCCGGGTGGGCGGCCCGCTCGACCGTCCTCGCCTACAACCCGGCCAAGGTCTCGAAGGTGGCCCTGCCGGCCTCGATCCTCGACCTCGCTCAGCCGCAGTGGAAGGGCCGGGTCGGGATCGCCGCCGGTGGCGCCGACTTCCAGGCCATCGTCAGCGCCGTCCTGTCCCTCGAGGGCAAGGACAAGACGCAGGCGTGGTTGGCCGCCCTCAAGACGAACGCGAAGGTCTACCAAGGCAATACCGCGATCATGAAAGCGGTCGACGCCGGTCAGATCGACACCGGGGTCATCTACCACTACTACTGGGCCAAGGACCGGGCCGAGTCGGGCGCGAACAGCAAGAACGTGGAGCTCTACTACTTCGGCAACAAGGACCCGGGAGCCTTCCTCAGCGTCTCCGGCGCCGGGGTCCTCGCAACCAGCAAGCACGCCGACGCCGCCCAGAAGTTCGTCGCCTTCCTCACCAGCAAGGCCGGCCAGGAGATCCTGGCCAGGAGCAAGGCGCTGGAGTATGCGATCGCGAGCGGCGTCGCCCCGAATGCCGCCCTCCGGCCGATCGCCCAGCTCGACGCGCCGACGGTCGACCCCGGTACCCTGAACGGCCCGACCGTCGTCAGCATGATGCAGGAAGCGGGCCTGATCTGAGTGCCTGAGTATCTGAGTGCCTGAGTGACCGGAAGGACCTGAGTGGCCGGGGTGACGGGGACGCGGCCCGCCCCGCGACTGCGGGCGGGGCGCGTCAGCGTGCCGCCCGTCGTCGGCGTGGCCGCGGCCCTGGTCGCCCTGCTCACCCTCGTCCCGCTGGCGGTGATCGCCTACGACACCGTCGGGGCAGGGTGGTCCGAGGTGTCCCGGCTGGTCTTCCGCGACCGCACCCTCGAGCTCCTGGCCAACACCGGCAAGCTCGTCGTGGGGTCGGTCTCGCTGTGCGTGCTGCTCGGGGTCGGCGCGGCCTACCTCGTCTGGCGCACGGACCTGCCGTTCCGGCGGCTGGTCCACGTCGCGATGGTGGCGCCGTTGGCGGTCCCGGCCTTCGTCAACGCCTACGCCTGGTCGTCGTTGGTGCCCTCGGCCGACGGCTACAGCGGAGCGCTCGTCGTCGTCACCCTGTCCTACTTCCCGCTGGTCTACCTCCCGGTGACCGCCGCCCTGAGGGGAGCCGACCCGGCGCTGGTCGAGTCCGCGGCGGCGCTCGGGCTGTCGGCGTCGGCGACCTTCCGGCGGGTCACCCTTCCCCAGCTCCGGCCGGCCGTCCTCGGCGGCGGGCTCCTGGTCGCCCTCCACCTGGTCGCCGAGTTCGGGGCGCTGGCCCTCATCCGCTTCCCGACCCTCAGCACCGCGGTCTACGACCAGTTCCGGTCCTCGTTCAGCGGTCCGGCAGCGAACACCGTGGCCAGCGTCCTCGTCCTGGTCTGTCTCCTGCTGCTCACCGGCGAGCTCACCCTGCGCGGCCGCACCGCATACGCGAGGGTGGGAGGGGGAGCGGCCCGCGCCTCGGTCCGGATCCCGCTCGGCCGCTGGACCCTGCCGGCCGCCGCCGGTCTCCTGCTGCTGACGCTGGCCGCCGTCGTCCTGCCCGTCGTCAGCGTGATGCGGTGGTTCGTTGCCGGGTCCTCGAGCGCCGTGGACCTGCCCGTGCTGCTGTCCACCACGGCCAGCACACTGGGCCTCGGCGTCCTCGCCGCCCTCACGGTGACGGTCGCGGCCCTCCCTGTCGCGTGGCTGACGGTGCGCCGCCGCGGCGTGCTGTCGACGCTCGTCGAGCGGATCACCTACATCGGCACCGGCCTGCCGGGGATCGTCGTCGCCCTGGCCCTCGTCACCCTGGCCCTGCATGCCCTGCCGGCGCTCTACCAGACGACGACGATGCTCGTCGCGGCCTACGCGATCCTCTTCCTGCCGCGCGCGATCGTCAGCATCCGGGCCGGTCTGCTGCAGCTCTCACCCTCCCTCGAGGACGCCGCGGCCACCCTGGGGGTCGGTCCGATCGGCGTCCTCGTCCGCGTGGTCATCCCGGTGATCGCGCCGGCGCTCGGCTCGGGCGCGGCGCTGGCCTTCCTGGGGGCGAGCACCGAGCTGACGGCGACCCTGCTGCTCTCCCCGCTCGGCACCCAGACGCTGGCGACCCAGTTCTGGAGCTACAGCAGCGCGATCGACTACGGCGCGGCCGCCCCGTATGCCGCCCTCCTCATCCTCGTCTCGGCGCCGGCCGCCGTGCTGCTGACCCGCTACGACGGACAGGTGGCGTCGTGACCGGCGAGGGGGTGGCGATCACCATCGAGGGCCTCACCCACGGCTACGGAGGGCCGGCGGTCCTGCGCGGTCTCGACCTGACCGTCCCGAGCGGGCACACCACCGCGGTGCTCGGACCCTCCGGCTGCGGCAAGACGACCCTCCTGCGGGCGATCGCGGGGTTCATCCGGCCGCAGGCCGGCACCATCGTCCTGGGGGAGACGATCGTGACGAGCCCGACCCGCAGCGTCCCGGCCCGGGCCCGCCACGTCGGCTACGTCGCCCAGGAGGGCGCCCTCTTCCCGCACCGCGACGTCGCAGGCAACATCGCCTTCGGGTTGTCGTTGTCGGGTCTTCGCCCCCGGGCCCGGACCCACGCGGCGCGCGTCGACGAGCTGCTCACCCTGGTAGGACTCGACCTGTCCCTGCGCCACCGGATGCCGCACGAGCTGTCCGGCGGGCAGCAGCAGCGGGTCGCCCTGGCCCGGGCGCTCGCTCCCGAACCGTCCGTCATCCTGCTCGACGAGCCGTTCTCGTCCCTCGACACGCAGTCCCGCAGCGAGACGAGTGCGGCGACGACAGCGGCGCTGCGCGCCCGGGGGGTGACGGCGGTCCTCATCACCCACGACCCGCGCGAGGCGATGTCGCTCGCCGACACCATCGCGGTCCTCGACGGCGGTGTCGTCGCCCAGCACGGGGCTCCGGAGGAGGTCTACGGCCGGCCGGCCTCGGCCACGGTCGCACGTACCCTCGGGCCCGCCAACCTCCTCGCGGCCGACGTCCGGGACGGCCACGCCGACACCGCTCTCGGCTGTCTCGAGCTGGGTCCGCGGGGCCACGCGGGCCCGGACCGGGGGCTCGCGGACCTGGGCGTCGGAGGCTCGACGCGGCATACCCTCGTAGTCGTGGTGCGACCCGAGCAGGTGCTCGTGTCGTCATCAGAGTCTCCGGGATCCGTTGTGGCACAGGTGGTCTCGTCGACTTATCACGGGCACGACCACCTGCTGCGGCTGCGTCTTGCCGGCGGGACGGTCGTGGACTCACGGTCGTCGTCCGCCGTCCGACCCCAGGTCGGGGACCACGTCCACACCTCGGTCGACGGCTCCGTCCCGCTGGTGACGACCGACGGCCCGGCCGGCTGAGGCCCTCGCGGACACTTCCAAGACACC
Source organism: Lapillicoccus sp. (assembly GCF_025353065.1). GTDB lineage: Bacteria > Actinomycetota > Actinomycetes > Actinomycetales > Dermatophilaceae > Lapillicoccus. The sequence continues at coordinate 3,487 of NZ_JANXRJ010000339.1, forward strand.
TCCAAGAATGGCTCGTGACGATGAGACGTCCGACCGGCCGAGCCGCTCTCGCGTCCGACGTCCCGTCCATCCCGCCTCGACGAGGAGCGCCCCGCATGCTCGACACGATCTTCGGCCTGCCCATCCACCCCCTCGTCGTGCACGCGACGGTCGTCATGGTCCCGCTCGCGACGCTCTCCGTCCTGCTCGCCGGCGTCTGGCCACGGTTCCGTCGGTGGGCGGGATGGCTGCCCCTCGGACTGGCTCTGATCGCCCTGTTCCTCGTCCCCCTGTCGACGCAGTCCGGCGAGTCGCTGCAGCGGCGGGTCGGGCGGACCGACCTCGTCAAGCAGCACGTGCAGATGGCGGACGGGCTGCTGCCCTGGGTCGCGGGGCTGGTGGTGGCTGCGGCGCTCACCACGGTGCTGTGGCGGCGTTCCCGGAGGCCCGCCGCGAGCGTGGACGGTGCCGAGCGGATGGTCGAGCCCTCCGGTCGGCCATCGGGAGGGGTCGCCGCCACCTCACGATCGCTGATCCTCGTCGCCGGGGCGCTGGCCGTCGTCGCCGCCGCCGGCTCCACCGTGCAGGTGGTGCGGATCGGCCACAGCGGCGCCGAGGCGGCCTGGTCCACGGTGTCCGGCCCGCGGGCCGCCCCGGCCGCGGCCAACGGCGGCGCCAACCACTGACCGCGCCGGCGACACCTATCCTCGGACCATGCGCCCCCCGTCTCGGCTCCTCGTGGCCGAGGACGACCCCGAGCTGGCGGACATGCTCACCACGCTCCTGTCCGATGAGGGGTATGCCGTGGAGTCGGTCGGCGACGGGCAGCGCGCCCTTCATCTGGGGTTGAGCCGCGACTACGACGCCATCGTGCTCGACCGTGGCCTGCCGGCCATCGACGGGCTGGACGTCCTCTCCCGCTTGCGTCGCCGCGGCCGGTTCACGCCGGTGCTCATCCTCTCGGCGCGGGGCACACCACGTGACCGGGTGGAGGGCCTCGACGCCGGGGCCGAGGACTACCTCACCAAGCCGTTCGACGTCGAGGAGTTCCTGGCCCGGCTGCGGGCGCTGCTGCGGCGTCACGAGGAACGGGCGGAACGGCTGGACGTGCCCGGCGGGACGCTGCTGCTGGGGTCGCGCGAGGTGGAGCCCACGGACGGCACGCCGATCTCGCTCTCAGAGCGCGAGCACGCCCTGCTGAGCCAGCTCGCTCGCTTCCCGCGACGGGTCTTCTCGCGCGAGGAGCTGCTCAGCTACGTCTTCGCCGGAGCGGAGGACGTCGGCGTCGTCGACACCTATGTGCACTACCTCCGGCGCAAGCTCGGCAAGGGGGTCGTCGGCACCGTGCGCGGAGTCGGATACCGGCTCGGGAACCGGTGACAGGGTGACGCGGTGACCCGATGAGCATGACGCGACCTCGTCACGAGGAGGACTCCCGTCTCCATGCCCTGACGTGGCAGATCGGCCTGCGGGCCGCGGCCCTGGTGATCGGGTGCGTCCTCGTCACCGCCGGCGCCCTGGTGGCGGTCTACATCCACCAGACCAACACCGAGACCAACGCCCTGCTCGCGAGTGCGGCGACGCGCATCACGGACCCGGCCACGGCGCCGCTGGGCACCTACCTCGCGATCGAGGTGAACGGCTCCGTCCGGACCACTCCCGGTATGCCGGTCGGGCTGCCGGACACCGGTGCCCTCACGGCCGTCCGCGCGACCGGAGGCTCCGTGGAGCGGATCGACGACTTCGACCCCGCGGGCGCCTACTACGTCATCCGCACCAGTCGGATCGGTGACCGGGTCGTCCAGGTCGTCCTGGACCAGACCCAGGTCGAGGAGGGGCGCGAACGCCTGGTCAGGGCCCTCCTGATCGCCGGCGCCATCGGGCTCGTCCTGGCGGCGGTGTCGGCGGTCGTCCTCGCCCGACGCGCCGTCCGCCCGCTCGCCACCACGATCCGGCTGCAGCGGAGGTTCGTCGCCGACGCGAGTCATGAGCTGCGGACACCGGTCACGCTGCTGAGCACGCGCGCCCAGCTGCTGGCCCGGCGGGTGCGGAGATCCGACGTCGAGCCCGGCGTCGTCCGGGACGCCGAGGGGCTCGTCGCCGACGTCACCGTCCTGACCGAGATCCTCGACGACCTGCTGATGGCGACGGACCTGCGCGAGGACCGGCAGCGCGAACCCGTCGACGTCCGCAGGCTCGCCCGGGCGGTCGCGGAGGCGGCCACCTCGCACGCCGAGGCTCTCGGCATCCGGCTCGAGCGTCCCGGTGAGGTCGGGGAGTCCGAGCCCGCGACCGTCGCCGGTCACCCGGTCGCGCTGCGCCGCGCCGTGACCGCCCTCGTCGACAACGCGCTGGAGCACGGGAGGTCCCAGGTCACGGTCGCGGTCTCGGTCACGGCCAAGGAGGTCGTCGTGGCGGTGTCCGACGACGGCCCCGGCATCCCCGCCGACCAGGTGTCCCGGGTCTTCGAACGTTTCCACGGCGGCGGACGCTCGGCCGAAGCGACCGCGCGCCCCGGTCGCCGCCACTACGGGCTGGGGCTCGCTCTGGTCGCGGAGGTCGTCGCCGTCCACGGCGGCACCGTTCGGGCCGGATCCCGGCCCGGGCACCGCGACGGGGCGCTCGTGATGTTCCGGTTGCCGCGCTACCCCCTCATCTGAGCGCCGCACGGAGAACGCTGACGTCCGCGCCGATGCGACACCGGTGTCGCGTCGGCGCCGCCCCGGTCAAGTGGTC
>NZ_JANXRJ010000005.1 GCF_025353065.1 Lapillicoccus sp.
GGTCGACGAGCCAGAGCGCGCCGTAGGGCGGGAGGAGGACGACGCCGTCGCCCCACGTCGGACTGGTCCCCGACAGCGCGTCGACCGGATCCCGCACCCCGAGCGAGCTGATCCGGTGCGACGGCCACGCGCGGGTGTCGCCGGTGACGTTGTAGAGGCAGACCATCGTGCCGACCGGGTGCCGGCGGACGAGCCCCAGCACCCCCGGGTCGTGCAGCTCGACGACCTCGCTCGGCACCGAGGCGTGCAGCTGCGGCAGCGACGCCCGCACCCGGGCGAGGTGGGCGATGCCCTCGAAGACGCGCCCCTGCGGCGTCGCAGGGTCGTGACGACTCGCCGCGCGGACCCAGTCGAGCCGTGGCCGGTGGACCCACCGGTTGTCCTCGCCGTGGCCCTCCTCCTCCGCCCAGTGCGGGTCGTTGGGCATCGCCAGCTCGTCCCCGCTCCACACCACCGGTATGCCGCCGAAGCCGGCAACCACGCTGTGCGCCAGGAGGATCCGCGCGACAGCGCCATCGACCTGCCGAGGGTCGTCCCAGGTGGCCGCCGCGTCGAGCCCGGCCAGTGCGGCAGCCGTCCCGCTGATCCGCCGGTCGCCGGTCTGGAGGTTCTCCTGGAAGACCAGCCCGCGGGCGCTCGACCCCGGTGAGACCCCGGCATACCAGTCGGCGAGGAAGCGGCGGTGCTGCCAGCCGTTGAGGCCCTCCATCGCCGCGTCGGCGTCGTCGATGGCCCAGCCGATGTCGTCGTGGCAGCGCACGTAGGTGATCCACGTCGAGGTCCGCGGCGCAGCCGGCAGGGCGTCGAGCGCCCGGGTCGCGAGCCGGGCGTCGCCGGTCGCGAGCATCGACCAGATCTGGACCATGAGGCTGTTGTGGTATGCGAGGTCGCTGACCTTGCCCGAGTGCTTCCCGGTGCCGAGATAGGGCACGAGATCGGTGGGGGCGACGATGGCTTCGGCCTTGAACGCCGTTGCGGGACAGGCGATCCGGGCCAGTGAGCGCAGTGCCTGGGCGATCGAGTGGACCTCCGGCTGGTTCTGGCAGCTGGTGCCGAGCCGCTTCCACAGGAAGGCGATCGCGTCGATGCGCAGGACCTCGACCCCGACGTTGGCGAGGTCGAGGACGATCGTGGCGTACTCCCGGAACACCGCGGGGTTGGCCCAGTTGACGTCCCACTGCCAGGAGTTGAAGGTCGTCCACACCCACCCGTCGAGCTCCTCGTCCCAGGTGAAGCTGCCGGGGGCGAAGTCGGGGAAGACCTCGGGCAGCGTGCGCTCCCAGGCGTCCGGCTCGGTGCGGTCGGGGTAGACCAGGAAGTAGTCGCGGTAGGCCGCCTCCCCGTCGCGTGCCCGCACGGCCCAGTCGTGCTCGCGCGCCACGTGGTTGACGACGAGGTCGAGGACGAGCGTGATTCCCCTGTCCCGCAACGACGTTGCGAGGATGCGCAGGTCCTCCATCGACCCGAGGTCGGGACGCACGGTGCCGTAGTCCTGCACGGCATACCCACCGTCGTTGTCGCCCTGGCGCGGCATCAGGAGCGGCATGAGGTGGAGGTAGGTGACGCCCAGGTCCTCGAGGTAGGGCAGGTGCTCCTCCACGCCGGCGATGGTGCCGGCGAAGCGGTCGACGTAGGCGGCATACCCGAACATGCGTGGTGACTGGAGCCAGGCGGGCTCGAGGAGGCGGCGCTCGTCGAGCAGGTGCAGGGAGTCGTCCCGGTCGCGGTATGCCGCGGCCGCGATCACCACGAGATCGGCCACGAGGGCAGCGGCCGGCTCGGCGCCGTAGAGCTCGACGAGCGGCATGGTCAGGTCGTCCCACCACCGCTCGAGACGGAGCCGGAAGCTCGTCCGCCGGTGCTCGGGGAGGCCGCGCAGGACCTCGTCGACGGCGCTCGCGATCTCGTGCGGCGGGGCACTGGGCGTCATGGCCCCATCTTGGTGCACACCCGTCCCCGGACGCCCTGGGGACGGCGAACCACGCCGCTGCCGGGGCGACCTACTCTGGACGACGTGAGTGCCTCCGTCCCCGGGCCCCCCGCCGGGCCACCGATGCCCGGGGGAGACGGACGGGCGGGCGACCGCGCCGGAGTCGAGCACGCCGCCCTGCGTGCGGAGTCGCTGAACTCGCTCGGCCGCCACGACCAGGCGCTCGCGGTCGCCTCGCGGGCCCTGGCCAGCGATCCCGGGGACAGCGAGCTGCTCATCCAGGCCGCGGTCGCGCACCTCGGGCTCGGAGCGCCCGAGGAGTCACGGCGGTTGCTCTACTCCGCCGCCGCCCTGGACCCCGGCTCGGCCCGCATCCACCGCATCCTGTCCTTCGTGGCGCTCCAGGAGGGTCTGCTCGCCGAGGCGGTGCAGGCGGGGCTCCGGGCGGTCCAGCTGTCGCCCTTCGACTCGCTGGCCCACGCCCAGCTCGCCCGCGCCCTGGCCCGGCAGGGCGACCGGGCCTCGGCCGTGACGGCGGCGGGGCGGGCGATCGAGCTCGCTCCGAACTCCGCCGAGACCCACATCGCGATGGCCGACGTGCTGTTCCCCGACGGCACCCGGCCGCCGAAGGCCGACCTCGCCCGCGCCGAGGAGCACCTCGGCCGGGCCCTGCAGGTCGAGCCCAGCAACGCGGCCGCCCTGAACGACCTCGCCCGGATCCACCTCGCGCGCGGCCACGGGGTGCGGGCCGCCGGCCACCTCGCGTCCGCCGTCCGCGCCGACCCGATGACGGAGGTGATGCAGCGCAACATGGACGTCGTCTTCATCAGCCTCGTGGCCCGGGCGCACTGGGTCCTCTTCGTGATGTGGTTCGTCACCCGGCAGGTCTTCCGGGAGGGAGGCGGCAACAGCCCTCGCTGGGTGCCGCTCGTCCTCGCCGTCGCGGGGCTGGGGATCATCGGGTGGGTGCTGCTGCGGCTGCGGGCCCAGATCCCGGCCCACCTCGGCGCCTTCGTCCGGGGGTTCGTGCGGCGCGAACGGGTGGGGACCCTGTGGACCGCGTGCCTCGCCGCCACCGCGGTCCTCTTCGTCGCGTCCGCCGTCGCGCCCGACAGCGTCCGCGAGGGGCTGCTGCTGTGGGCGTGGGTGCCGCTGCTGGCGGGTGCGGTGCTGAGCTGGGTGCGGGTGGGACGGTCGCGACGCCAGAGGTGACCTTTCGCGGTGGGCCGGGCGCGGGCTTGGCGCCCCTGGTCGGTGTCGCCAGTGGTGACCTTTCGCGAGGCTCGCGGTCGAGAGGTCAGTTCCGGTCCGTCTGGGCCCCTGGGACCAGCCGGAGGTGACCTTTCGCGCGACGGGTCCTGCGGGGCGCGAGGTCAGAGGTGACCTTTCGCGCGACGGGTCCTGCGGGGCGCGAGGTCAGAGGTGACCTTTCGCGCGACGGGTCCGCCGACGTCCGCCGATACCCCGCCGCCCGCAGGGACGTGGCCTAGCCTGATCCCGTGAGCAACCCGCTGATCGAGTCGTTGACCCGAGCCGTCGAGGCTGCGCCGGGGGACGTGCCGCTGCGGCTGCACCTCGCGGAGCTCCTCGTCGCCGCCGGGCAGCAGGACGCCGCCATCACCCAGTGCGCCGTCGCCCTCCAGCACGAGCCGGGTAACGTCGCCGCCCGCGCCCTGATGGGCCGCGCGATGGCCGGGCCCGACGGCGGCACGTCCGTCACGCCGCCCCCACCCGAAGGGACCGCCGCGCCGGCCGCGGCCGCGCCACCGGTCGGTCCGCAACCGACGCCGCCGTCGGACCCACCGGCATACGGGGCTCCGGCGCCCGACAGCTCACCCGTCTCCTTCGACTGGACCATGGCCGAGTCCGACGTCTCGGAGGTCGCGCCCGAACGGATGTTCGTGGCTGGCGGCGACGAGCAGGCCACCGACGTCCCCGCCTGGGACGTCGAGCGGACCAGCCTGACCCTCAAGGACGTCGGCGGCATGTCGCAGGTCAAGGACCGCCTCACCGCGGCCTTCATCGCGCCGATGCAGAACCCCGAGCTGCGCAAGCTCTACGGCAAGAGCCTGCGCGGCGGCATGCTCCTCTACGGCCCGCCCGGCTGCGGCAAGACCTTCATCGGACGCGCCATCGCGGGCGAGCTCGGGGCGCACTTCATCAACGTCGGGCTGGCCGACGTGCTCGACATGTACATCGGCGCGTCCGAGCGCAACGTCGCCGACATCTTCCGGCTCGCCCGCGCCAACGCCCCCGTCGTCGTCTTCCTCGACGAGGTCGACGCGCTCGGCCAGAAGCGCAGCCTCACCCGCAGCTCCGGCATGCGCACGACCGTCAACCAGCTGCTGACCGAGCTCGACGGCATCAGCGGCCAGAACGAGGGCGTCTTCGTCGTCGGCGCCACCAACCAGCCGTGGGACGTCGACCCGGCGCTGCGTCGCCCCGGCCGGCTCGACCGCACCCTGCTCGTCCTGCCGCCCGACCAGCCGGCCCGCGAGTCGATCTTCCGGCACCACCTCGCCCAGCGGCCCGTGGAGGGCATCGACCTCGGCTGGCTGGCGAAGTCCACCGACGGCTTCTCCGGCGCCGACATCGCCCACGTCTGCGAGACCGCCTCGGAGAAGGCGCTGATGGAGGGCGTGCGCACCGGGGTCATCCGGATGATTCAGATGAAGGATCTGAAAGCCGCTCTTGCAGAGGTGCGCCCGTCGACCGGGCCGTGGTTCGACTCGGCCCGCAACGTCGTGCAGTTCGCCAACGAGGACGGCACCTACAACGAGCTGCGGGACTACATGAAGAAGAACCGCAAGCTGTGACCGCCGGTATGCCGGGTGCCCACCCGGCCGTCGCGCGCGCCGAGCACCTGCTTCAGCTCGGGCGACCCGACGCGGCGCTCGGGCTGCTCGGACCTGACCTCACGCAGCAGCCCGACGACGCGGACCTCCTGACCTGCGCGGCCTACGCGTATCTGCTGAAGGAGGACTGGGGGCAGGCGGCGGAGCTGGGGCGGCGGGCCTCGGCTGCCGACCCCGACCGTGACCGCCCCCTGCGGATCCAGGCCTCCGCGCTGCTGCGCCTCGGTCAGGTCACCGATGCCACGGCCCTGGCGCACCGTGCCGTGCAGATGGCCCCCGACGTCTACAACTCCCACCTGCTCTACGCGCAGTGTCTGTCGGGGATCCCGAGGTCCCACGAGCACGCGATGGCCGAGGCGAGGCGGAGCGTCGAGCTGGCGCCCCGCGAACCCTCGGCCCACATCGGCCTCGCCCAGGTCGCCTACCCACCCGAGAAGATCATCAGTCCGCGCCGACTCGACGTCGCCGAACAGGCCCTGCAGCGCGCGCTGGCGCTCGACCCCCAGAACTCCGTCGCGATGAACGAGCTGGCGCGGGTGCGGCTGCGACGCAGCAAGCGGTTCGGTGCGATGACCGGCTTCTCCGACGCGCTCACGGCAGACCCGCAGAACCAGACCGCGCTCCGCAACACGGGCGTCGTCCTCGGCGGTTTCCTCAAGTTCGCCCACGTCCTGATCCTCGCGGCCATGCTCGTCTCGCTGGTGGCGCTCGACCTCGACGCCGGTGTCGGGGGGCGCATCGCTCAGGCCGTCGTCTCGGTCGGTGTCGTGGGGGTCGTCGTCTGGTTCGTCGTCCGGGTCCGGATGGCCGTCCCCCGGCGGTTCCAGGTCTTCCTGCGCGAGTTCGCCCGCCGCGACAGGTGGGCCGTCGCCTGGGCCGGGTGCCTCGCGGCTGCCGTCCTCCTGCTGCTCGGCGCGCTGCTGCTGCCCGCGGACGCCCGGGGCGACGCCGACGTCTCCGCCCTCGTCGTCGTCGCGGGTGGGGTGTTCTGCAGACGGATGTGGATCGTGAGCCGCCGGCGACCACGGAGCTGAGGGGACCGCTGAGGTGAGGGACCGCTGAGCTGAGAGACCGCTGAGGGGCCGCGGTCGAAGGGCGCTGTCGCCGGTGGCGGCGCCGGGCCGGGGGTCGCTCGACCGGCGGGGGCACCTCTACAGTGACCGCATGGCCAGCCTCCACATCGGCGGACACGTCGACTCGTCCGACCCCCTCGCCGAGGCGAGGGCGCGCGGCGCCAGCCTGAGCCAGTTCTTCCTCGGCGACCCGCAGAGCTACAAGGGCCCGGTGATCGCGTATGCCGCGGGCGCGGCAGCGCTCAAGGCCGACGCCGAGGCGGCGGGCATCGACCTCTACGTGCACTCGCCCTACCCCATCAACGTCGCCTCGCTCAACAACCGGATCCGGATCCCCGGCCGCAAGCTCCTCCAGCAGCACCTCACGGCGGCGGCCGAGATCGGGGCGAAGGGCGTCGTCGTCCACGGCGGCCACCTCGGGGTGGACGAGGACGCCGCGAAGGGCTTCGACAACTGGCGCAAGTGCATCGACGGGCTCGACATGGCTGTCCCGCTGCTCATCGAGAACACCGCCGGCGGCGACAACGCGATGGCCCGTCGGCTCGAGGCGATCGCCCGGCTCTGGGATGCGATCGGCGCCGCGTCGGGCGGCGACACCGTCGGCTTCTGCCTCGACACCTGCCACGCCCACGCCGGCGGCAACGAGCTGGGCGACGTCGTCAAGCAGGTGCTGGCCATCACCGGGCGGATCGACCTCGTGCACGCCAACGACTCGCGCGACACATTCGACTCCGGCGCCGACCGGCACACCAACGTCGGTTCCGGGCTCATCGCGGGCGACGACCTCGCCGCCGTCGTCCGCGACGCGGGGGCTCCGGTCGTCTGCGAGACGCCCGGCGGCGTCGACGGCCAGACCGCGGACATCGAGTGGTTGCGGGCGCACGTCTGAGCTGAGCCGCCCCTGTCCCTTTATCGGGTGACCCGATAAAGGGACGGTCCACTGGAGAACCGTTGTCCGGCGAACCGTCCCGTTCCCGGGTCGGGCCGCTTCCCGGGACGAGACCGCGCGGCATACCGGCGGCTAGGGTCGAGCAATGCCGTCCGAGTGGCTGACCGCCCTGCTCGCGTTCCTCGGCGCCGGGCTGGGCGCCGGCCTCTCGTATGCCGCGGCCCTGCGCGGCGACCGCCAGCGCGAGACCGCCGCCCGGCACGAGGAGTGGGGACGGCGGTTCACCGCGGCGCTCGACGACCTCGGCGACGTGAGCGCGCGCCGGCGCCGGCTGGGCCAGGTGCTCCTGGAGCGGCTGGCCTCGAGCGACCTGGCCAGCCGCGAGGAGCGGTCGCTCGCGCGCGACATGCTGGCCGAGGCCGCGCGCTCCACCCCCGAGGGGCGCGACCTGGCGACCCTGCTGGGTCCGGACCTCGATCTGGACGACATCGAGTTCGTGCCGGATACTGGGAGCGGGCCCGAGCCGGGCGCCCATCGCGAGGAGGAGCAGCCGTGACCACGACGAAACGCGTCGTCCGCGTCAGCTTGGAGCAGATCTCCGCCGCCCGGGCCGTCATCCGGATGAGCGGTGGCCCCGACAAGGTCTCGCCCCTGATCCGCAAGATCGCCGAGGCGGCTCCTCCCCTCGACGGGGTCGCGGACCACCCCGCCACCTGAGCCGGCGCTGACCTCAGCCCGGCACCGACTTCAGCCCGGCACCGATTTCAGCCCGGCACCGACTTTAGCCCGGCACTGACCCGAGCCGTGCCCGGACCCGACCCCACGCATACCACCGCTGGGTGGTCGGCCCGGACTCCTCGGATAGCCTCGCCACCATGCGCCACCGACCGACCCTCGTCGTCCTCCTGGCGTGCGTCGCCGTCCTCGCCGCCTGCAGCAGCGGCTCCTCGAGCCCGGACCCCACCGGCGGCAGCGCCTCAGCCGCCCAGGTGCTCGCCGCGACGAAGGCCACCGTCGACAAGGCGACCTCCCTGCATCTCACCCTCGCCGGCAAGGACCTGCCCGGCTCCTTCAACGGCGTCGTCTCCGCGGACGGGGTCGGGACGCACGCGCCGGCGTTCAAGGGGACGTTCCAGGTGCAGGTCGGCACGACGCAGGCCGCGGCCGACGTGGTCACGGTCGACGGGACGACCTACGTGAAGCTGCCCTTCACCTCGAGCTATGCGCCCGTCAAGCCCGAGACCCTCGGCGCGCCCGACCCGGCGACGCTCTTCACCCCCGCAACGGGGATCACCTCGTTGCTCACCGCGACCACCGACGCCGCGAAGGGCGCCCAGACCCGCAAGGGCTCGGAGGTGCTCACCACCTATACCGGCCACCTGCCCGGAGCGGCCGTCGCCGCCCTGCTCGTCATCGGCGACAGGAGCGCGGTCTTCGACGTCAGCTACGGCATCACCGACTCGGGCCAGCTGCGCACCGTCGCGCTGAAGGGACCGTTCTACTCCGGCGCCACCTCGACCTACGAGCTGACGCTCGACAAGTACGGCGACCCGGTTGCGATCGACAAGCCCTAGGACGCTGCTCGCGGTCGCCTCTCTGGCGGTGCTCCTCGCGGCGGCCGACACCTATGTCGTCGTGCTCGCGCTGCCCGACATGATGGCCGGCGTCGGGCTGGGGATCGAGGCGATCCAGCGGGCGACCCCGATCATCTCGGGCTTCCTGCTCGGCTACATCGCCGTGCTCCCGCTCATCGGGCGGCTGGCCGATGTGCTCGACCGGTCGCGAATCCTGTTGGCCTGTATGGCGATCTTTGTCGTCGGCTCGGCCGTGACAGCGCTCGCCGTCGAGCTCCCGGTGCTGGTGGCCGGTCGCGTCGTCCAGGGTCTCGGTGGTGGTGGGCTCGTGCCGGCCACCCTGGCGATCGTCGCCGACCTGTGGCCGCGCGAACGGCGCGGCACCCCGCTCGGCGTCGTCGGGGCGGTCCAGGAGCTCGGCGCGGTGGTGGGGCCGGTGCTCGGGGCGGCGATCCTCGCGGTCTCCGGCTGGCGGGCGATCTTCTGGGCCAACGCCGGGCTCGGCCTCGTCCTGTATGCCGCGCTCCGGCTGCTCGCACGCCCCGCCGGCGCCTTCGGGGGTGGGGTTGACGCAGCGTCAAG
>NZ_JANXRJ010000007.1 GCF_025353065.1 Lapillicoccus sp.
CTCGGCGTCGCCGCCCGCAGCGCCCGGGGTGAAGCCGATCGCACGCAGCAGGCGATCACGACCGCCGAGGCCGCCCTCGCGACGGCCGCCGCCGAGCACGATGCGCTGCGCCAGCGGCTCGACGACGCCAGCGCCGCCGGCGACTCCGAGGAGGACACCGACACGAGCGAGCGCGACCGCCTCGATGCGGCCGCGATCGCCGCCCGCACCCACGAGATGGAGACGCGTCTCTCGCTGCGGACCCGCGAGGAGCGGGCGCGCGCGCTGCACGACCGGGCCGACTCCCTCGACGCCGCCGCGACGGCGGAGCTCGCGGCCCGCGCCCGGCAGGCCGCCCGGCTCGAACGGCGCCAGCGCGAGGCCCGGGTGGCCGAGGCCGTGCGGGTGGGCGCGGCATACGCAGCGAAGCAGCTCGGGGTCGCAGGCGAGCGCGCCGACCACGAGCGCCAATGCGCCGAACAGGCCCGCACCGAGCGGGAGTCCGAGCTCACGGTCGTCCGGCGCGAGATCGGCGTCCTGCAGGAGGAGCTGCGCCAGCTCACTGACTCCGTCCACCGCGACGAGGTCGCCCGCACCCAGCAGCGACTGCGCATCGAGCAGCTCGAGACGCGCGCGATCGAGGAGCTCGGCACCGACCCCGAGGTGCTCGTCGAGGAGTTCGGGCCGCACCGGCTCATCCCGGCGGTGCTCGACATCGACGCCACCGACGCGCAGAAGGCGGCCGCGCAGGAGGCCGGCCCTCAACCGTTCGTCCGCGAGGCCCAGGAGAAGCGGCTGCGGTCGGCCGAGCGCAAGCTCGGTGCCCTTGGCCGGATCAACCCCCTCGCGCTCGAGGAGTATGCCGCGCTCGAGGAGCGGCATACCTTCCTCACCACCCAGCTGGAGGACCTCAAGAACTCCAAGCGCGACCTGCTCGACATCGTCCGCGAGGTCGACGAGCGGGTCGAGAAGGTCTTCACCGAGGCCTTCCACGACACCGCAGCCCAGTTCGAGGTCGTCTTCGAGCGGCTCTTCCCCGGCGGCGAGGGGCGGCTGGTCCTGACCGACCCCGACAACATGCTGACGACCGGGCTCGAGGTCGAGGCGCGGCCGCCGGGCAAGAAGATCAAGCGGCTGTCGCTGCTCTCCGGCGGTGAGCGCTCGCTCGTCGCGGTGGCGCTGCTCGTCGCGATCTTCAAGGCCCGTCCCTCGCCGTTCTACATCATGGACGAGGTCGAGGCCGCGCTCGACGACGTCAACCTCGGCCGGCTGATCACGCTCTTCGAGGAGCTGCGCGACTCGAGCCAGCTGATCGTCATCACCCACCAGAAGAAGACGATGGAGATCGCCGACGCGCTCTACGGCGTGACGATGCGCGGCGACGGTGTCTCGACCGTGGTGTCGCAGCGGATGCGGGATGCTGTGCCGGCGAAGTCGGCCTGACGGGACTCGCCAGCGCGCCCCGCGCGCCGACGCGGGACCGCCGGCCTCGGTGTGCCACTCTGGAGGCATGCTCGTTCTCGTCCTCGCCATGATCATCTGCATCGGCCTCGCGGTGGCGGTCGTCGTGATCGTCGCGATGCCGGCCCGACGTGAAGGTCGCGACATCCTGGCGCCCCGCGGCGAGGTCGTCGTGGAGCGGGTCAAGGACGCCTCCTCGGCCACCCGCGACAAGACGAGCGAGCTGCTCGGGCGCAAGGCCGACTGACGCCGGACGGCGGTCCTCGCGGAGCGCCGATGCCGGTCGGGCCGGGCCGTCGGCCCGTGCGAGGATGGACGACGTGCTGAACCAGGTCTGGGAAGTCGTCACCCTCGTCGTCGCCATCGCGGTCGTGATCGGGGTGGCCGTCGTCGGCCTGGTCCGTGGCCGTTCCGGTCGCTCCCGGAGCCTCTCCGCCACGGCGCCGGCGGCCACGACCGTCATCGAGCGGCCCCGCGCCGACGACGGGGGCGACAAGGCCGACGAGGGCTCGGTCGGCACCCTGCCCGCGATCCAGCCGCCGAACGCCCCGCCCGAGGCGGACGTCCTCCCCGACATCGAGGAGCCCCTCGCCCCGGCCGTCGAACGGCCGGAGTCCGCCCGGGGCCGGCTCGCCCGGCTGCGGGCCCGACTCGCCCGGAGCAACACGGCGATCGGCAACGCGCTGCTCGGGCTCCTCTCGCGCGGCGACCTCGACGAGGCGGCCTGGGAAGAGGTCGAGGACACCCTCATCGGGGCCGATCTCGGCGTGGAGGCGACGACCGAGCTGGTCGCGCGGCTCCGCACGAAGGTCAAGGTGGACGGCAGCGGCGCCACCGACGAGGCGACCGTGCGCGGCTGGCTCAGGGCCGACCTGCTCGAGCTGGTCGACCCCTCGATGGACCGGCGGATCGCCTCCTCCCGGGTGGGTGACCGGCCGGCCGTGATCCTCGTCGTCGGCGTCAACGGCACCGGCAAGACGACGACCGTCGGCAAGCTCGCCCGCGTGCTCGTGGCCGAGGACCGCGACGTCGTGCTCGGCGCGGCGGACACCTTCCGGGCCGCGGCCGCCGACCAGCTCGAGACCTGGGGAGCCCGGGTCGGCGTGCCGACGATCCGCTCCGACCGCGACGGGGCCGACCCTGCCGCCGTCGCCTTCGACGCCGTCACCGCCGGTGCCGAGATGGAGGCGGACGTCGTCATCATCGACACCGCCGGCCGGCTGCACAACAAGGTCGGGCTGATGGACGAGCTCGGCAAGGTCAAGCGCGTCATCGAGAAGAAGTCCCCGATCGACGAGGTGCTCCTCGTCCTCGACGCGACGACCGGCCAGAACGGCCTGCGCCAGGCCGAGGTCTTCTCGGAGGCCGTCACGGTCACCGGCATCGTCCTCACCAAGCTCGACGGCACCGCCAAGGGCGGCATCGTCGTGGCCGTCCAGCGCAAGCTCGGCGTGCCGGTCAAGCTCATCGGTCTCGGCGAGGGCCCGGACGACCTGGCGCCCTTCGACGCCGAGGCGTTCGTCGACGCCATCGTCGGCTGACGGCGCCCGGACCCCTCCTACCCCGCGCCTCCGCACACGTCATGGTGAGCGTCCCCGACGTCACGTCTGCGGCTGACGGTGCGGCGCGGATCCGTCCGGCCGTGCCCGAGGATGCCGAGGCCTGGGTCGAGACCCACCTCGAGGCGATGGACCACGCCTATGCCGCGCTGATGCCACCGGAGTTCATCCGCCTCCAGCGACAGCGCCGACGACAGCGCGTCGAGGACGTGCTGGCCGAGCTGACCTCGGCGCCCGACGACCCCGGTCTGCCGGTCGCGGCCTGGGTCGCCGAGGACGACCTCGGCATGGTGGCGGTCGCCCGCACCCGCCGCGGCCCTGCTGACTGGGAGGTCGAGCGGGACGTCCCGCGGGCCGAGCCCGAGCTGCAGCTGCAGACCCTGTATGCGCTCCCGCGGGCGCACGGGACCGGCCTCGGGCAGGCCCTGCTCGAGACCGCGATCGGTGAGCGGGCGGCATACCTCTGGCTGGTGGGTGGCAACGCCCGCGCCGGGGTGTTCTACCGGCGCAACGGATTCGTGCCGGACGGCATCGAGGTCGCCGGCGGCCCGAGCTGGTACGGCCGTCCGATGATCCGCCACCACCGCCTCTGACCCGCCCCGACGCAACGACGACCGTTGGTCGCGCGGAGCTCGGCGCTGAGCGTGAAGAGGCGATCGGGCTCGGACCGACGGTCGTCGTTACGCTCCCCTTCGTCGTTCCCCGATGTCGAGGGGGCCGGTCGGAGATGCCACGGCGGCGTACGCCAGCAGGGCCGCGGTCGTGCGCTCGATGTGACGTTCGAGCGCGGCACAGGCCGCGTCGGCGTCGCGGGCGGCGGTGAGCTCGGCGATCTCACGGTGCTCGGAGACTACGTCGCGGTCGGTGTCGTGGCCGAGCTCGCGGGACCAGTGCAGGTAGAGCTCGGAGCAGTCGCGCAGGCCGGTCGAGATGGCGATCAGGCGGGTGCTCCGACACCCGGCGAGCAGCGCGTGGTGGAACTCGCGGTGCGCGTCCGCCCAGGACTGGGTGACATGTCCCGCCGCCGTGGTCATCGGAGTCCTCTGGAGGGTGTGGTGCCGGGCGACCACGGCCGACTCCCATCTCAGGTCGCCGTGGCTGATCGACTCGCGGAGCGCGAGGGTCTCGATGAGGACGCGGGTGCGGGTGAGGTCGAGCAGATCGTCGGCCGTGAGGGGGGTGACCCAGAACCCGCGCTGAGGGGAGGACTGCACCAGGCCCTGCTCGGCCAAGCGGGTCATCGCCTCGCGGATGACGGACAGGCTGACGCCGAAGCGGGTGCAGAAGTCGCTGAGGCGCAGCTTGCTGCCGGGCTCGAGCTGCCCGGTGAGGAGCTCGACGCGCACCGTGGCATACACCCCTTCGACGAGAGAGGTGCCAGCGGTCATAAGACCTAACGGTACACGAAGAGCTACTCGAAAAACGATCTGGCAATTTAATATCGATTTTCTGGGTGAATCTCGACGAAACGCGAGTACGGTGACCAGCACACCACCCCCCTCGGAAGGATCGCCATGGCCGACCTCGAAGTTCCCGTCCTCATCGTGGGGGGCGGGGGCGCCGGCCTCACGGCCTCGATGACCCTGGCCACCCTCGGGGTGGAGTCGCTGCTGGTGAACTCGGTCCCGCACACGTCCGTCCTGCCCAAGGCCCACGTGCTGAACCAGCGGACGATGGAGATCTTCACCGAGGTCGGGGTGGCGCCCGAGATCTACCGGCGGACCTGCCCGCCGGAGAACATGAAGGCCACCGGCTGGTATGCCGGGCTGGCCGGTCCGCACGACGGGTACGGCCGCGAGCTCGGCCGTCTCGAGGCCTGGGGCGGTGGCTAGACCCCGACTACGTCGCGGCCAGCCCCTGCGCGACCACCAACCTGCCGCAGATCCGCCTCGAGCCCGTGCTGCGCGCGCACGCCGAGCACCTCAACCCCGACCGGGTGCGCTTCAACCACGAGCTGACCGGGCTCACCCAGGACGAGTCCGGGGTGCTCGCCACGATCAGGGACAAGGACGCCGGCCGCGACTACACCGTCCGGGCGAGGTACGTGATCGCCGCGGACGGCGGCCGCACCATCGGCGCGCTGCTGGGCGTCGGGATGAGCGGGCCGCGGGACATCATGAGGATGGTCTCGGTCCACCTCACGGCCGACCTCTCGCCCTGGGCCCGTGATGACGAGGTGCTGATCCGCTGGCTGGTCAACCCGGACTTCGGCGGCTCCTTCAGCGGCGTGCTGGTCCCGATGGGCCCGGACCGGTGGGGTCCGACATCGGAGGAGTGGGTCTTCCACATGCAGTACGCCACCGACAACCTCGAGGCGATGCAGGAGGACAAGGTGCTCGTGCGGATGCGAGCCACGCTCGGCCTGCCCGACTGCGACATCACTGTCCACAAGATCAGTACCTGGGTCATGGAGGGCGTCATCGCCGACTCGTTCAGGGACCGGTCGGTCTTCTTCGTCGGCGATGCGGCGCACCGGCACCCGCCGACCGGCGGGCTCGGGCTGAACTCCGCGGTGCACGACGTCCACAACCTGTGCTGGAAGCTGGCTGCGGCCCTGGCGGGACGCGCCGGGGACGCGCTCCTGGACACCTACGAGTCGGAGCGCAAACTGGTCGACCAGGCCAACATCGACAACACGATCGCCAACGCGATGAACCACTTCACGATCGACCAGGCGTTGAACCTGTCCGCCGACAACACCCCGGAACAGAACTGGGCCGAGCTCCGGCCGCTGTGGGAGGACCTGCCTACCTCGCACGGAAAACGGCACGCGGTCAACCAGGCCATCGGGTCGCAGACGATGGAGTTCCGGCACCACAACGTCGAGTTCGGCTACACCTACTCCTCCTCCGCGATCGTCGATGACGGCAGCCCCGACGAGGTGCCGCTGGATGGAGTGCGGCTCTACGAGCCGAGCACCAGGCCCGGGCACCCGATGCCGCACGCCTTCGTCGAGCGCGAAGGCGAACGGGTCCCGTTGGGCACGCTGGTGCACGGCGGGAAGTTCCTGCTGGTCGCCGGGGAGGACGGGCACGACTGGGTCGAGGCGGCCAACAAGCTGGCCGCCGCGAACGACCTGCCGCTGACGGCGCTGACCGTGGGCGTGCTGGGCGCCGACTACGTCGACGTCCGGCTGGCGTGGTTGAAGAACCGGGGGATCGGCCGGCGCGGCGTCGTCCTGGTCCGCCCGGACCGCTACGTCGCCTACCGGTCCATCGGCGAGGTCGCCGACCCGGCCGCCGAGCTGACGTCGGCGCTCGCGCACATCCTCGCTACCCCGCTCGCCTAGTCCACTGCTACCACGGAGACCACCATGCGCATCGTCAACCTCGACCATCGACTCGTCCTGCTCGTCGGTGAGGGCGCCGTCGACGTCGCCACCACCAGCTCCGGACGGTTCACCTCCGACCCGCAGGCCGTCTACGCCGACTGGGACGCCTTCACCGCGTGGGCCGCTACTGTTGATGCGACAACAGCACAAGCCTACGACCCGACCCGGCTCGGTGCCCCGACACCGGCACCGGGCCAGATCTTCGCGGTCGGACTGAACTACGCCGACCACGCCGGCGAGAGCGGTCTCGCCCTCCCGGCCGAGCCGGCAGTGTTCACGAAGTTCGTCTCGTCGATCACCGGGCCCGATGCGACGGTCGAGCTGCCGACCGCGACGGTCGACTGGGAGGTCGAGCTCGTCGTGGTCATCGGCCGACCGGCATACCGGGTCGGCGCTGCTCGCGCCTGGGAGCACGTCGCCGGGCTGACCATCGGGCAGGACCTGTCCGAGCGCACCCGTCAGCTGGTCCCGCCGGCGCCGCAGTTCAGCCTCGGCAAGTCGTTCCCCGGCTTCTCGCGATCGGGCCGTGGGTCGTCTCCCCCGACGAGCTGGTCGATCGCGACGACCTCGAGCTCGGTTGCGCCGTCAACGGTGAGCAGGTCCAGAAGGGTCGGACCGCGGACCTGCTGTTCAGTGTCCCCGTCCTGGTCGAACGGCTCTCGGCGGTCCTGCCGCTCAGCCCGGGCGACATCATCTTCACCGGGACACCGAGCGGCGTCGGGCACGCCCGCAGCCCACAGCGCTACCTCGCCGCCGGCGACGTGCTGACCAGCTGGGTCCAGGGGCTCGGCGAGATCCGGACGACCTTCGTCGACGGGCCGCCCTATCTCGCGCCGACCACTACCACCAGGGAGCACTGACCATGGGCCTGCACCGCCTGACCTCCGTCACCATCGGCGTGCCGAACCTCGAGGCGACGATCGCCTACTACGCGGACTTCGGCCTGACCCACCACGGCGACGGACGACTCTCGACCGTCGACGGGGGCCAGCAGCTGCAGCTCGTGCGCACCCCCACCCGCCGGCTGGTCGGCCTGGGCATCGCCGTCGACGACCGCGACGACCTCGACCGCATCGCGCTTCAGCTGGGCCGTCTGGACCTGCCCGTCACGCGCGACGCGGACACGCTGGTCACCGAGGAGCCGATCGCCGGTTTCCGCGCACAGATCACGGTGAGCCCGCGACTGCGACAACCTGCCCTGGCCGCACCGGCCTACAACGGGCCCGGCCGCATCGACCGGCCGGACGTCCGCGCAGCCGGGGTCCTGCGCGAGGGCAGGGTGCGGCCCCTCAAGCTCGGGCACGTCGTGATCGGCTCGACCGATCAGCAGGCGACCCAGCGGTTCTTCACCGACGGGATCGGGTTCAAGATCAGCGACACCGTCCCTTCGATCGCTTCGTTCATGCGCTGCTCGACCGACCATCACAACGTCTTGGTCCAGCAGGCACCGATGAACTTCCTCCACCACACCTCGTGGCAGGTCCAGGACATCGACGACATCGGCCGGGGAGCCACGGCGATGCTCGAGGACAACCCCGACCGGCACGTCTGGGGTCTCGGCCGTCACCATGTCGGCTCGAACTTCTTCTGGTACCTCAAGGACCCGGCCGGCAACTTCTCCGAGTACTACTCCGACCTGGACTGCATCGTCGACGACGAGCTGTGGAAGCCGGGCGTGTGGGAGGGCCTGCGCGGACTCTACAACTGGGGCCCGCCACCGCCGCCGTCCTTCCTGCTTCCCGACGACGTCGCGGCGATGATGACCGGCGCCCACAGCGCGTCCCAGCCGATCAGGACGGGAGGATCCGCGAGTCGACGCGGGCGAGGGCGTGCGCATCGCGGGGAGGCTCGACGCAACGACGACCGTAGCTCCAGGCGCCCACGGATCAGAACAGGTTGGGGTCCGTGGAGTCGAAGAGGTCGGCGGCGGCGCCCACGACGCGTCCGTCCGGGACGCCGACGAGGTCGACGTCCTTGCCGGGGTAGTCGAAGCGGGCGAGCACGTGCCGCATCGCCTCGAGCCGGGCCCGCTTCTTGTCGTTGCTCTTGACGACCGTCCACGGCGACTTGCCGGTGTCGGTGCGGCGGAACATCGCCTCCTTGGCGGCGGTGTAGTCGTCCCACTTGTCGAGTGACGCGAGGTCCATCGGCGACAGCTTCCACTGCCGGACGGGGTCGACCTGGCGGATCGTGAAGCGGGTCATCTGCTCCGACCGCGAGACCGAGAACCAGAACTTCACGACGTCCAGGCCGTCGTTCACCAGCAGCTTCTCGAAGGCCGGCGCGTGCTTGAGGAAGTCGAGGTACTGCTGCTCCGTGCAGAAGCCCATCACCCGCTCCACCCCCGCCCGGGTGTACCAGGACCGGTCGAACAGGACGATCTCGCCACGTGTCGGCAGGTGGGCGACGTAGCGCTGGAAGTACCACTGACCCTGCTCGCGGTCGCTCGGCTTCTCCAGCGCGACGACGCGGGCGCCGCGGGGGTTGAGGTGCTCGGTGAACCGCTTGATCGTGCCCCCCTTGCCGGCGGCGTCGCGGCCCTCGAAGAGGAGCACGATCCGGCGGCCCTCGTCCTTGACCCAGTTCTGCAGCTTGAGCAGCTCGATCTGCAGGTGCCGCTTCTCGTGCTCGTAGACGTCACGGTCGAGGCGCTCGTCGTAGGGGTAGCCCTCGCGCCAGGTCTGCACGGGTTGGCCGTCCGGGCCGATCAGCACGGGGTCGTCGTCGTCGTCATCGAGGACGGTGTAGCCCTGGAGCAGCAGATCGGCCGTGAGTTCGTGTGCGGTCACGTCGGCAGCGTAGGGGTCGTCGTTGAACGAGGAATGACCACGACCTCAGCAGGGGGTAGGCCGCCGGGTCAGGCGGTGCGGGTCCGCGGGTCGCCGGGGTCCGTCATCGCCCAGCGCACCGCCCGGACGGCGAGACCCGCGACGGGCCCGGTCGCGAGGCGCTCGCCGATCGGCAGGGCGGGCAGCCGGAGCATCGCCTTGGCCCACATCGGCATCAGGGCGACGGCGCCGGCGGCCAAGGCGGCATACCCGGGCCGGCTCACGCCGGTGACCGGTGGGTGCAGCAGCAGGAACCGCGCGGTGTCGTGGGCCTCGTCGCTGGCCACGAGCTCGGACCGGAAGTCGTCCATGGTGGCGGCCAGCTCCGCGACGCTGCGTGGCGCCCGGACGACGCCGAGGCCCTCGGAGGCCCGGCCGGCCTGCTCGACGTAGAGGTCCTCCTGCGCGGGGGTGAGCCGGCGGGGACCGTGGCGGCGGTAGGAGGCGAGGAAGCTGTCGACCTCGGCGGCGTGGACCCAGGCGAGCAGGTGGGGGTCGGACGCGGCATACGGACGGCCGTCGGGCGCCTTGCCGCGAACGCGCTCGTGGATGCTGCGCACGTGGGCGATGGCCCGGTCGCTGGTCTCGACGGTGCCGAAGGTCGTGGCGGCGAGGAACGCCGAGGTGCGCTGCAGCCGCCCCCAGGGGTCGGACTTGTAGCCCGAGTGCCCGGCGACGCCGGC
This sequence comes from Lapillicoccus sp., assembly GCF_025353065.1. Taxonomy (GTDB): domain Bacteria; phylum Actinomycetota; class Actinomycetes; order Actinomycetales; family Dermatophilaceae; genus Lapillicoccus. The sequence continues at coordinate 9,842 of NZ_JANXRJ010000007.1, forward strand.
CATGGCGAGGGGGTGCAGCGTCTGGAGGAGGAGCGCCCGGATGCCGCCGACGAACATCGAGGCGTCGGCGTGCACGATCCAGACGGGGTCGGTCTCGCCGAAGGGTCGTTTGCCCGGAGTCAGCCAGATCTCGCGAGCGCGGGCCTCACCCTCGGAACCCGCGACCTTCTCCCGCAACGAGTTCGAGAGGCGGCGGCGCGCGGAGGAGGAGACTCCGTCGACGAGGCCGGTGGTGAGGCCGGAGGCGAGGCGGGCCGGTGAAGTCACGGTCCCATCCTCTGTCACCGCCGGGGCGAGCGCGAC
>NZ_JANXRJ010000071.1 GCF_025353065.1 Lapillicoccus sp.
CGTCGCCGGGCTCACCGGTCCAGCGACGCCGACTACGAGCTCCAGCAGCCGCTCGCCGCGTCGCACCAGTCGCTGATCTACGTCAACCCCGAGGGCCCCAACGCCAACGGAGACCCGGCCGCCTCCGCCGTCGACATCCGCATCACCTTCGGACGGATGGCCATGAACGACGAGGAGACCGTGGCGCTCATCGCGGGCGGTCACGCCTTCGGCAAGAGCCACGGCCAGGTCGCCGCGGACCGGATCGGTGCACCGCCGGAGATCGCCCCGATGGAGGGCATGGGTCTGGGGTGGCACAACCCCCAGGGGTCGGGGAACGCCGAGAACACGATGACCAACGGCATCGAGGGCTCGTGGACGCAGCACCCGACCCAGTGGGACAACACCTACCTGGAGAACCTCTTCGGCCACGAGTGGAAGCAGTCGCAGAGCCCCGCGGGCGCGCTGCAGTGGACGCCGGTGGACGAGGGTGCACCGAAGACCCCCGACGCGCACCTCGACGGCGTCGTGCACCCGCTGATGATGATGACCAGCGACCTCGCGCTGAAGGTCGACCCCGTCTACCGCGAGATCTGCGAGCGGTTCCTCACCGACTTCGACGCGTTCACGCTGGCCTTCTCGAAGGCCTGGTACAAGCTGACCCACCGCGACATGGGCCCGAAGGCGCGCTACCTCGGCCCCGAGGTCGCGGCGGACGACCTGCCCTGGCAGGACCCGCTGCCTCCGCTCGAGCACCCCGTCGTCGGCGAGGCGGAGGTGGGTCGGCTCAAGGCGGCCGTGCTCGCCTCAGGCCTGTCCGTGTCCGACCTCGCCTACACCGCGTTCTCCTCGGCGGTGACCTACCGCGACTCCGACAAGCGCGGTGGCGCCAACGGTGCCCGGCTCGCCCTGGCGCCGCAGAAGGACTGGGCCGTCAACGCCCGCACCGTCCACGTCGTCGCCGAGCTGCGACGCGTGAGGGACGACGTCAACGCCCTCGGTAGGGCGACGGTCAGCCTGGCCGACCTGATCGTGCTCGGCGGCTGCGTCGCGGTCGAGCAGGCCGCCAGGGCGGCCGGGGTGCAGGTCACGGTGCCCTTCACGCCCGGCCGGGTCGACGCCACCCAGGAGCAGACCGACGTCCCCACCTTCGAGTGGCTGGCGCCGGTCGTCGACGGTTTCCGCAACTACGTGCAGCACGACTACGCCGAGATCTCGCCCGTCTCGCCGGAGCGGATGTTCCTCGACAAGGCCGCCCTGCTGAGGCTGAGTGCCCCGGAGTGGGTCGCCCTCACCGGCGGCCTCCGCGTGCTGGGCTGCAACCACGACGGGTCCGCGACCGGGGTCTTCACCGACCGCGTCGGCACGCTCAGCACGGACTTCTTCACCACCGTGACGAGCATGGACTACGACTGGACCAAGACCGACGCGGCCGGCACCGCCTTCACCCTCGACCACCGCGGGAGCGGCGAGGTCGCCTACCGGGCCTCGCGCAACGACCTGCTGTTCGGCTCCAACGCGCAGCTGCGCGCGGTCGTCGAGGTCTACGCGGGCAACGACGGCAGCGAGGGCCACGCGCGCTTCGTGCGGGACTTCGTCGCCGTGTGGGACAAGGTGATGATGGCCGACCGCTACGACGTCAAGCCCGGCTGAGCACCGACACCCGAACGCCCGAACGCCCCGCCGGGCCCACGACCCCGAGGTTCCTCGATGCAGATCCGCTCGCTCGGCTACCGCAGCAACCTCGCGCTCCTCGGCTACGGCGGGAGCGAGGTCGAGGACCGCGGCACCCACCTGGTCGTGAGGTCCCCCCACAACCCGCGGTTCTGGTGGGGCAACTTCCTGCTCCTGCGCCGTATGCCGCGTGCGGACGAGGCGGGGGAGTGGCTGGCCGAGTTCCGGCGGGAGTTCCCTCAGGCCGAGCACCGGGCGTTCGGGGTCGACGTCACCTCGGGCGACGTGGGTGACCTCGCCCCGCTCGCCGCGGTCGGGCTCTCGCCCGACGTCTCGGTCGTGATGACGGCCACCGCGGTCGCCGAGCCGGCGCACCCGAACGTCGAGGCGGCATACCGGCCGTTGCGCAGCGACGACGACTGGCACCAGCAGGTCGCCCTGAACCTGGCGGGGGAGGGGCCTGGGGCGGGCGACCTCGCGTTCGCCACCGCCCGTGCCCAGGTCGACCGGCGGCTGGTCGATCAGGGGCGCGGTGCCTGGTGGGGGGCGTTCCTCGGCGGACGGCTGGTGTCGTCGATGGGCCTCTTCGTCGCCTCCGAGGGGCTCGCCCGTTTCCAGAACGTCAGTACGCACCCCGACGCCCGCGGTCGCGGCCTCGCCGGCACCCTCGTGCACCGGGTCGGCCGCTACGGGCTCGAGGAGCTCGGCGCGACAACGCTGGTGATGGTCGCCGACCCGGAGTATGCCGCGATCCGCATCTATCGCGCGGTGGGCTTCACCGACACCGAACGGCAGCTCGGGTGCGACAAGCCACCTCCGGCCGAGGCGTGAGAATCGGCCGATAACGGATGTTCGTGGCCTGAACAGGCGATGTGTCACCCGCTGCGGGTGTGGCGCAATGGATACTGATCGGGTCCCGACCTCAATGTCGAGTCCCGGGACCAGTCAAGGGGATGTTCTATGAGGCACGGTGACGGCGGACGGGGGTCCGCCCAGGTGCAGGTCTTCATCCGCGACGGGCTCGTGCGCTGGCACGCGACCCGCTCCTGTGGAGAACGGGACGCGCGCGAGGGCGACTTCGCCTACCGCTGCCCCCTCGACGCGGCATACCGCAGCCCGCTGGTGCCCTGCCCGGCCTGTGCGGGGGAGCTGACCGTCCTCGCCGGCGCCCTCTGGGGCCCGACGACCTCGCACGACCGGGTCCGGCTGCCGATACCCCGCCTCCTGCCGCTCACGAACGAGCCGGACAGCGCAGCCGCACGCGACGACGACCTGGTGCTCGTCAACGGCGGCGCGCGGCGCCGCCACTGAACGACGGAGCTGACCGGTCCTGTCCGGGGGCCGACGGGCGAGCGACGCCCCCCGGGGCGTGGCGACCGAGCCGGCAGCGGCTTACGTTGGGGTATGACCGATGACATCGACGTCACCCCGTCGTTCGAGATCCACCGCGGCGACTTCTATCGATACGAGGCCCTGCTGCGCCCCGACGAGCAGGAGCAGATCTCGCGGCTGCGCGACTTCCTCGAGCGCGAGGTGCGACCCGTCGCGGACGACTACTGGGAGCGCGCCGAGTTCCCTCGGCAGCTCATCCCGAAGGTCGCGGCGCTCGGGTTGGTGGGCTCCGGCTACGGAGAGTTCCGGTCGCCACCACTGAGCCGGCTGTTCGACGGCTTCGTCTCCCTCGAGATGTCCCGCGTCGACCCGTCGTTCAGCACCTTCTGGGGTGTCCACTCCGGGCTGGCCTTCGCCAGCATCTACCACTGCGGGTCGCCCGAGCAGCGCGACCGGTGGCTGCCCGGCATGGTCGACATGACGACGATCGGCGCGTTCGGCCTCACCGAGCCGGAGCACGGGTCCGATGTCGCGGGCGGGCTCGAGACGACGGCCCGCAAGGTCGACGGCGGGTGGGAGCTGACCGGCAAGAAGCGCTGGATCGGCAACGCCACCTTCGCCGACCTCGTCGTCGTCTGGGCCAAGGACGCCGAGAGCGGTGAGGTCATCGGCTTCGTGGTGGAGCGCGAGACGGAGGGCTTCGTCCCGACGAAGATCGAGGGCAAGATCGCCCTGCGCAGCGTCCAGAACGCCGACATCACCCTGACCGACGTCTTCGTCCCCGACGACCACCGGCTCGAGAACGCGCGGACGTTCGCCGACACCGCCAACGTCCTGCGGATCACTCGCGGCGGGGTGGCCTGGGGGGCCGTCGGACTCGCGATGGGCGCCTACGAGCGGGCCCTGGCCTACACGCTGGAGCGGGAGCAGTTCGGCAAGCCGCTCGCCAGCTTCCAGCTCGTCCAGGACCACCTCGCGACGATGCTGTCCAACGTCACGCTCTCGCTCGGGATGGTCGTGCGGCTCGCCCAGATGCAGGACGCCGGCATCGAGGAGGACGAGCACGCGGCGATGGCGAAGGCCAGTGCCGCCACCCTGATGCGCGAGACGGTGGCACGCGCCCGCGAGGTGATGGGCGGCAACGGCATCGTCCTCGAGCACGGGGTCGCGCGCTTTTTCGCCGACGCCGAGGCCGTCTACTCCTACGAGGGCACCCGCGAGGTCAACCAGCTCATCGTCGGCCGCGCTGTCACGGGCATCGGCGCGTTCGTCTGACCGGGGCCAGTCGCCGCCGCCCGTCCCCGCCGTCAGCATCATCGCTAGTGTTGCCGCATGTCCGGATACGTCGTGGTCGGTGCCGTCGTGCTCAGCGGCATCCTTCTCGTCATGGCTGCGGCGCTGGCCCGACGGCTGCTCGCTCCGCGCGTGGTCACCGCGGCCAAGCGCACGACCTACGAGTCGGGGGTCGATCCGGTCGGCGCGGACTGGGCCCAGACCAACGTCCGCTACTTCGTCTACGCCTTCCTCTACGTCATCTTCGCCGTCGACGCGGTCTACCTCTTCCCCTGGGCGACGGTGATCCGCGACCCCCAGCTCGGCGGGGCGTCGCTCGTCGAGATGGGCATCTTCCTCCTCGTGCTGATCATCGGCCTGGGCCACGCCGCCCGCCGTGGGCTCCTACGGTGGATGTGACGGCGTCGGTGGATGAGACGGCGTCCGTGGATGTGACAGGGTCCGTGGATGTGACGGGGTCCGTGGGATGACGGTCGACCTCCCCACTCCTCGCGTCGGGTTCCTCCAGGAGCACGCGCCGGAGCCGATCAAGATCGTCCTCAACTGGGGGCGTCGCTACAGCCTCTGGGTGTTCAACTTCGGACTGGCCTGCTGCGCCATCGAGTTCATCGCGGCATCGATGGCGCGGCACGACTTCATCCGGCTCGGCGTCATCCCCTTCGCGCCCGGCCCGCGACAGGCCGACCTCATGATCGTCTCCGGCACGGTCACCGACAAGATGGCCCCCGCGGTCCGGCGGCTCTACGACCAGATGCCCGAGCCGAAGTACGTCATCTCGTTCGGCGCCTGCTCCAACTCCGGTGGTCCCTACTGGGACTCCTACAGCGTGCTCAAGGGCGTCGACTCGATCATTCCCGTCGACGTCTACGTCCCCGGCTGCCCGCCGCGGCCCGAGGCGCTGCTGCAGGGCATCCTCAAGCTCCAGGAGAAGATCGCCGCCGAACGGATCACGAGCAAGGGCATCGCCAGGCGGTATGCCGGGGGCCGGCTCGCGTCCGCCGCCGAGGTCACCCGGCCGCTCGTGCACCCCGGCGCCGCGGGCGACGCCCGGGGAGCCCTCCTCCCCGGTCGAGGTGACGCGCTCACCCCACGGCCCGGGGTCGTCACCCCGGAGCCCATCGCCGAGCTCCCGGTGGAGGAGCCCCCGGTGGGGGAGGTCCCAGTACCGCCGGTAGAGGTGACGCAGGTGATCGCGCCGCCGGTGGAGGCGACGCAGGTCATCGTGCCTCCGGTGGGGGCCACCCAAGTGATCAGGCCGCCGGTGGAGGCGACGCAGGTCATCCCGGCCGCCCCGGTAGGCCCCAGCCCAGCCCAGTCCGCAACGCCGACAGAGGCGCTGGCGCAGACGATCGGCGCGGCCCTGCGTGACCCGGAGCCACCGCCGACCGCAGCCAACGCGTCCTTCGCCGACGACATCTTCGGGCTCGGCGGCCCCGACCCGGACGACCCGAAAGCCCCGACCGGGGACGACCCGCGATGAGCGAGCCCATCCCTGCTGCCGGCGAGCAGCGCGACGACACCCGTGCGGTCGACCAGCCCTGCCTCGACGTCGCCCCCGAGGAGTGGCGGCGTGCGGCGGCCGACCTGCACGCGACGGGTTACACCTTCTTCGACTGGCTGACCGCCGTCGACGAGAGCGACGCCGCCGACGGGCCGGGCTTCGACATCGTCCTGCACCTCTACGACGTCAGCACCCCCGGCCGGCTACGGGGCCACCTGCTCCGCTCGCGCCTCCCGCCGGGCACGCCGCTGCCCAGCCTCACTCCGATCTTCGCCGGGGCCGCGTGGCACGAGCGCGAGACCCACGAGATGTTCGGCATCGACGTCGAGGGCTTCGACGACGGCACCGGTCTGGGAGTGCGTCCGCTCTTGCTGCCCAACGGTTTTGAGGGACATCCACTGCTCAAGTCCTTCGTCCTCGCGGCGCGGGTCAGCAAGCAGTGGCCCGGCGCCAAGGAGCCCGGCGAGGGACACGACAGCGGTCGGTCACCGAGCCGCCGTCGCGTGCAGGCGCCCGGCGTCCCCGGTCCTGACTGGGGTCCCCGATGAGTGCCCTCGAGGTCGTCGTGCGCGCCCTGGTCACGCTGGTCGGGTTCCTCGTGCTGCCCCTGATCGTCGGGCAGACGGAGCACAAGGTGATGGCGCACATGCAGGGACGCCTCGGACCGATGTATGCCGGGGGCTTCCACGGGTGGGCCCAGCTCGTCGCGGACGGCGTGAAGTTCGTCCAGAAGGAGGACGTCACGCCGGCGGCGGCCGACCGCTGGGTCTTCCGGCTCGCACCCGCGGTCGCCCTCATCCCCTACCTCGTCGCGATCTGCGTCATCCCGCTCGGCCCGCACGTCGTCGGTGCCCAGGTGGATGCGGGGGCGCTGTTCGTCGTCGCGGTCGCCGGTGTCGGCATCCTCGGCACCCTCATGGCCGGCTGGGCCAGCGCCAACAAGTACTCCCTCCTTGGGGCGATGCGCTCGGCCGCCCAGCTGCTCAGCTACGAGCTGCCGATCGTCCTGTCGGTCGCGTCGGTCGCGCTCGCCGCGGGCACGCTCTCCCTCGGCGGCATCGTCGGTCAGTGGAGCCCCTGGTGGCTCCTCTGGCAGCTGCCGGGCGCGGTCTGCTTCCTCACCGCCGCGCTGGCCGAGCTGCAGCGCCCGCCGTTCGACATGCCGGTGGCCGACTCGGAGATCGTGTTCGGCGCCTACACGGAATACACCGGGCTGCGCTTCGCCTTCTTCCTCCTCGCCGAATATGCCGGCATCGTCGTCATGTCGCTGTTCTTCACGGTGCTGTTCCTCGGCGGGTGGCGGGGCCCCTTCGCCGACCAGCTCGGTGTGGTGTGGACGCTCCTCAAGGGCCTGCTCGTCGCCGTCGTCATCATCTGGTTCCGGGTCGCCTGGCCGCGGATGCGCGAGGACCAGCTGCAACGGCTGGCCTGGGTGTGGCTCGTGCCGATCGCGCTCTTCCAGGTCGCCCTCACGGGCGTCGGCGTGGTGGTGAGGCGATGAGCGACGAGGTCCCGGACACCGCCCCGGACACGGCCACGAGTCCCGCCCCAGGTCCTGCCGTCCCCACGCCGCCGCGCGCCGTCGGTCGTCACGAGGGTCACCAGCATGCCCCCGCCCGCCAGGGCGGTCTCCTGCCCGGACTGATCAAGGGCCTCGCGACGACGGCGAGGACCCTCGTCACGCCGAGCCACACCACGGAGTATCCCGACGCGAAACCCGCTCTCCCGCCTCGCTCCCGGGGTGTCATCGCGCTGACCGAGGAGAACTGCACATCCTGCATGCTCTGTGCCCGTGAGTGCCCGGACTGGTGCATCTACATCGACTCGCACAAGGAGACGATCCCCGCGACGACCGAGGGTGGTCGGGACCGTCAGCGCAACGTCCTCGACCGCTTCGCCATCGACTTCTCGCTGTGCATGTACTGCGGCATCTGCATCGAGGTGTGTCCCTTCGACGCGCTGCACTGGAGCCCGGAGTTCGAGTACGCCGAGACCGACATCCGTGACCTGCTGCACGAGAAGGACCGCCTCGGCGAATGGATGCAGACCGTGCCGCCCCCGCCGGCGCTCGACCCCGGCTCCGCCGCACCGGCCGAGATCGCCGCGGCCGACAAGCCGAAGAGGGTCGTCCCTGAACGCACCGCCGCCCGCACCGCCGCACGTCCCGCTGCACGCCCCGGGCCGGCCGTCGGTGCTGCAGCGGCCGACGGCGACGGGCCGGACGCGTGACGACCCGTGACGTCGTCTTCCTGCTCATCGGCCTCATCACGGCGGCCAGCGCCATCCTCTCGGTGACGACGCGTCAGGTCGTCCACGCGGCGCTCTGGCTGGTCGTCTGTCTCGGGACGCTCGCGGGCTGCTACGTCGTGCTCGGCGCCGAGCTCGTCGCGCTCGTGCAGGTGCTCATCTACGTCGGTGCCGTCGTCGTGCTGGTCCTCTTCGCCCTCATGCTCACCCGCGCCCCGATCGGCCGGCAGCCCGACCTGGCAACGCCGCTCGTCCAGCGGATCGCCGCGGCCGTCCTGGGGGTGGCGACGACGGGCCTGTTCCTGGCCATGCTCGTCCCGCTCGTGGGCCAGGACAGTGTGACGCCGGTGAGTGGTGACACCCACACGGTGGCGACCGCGACCTTCGGCACCTGGGTATGGCCGTTCGAGCTCCTCTCCCTACTGCTGCTCGCGGCCCTCATCGGCGCCTTCGCCGTGGCCCGGGTCGCGGGCGCGATCTCGCCGCGGCCCGCGCCGGCCGATCGCGGAGCCTCGACATGATGCACCTGTGGCTCCCGATGACCCTGGCCGCGGTGCTCGCCGGCACCGGGGCATACGGCATCCTCGCGCGCCGCAACGCCGTCCTCGTCCTCATCGGGGTGGAGCTCGTGCTCAGCTCCGCCAACCTCATCCTCGTCACCCTCGGGTCGGCCGACACCTCGCCGCTGCAGACCGGGCAGGTGCTCGCGCTCTTCGTCATCACCATCGCCGCCGCCGAGATCTGTGTGGCGCTCGCCATCGTGCTGGCGATGTTCCGGCTCCAGGGCCATATCGACCTCACCGAGCCCGCCGACACGGAGGACACCCCGGCGCGCTCGACGAGCGGGCGGTGAGCGGCGGATGACTCTCGTCGTGCGGCTGCTCGTCCTGCTGCCCGCGATCGCGGCGCTCGCCGGCCTCCTCGCCCGCCGATCGCCCCGCGCCGCAGCCCTGCTCGCCACGGCAGCGGCCGGCCTCGGTGTCGTGCTCGCCGTCGTCCAGGTCTTCGGTGGACCGAGCGGGGACAGGCGGCGCGTGACCGCGACGATCGAGACGATCGGCGCGCTGCCCGTCGGTGACCTCTCCCTCCCGCTCCACCTCCTCACCGACCGCAGCAGCGCGCTGGTCGCGCTCGCCGTCACCGTCGTCGGTCTCGCCGTCCAGGTCTTCTCCGTCTGGTATCTGCGTGACGACGACCGCTACCCCGTGTTCGCCGCCGAGGTCTCGCTGTTCCTCGCCGGGATGCTGCTCGTCGTCCAGTCCGGCGACCTCGTCCTCACCCTCGTGGGGTGGGAGGTGATGGGGTGGTGCTCCTACCTGCTCATCGGCCACGTCACGGCGCGCGAGTCCGCCCGGCGCGCGGCCTACAAGGCCTTCCTCGTCACCCGCGTCGCCGACATCGGATTCGTGCTCGGCGTGGTGCTGCTCGCGGTCGACGCACGCACCACCGACATCGACGGGGTGCTGCGGCACGTCGTGGGGTTCGGGCTCGAGGGTCCAACCGGCTTCGCCCCGTTCGTCACCGGCAGCACCATCCTCACCGTCGCGCTGGTCGGCCTCGTCGTCGGCGTCGCCGGCAAGTCGGGCCTCGTCCCGTTCCACGACTGGCTCCCCGACGCGATGGAGGGCCCGACCCCGGCCTCGGCGCTGATCCACGCCGCGACGATGGTGGCCGCCGGTACCGTCGTCATCGCCCGCCTCTCGCCCCTGTATGCCGCGGCCCCCACCGCCCGCGCGGTGCTCGGCGTCCTCGCCGCCGTCACCATGCTCTGGGCCGCCCTGCTCGCCTTCGCCCAGTCCGACGTCAAGCGGATGCTCGCCTACTCGACCCTCAGCCAGATCGCGATCATGCTGTCGGCGCTCGCCTTCGCGCCCGGCATCGACGAGGCACCGAGCGCGGGACTCGGCCACCTGTTCTCCCACGCGCTCTTCAAGTCGTTGCTGTTCCTCGCGATCGGATGGCTGTCGGTGATCGGCGGCGGCACGGCATTCGTCGCGTTGCGCGGCCGCGCTCGGGGGAGAGGCGCCCTGCAGTGGTCCATCGGCATCGGCCTCGCCGCCCTGGCAGGGGTGCCGCCGCTCGTCGGGTTCTTCTCCAAGGAGGGCGTGCTCGCCGTCGTCGAGGAGTCGCTCGGACAGGGGTCGCCCGGCCAGGCCGGCGAGACGGCCTGGGTGACCTGGCTGGTGCTCGTGGCGCTGCTGCTCACCGTCCTGCTCACCGCCGCCTACTGCGCCCGGGCGTGGCTGCTGCTCACCACCGACGCACCGTCGCTCGAGACGGTCGAGGCGCTCGAGGGCCAGGTGGAGAGCGCCGAGCCGGCTGCCGCGGCCGGTGACGACGAGCCCACCGGGGCCCACGGGGCGCGGCCCGTCACGCTGCCCGCGGCCCTGTCCGTCAGCGGGCTCGCCCTCCTCACCGTCGTCGGGACGGTCGGCCTCATCGCCCTCCCCCAGGGCCTGCACGTCGGTCTGCTGCTGGCTCTCGTCTCCGTCGTCCTGATCGTCGGCGCCGCCTCCCTCGTCCGGGCCCGCGCGACAGGTGGGGTCGACCCCGCCGACGTGCTCGGCGCCGCCACCCGCCTGCGGGCCGATCGCGGCTTCGGCGTCGACACGGCATACGTCGGGGTGGGGCGGGCGGTCGTGACCCTGGCCCGCGTCGTCGCGCGCCTCGACCGCGACGTCGTCGACGCCTACCCCCGAGCGGCCGCCCGCGTCACCCTCCACCTCGGCGCCGCCGGCGACCGGGTCCACCGCGGTGCGCCCTCGACGGGGCTCGTCGCCGTCGTCGTCGGGGTCGTCCTCCTCGGCGTCGCGGGGGTGACGGTGTGGCGCTGATGCTCGCCCTCCTCGTCCCGGGGGTCGCCGCGGTCTGGCTGCTCGGCGTCGCCCGCACGGTGCGCGCCGAGACGCCCGCCGCCACCCAGACCGTCGCCCTCCTCGCCAGCGTCGTCACCCTCGTGCTCGCCGTCGTGACGGTGTGGACGCGCCCGGTCGTCGACGCGCCCTGGCTGCCCACGCTCGGCGTGCGCTGGCACTTCGCCGTCGACGGGATCAGCCTCCCGCTCGTCCTGCTGACGGCCGCGCTCACCGTCGTCGTGGTCCTCCATGCCCGCGGTCGCGAACCCGGCCGGGGCATCGCCGGATCCACCTCGGCGAGCACCTTCTACGCATGCATCCTCCTCGTCGAGCTCGGGGCGCTCGCGACCTTCCTCACCCGCGACGCCGTCGTCTTCTTCATCGCCTTCGAGATCGTCCTCGTGCCGATGTGGGTCCTCATCGGCCGGTTCGGCGACGAGCACGTGCGCGACACCGTGCGGCGAGACGCCGCAAGCCGATTCGTCCTCTTCACCGTGCTCGGTTCCACGCTCATGCTGCTCGGCATCCTCGTCCTGATCACGAGCGCCGGCACCGCGGACCTCGACGCCCTCGCCGCCGCCCGCGGAGCGGGACTCTCCCGCGGCACCCAGGTGATGGCCGCCGCCCTGCTCGTCATCGGGCTCGGCATCAAGATCCCCCTGTGGCCGGTGCACACCTGGCTGCCGCCGGCCCACACCGTCGCGCCCACCGCCGGCTCGGTGCTCCTCGCCGCCGTGCTGCTCAAGATGGGCACCTACGGCATCGTCCGCCTCGTGGTCCCCGCCGTCCCGGTCGGCTTCGCGGTGGTCTCGCCCTACCTGGCCGCCGTCGGTGCCGTCGGCATCATCTGGGGAGGGCTCGCCTGCCTCGTCGAGCGCGACCTCAAGCGGCTCGTCGCCTACTCCTCTGTCGCGCACATGGGCTTCGTCGCCATCGGCCTGGCCTCCGGCACCACGACGGGCCTGCAGGCGGCGCTCTTCGCCAACGTCGCGCACGGCCTCGTCTCGGCGCTGCTCTTCCTCGTCGTCGGAGGGCTCAAGGAGCGCTGGGGCGGCGCCGACCTCACGATCGCGCGACGTGCCCTGCGCGATGCGTCCCCGCGGATGGGCTGGGCGCTCGTCGTCGGCTTCGCCGCCGCCCTCGGGCTCCCGGGCCTCGTCGGGTTCTGGGGCGAGTTCCTGGCGGTGTATGCCGCGTGGTCGCCGGCGCCCGACCGGCCGCTCGCGCTGCTGCGCACCTGCGCCGTCGTCGCCGTCGTCGGGATGGCGATCGCGGCGGCATACGCGCTCCGGGTGCTGCGGCTCGTCTGGGCCGGTGGCGCGGCCGGCGCGGCTGACGCCGGGGGGGTTGACGCTGCGTCAAGGGGGTTGACGCCGGCTATCACCAGCGTCAACCC
>NZ_JANXRJ010000126.1 GCF_025353065.1 Lapillicoccus sp.
GGGGGTGGGGGTGGGGGGGGTCGTGGTCGTGGCGGCGGCGGGAGGCGCCGAGCGTTCGGCGACGATGAGCTCTTCGAGCCATCGCACCTCCTGCTCGGCCCTCTCCTCGCCGTGCCGCTGCAGTGCGGAGGTGTAGGCGTCCATCCGCTCGCGGTTGCGGGCCGAGGCCGCGCGGATGGCGGCCAGCCGCTCCTCGAGCCGCGAGCGCCGGCCCTCGAGGATCCGGAGCCGGACCTCGGCGGTGGTGCGGGCGAAGTAGGCGAAGTGCACGTCGAACTCGTCGTCGTCCCACGAGCTCGGCCCGGCGTCGCCCGCGACGGCCTGGAAGTGCTCCCTGCCCAGCGCGGTCAGCTCGTAGACGATCCGGGCCCGCCGGCTGCCCACGGCGCCCGGCCCGCCGGGCGTCTCCCGGACCCAGCCGGTGGCGAGCAGCTCGCGCAGGCAGGGATAGAGCGAGCCGTAGGACAGCGCGCGGAACGCCCCGAGCGCGGTGTTGAGCCGCTTGCGCAGCTCGTAGCCGTGCATGGGCGACTCATGGAGGAGGCCGAGGACGGCGAAGTCGAGGAGGTCGGCGCGGCGGGCCATCGGAGCGTCCTTCCTCGAGGTGGCACGGGACATTATCGATCTTTGTTCGGTGCAGCATACATGCGGATGTATCGCGCCGATACATCATCGCGCGGCGCGGCGGCATCCGGACGACGCGCGGGAGACATCCCCCCCGGCGTCGCCCTGGCCCGACGAGCCTCAGGGGGTGGTCGGCGTCCCGCCGTAGAGGATGACCTGGGCGTTGTTGCCGCCGGTGCAGAGGACGGGCTGGTTGCCGGAGCAGGTCATGGAGTAGGTCTTGCCGGTCCGCGGGCTCGTCGCCTGGACGGTCACGGACCCGCCGGGAGCGGCCACCGGCTCGTAGGCCGCGCGCACCGCCGCGGCGAACTCGCACGAGGTCGAGCTGTTGCCGGCGGCGACGTGGGCATAGGCCCCGGTCGCCACGGCGGGGCAGACGGTCGAGCCCGCAGGCAGTGCCACGGCGGGGTATGCCGCCTGGCTCGGCGACGGCGGGGCCGTCGCCTTCGGCGTGGCCCCGCCGGCGACGGGGGGTGGGGTGGTCGCGCGCGGTGCCGAGGCCGAGGCGGACGCCGCCGGGAGGGACGCCGTCGGCGAGCTGGCGGGACGGAAGAGCAGGAAGTAGACCAGCCCGATGAGGACCAGCAGCCCGACGAGCGCCGCGCCGCCGATCAGTAGCGCCCGGGAGCGCTCCCCGTCCGGCTCCTGCCACGGGGACCCGAGTCCCTCGTCACGCCCCGCGAATCCCCCTGCTGCGTATGTCGGCTCGTCCAGGTCGGGTCCGTAGTCCGCCGGACCGTAGCCCGGCTGCGAGTAACCCGGCTGCGAGGACCCCGGCGCGCCGTAGGCGGGCGGCGCATAGGGGGACGGCGGCTCGGTGGGGTAGCTCCCCCCGGCCAGCACCTGACGGCCCGCGTCGGCGGACAGGTGGTCCGGGAAGTCCTCGGGGTAGTACTCCTCGTCGACACCGGCGGCCGGTCGTTCGTAGGGGTTGACGGGCGGCGCCGCGACGGCTGCCGGCGCCACCGGCGTCCCGCACTGCGCGCAGAAGCGGGCATCGGGCGCGAGAGGGGCGCCGCAGAGGCTGCAGTGAGCGGTCATCGGGCACTCCTTCCGTCGCCGTCGCGCAGGGCACGCGCCGGACCCTTCAGTCCGATCGACGATGGTGGCACGAGAGGGGTGCGCGTGGGAAACCGCTGAGGGCTCGGCGGTCCGCCGATTGGGTCGCGCGAGCCGAGCCGCGCATACTGGGAGACCTTCTCCGGGCCCCGAGCCGGACCCCGCCACGGGCCAGACCGACGGAAGCAGAGTCGTTGAGCAACACCACCCGAGCCGACACCGGCTCTGCCCGCAAGCGCCCGAAGCCGAAGCGCAAGAAGGGGGGTCGCGCCAAGAGGATCCTCAAGGTCCTCCTCTTCACCGCGCTCAGCCTCTTCGCTCTGGCGTGCGTCGGCATCGCGATCGCCTACGCGACCATCGACGTCCCGACGCCCAACCAGCTCGCCAACGCGCAGGCCTCGATCGTCTACTACGACGACGGCAAGACCGAGCTGGCGCGGCTCAGCGACGTCAACGGCAACCGCGAGTCGGTGCCGCTGTCCCAGGTGCCGCAGGGCATGCAGAAGGCCGTCCTCGCCGCCGAGGATCGCGACTTCTACACCAACAAGGGCGTCTCGCCGACGGGGATCGCCCGGGCCATCTGGGACACCGTGCGCGGCGCCGACACCCAGAGCGGCGGCTCGACCATCACCCAGCAGTACGTCAAGAACTACTTCCTCACGCAGGACAAGTCGATCATCCGCAAGGGCAAGGAGATCATCATCTCCGTCAAGATCGACCAGACCACGACGAAGGACCAGGTCCTCGAGAACTACCTCAACACCATCTACTTCGGCCGCGGCGCCTACGGCATCAAGACGGCCGCCAAGGCCTACTTCGGCAAGGACCCGCAGCAGCTCACCGTGCCCCAGAGCGCCGTGCTGGCCTCCGTCATCAACGCCCCCTCGCTCTTCGACCCCGCGCTCGGCACCAGGCAGCAGGGCAACCTCAAGGACCGCTTCGACTACGTCCTGGACGGCATGGTCACCAAGGGCTGGCTCAGTGCCGCCGACCGGGCCGCGATCACCACGGTGCCGCCGACCATCGCGCCACAGACCAACAGGACGCTCTCCGGGACCACCGGCTACATCGTCGCCGCGGTGCGCGACGAGCTGAAGTCGAGCCTGAAGCTCAGCGACAGCGACATCGACCGAGGCGGGCTGCGGGTCACGACGACGATCAACAAGGTGGCGCAGGACGCGGCGGTCGCGGCCGTCGCGAAGGACCTGCCGACCAGTGCGACCGACGTGTATGCCGGACTGGCGGCGATCAAGCCCGGCGACGGGGCGATCGTCGCGATGTACGGCGGGGCCGACTACCAGAAGCGCCAGATCAACTCGGCGACCGGCGCGATCATGCAGGCCGGCTCGACGTTCAAGCCGTTCGCCCTCATCGCCGCGCTGCAGCAGGGGATCAGCACCAAGACGCAGGTCAGCGGGAACAGCCCCTTCGTCGTCCCGAACGACCCCGCGGCCAAGCCCATCCCCAACGAGTTCAAGCAGAGCTTCGGGCAGGTCGACCTGAGGGAGGGGCTCGCCAAGTCCATCAACACCGCCTTCCTGCGGCTCAACGAGCAGATCGGTCCCCAGTCGACGGAGGACGCGGCGGTCGCGGCCGGGATGCCCAAGGCCTGCCCGGCCGGGGTGACGACCGCCAACGGCTGCACCCCCGGCCTCAACAACGGGATCACCAACGTCCTCGGCACGTCGTCGCCCCACGTCATCGACGTGGCGAGCGCCTACGCGACCATCGCGGCGAACGGCGTCCGCACGACGCCCTACCTCATCGCCTCGGCGACCTCCGACACCGTCGCGATCAGCTACAAGGCGAGCAAGACCACGGCGCAAGCCTTCTCCGCCGACATCGCCGCCGACACCCTCGACGCGATGCAGCAGGTCACGAGCGGCAACGGCACGGCCTCCCGGGCCCAGCAGCTCGGCCGGCCCGTCGCGGGCAAGACCGGCACGACGGACGGCCACCTCTCGGTGTGGTTCACCGGAGTGGTCCCGCAGCTCTCGGTCTCGGTCGGCATGTTCAAGGACGTGGGCGGCGTGCCCCAGCAGCTGACCAACATCGCCGGTCTCGACGAGCTGAGCGGCAACTCGATCCCGCTGTCGATCTGGCTCGACTTCATGAAGGCGGCGACGGCCAACCTCCCGGCCGCGGGCTTCCCGGCTCGCGTCGGGATCGGCGACGACAAGATCAACGCCACCCCGACCACCACCGCCACCCCGTCGCCGTCCACGAGCGCGACCAGCGCGAGCGCGCCGCCGGTCACGACCACGACAACACAGCCGCCGGTCACGACAACGACCACCCGGACGCCGCCGCCGACCACGACGACCACGTCCGCGTCGCCGACCCCGACGAAGCCCACGCCCACCCCCTCGACGACCAAGCCTCTCGCGGCGCCGGCCGGCTGACCCGGCTGACCCGGCCACGCGGCATACCGGCTCGGGCGCGCCCCAGACTCCGCCCGTAGGCTGCCCCCGTGCCGCGCACCTCCCACCCCGACCGCGTCGTCGTCCCCACCCGCGCGGACCCGGTCGTCGCGGCCGCCTCGGAGGTCATCGGCGGCCCTCTCGGCCGGTATGCCGTGGCCGTCGCCAAGGGCTGGCGCTACTACGCCGCGGTCCTCGGCGCCGTGTCCGCGATCCCGATGGGCCTGGCGGTCCTCGAGCGCACGCACTGCATCAGCTCGGGCTGGAGCACCCCGGACCAGTTCTGGCACGCCTGCTTCTCCGACCTGCCGGCGACCTACAAGGACAACGGCCTCGCCGCCGGGCTCGGCCCGTTCCTCACCGGTGGCTTCTCCTCGCCCACGGTCGCCCAGCCGCCGCTGACCGGGCTGGTGATGTCGCTGCTGGCCTCGATCGTGCCCTCCGGCGACATCGGCAGCCGGATGCTCTGGTACTTCGGCCTCTGGGCCGCGCTCGCCGCGGTGCTCCTGGTCCTCACGGTCTGGTGGACCACCGCCTCGGTGCGCGCCTTCCCGATCCGCGGCGCCCACGTCGCGCTGTCCCCGGTCGTCGTCCTCACCATCGTCGTCGCGCCCGACATCCTCGGCGTGGCCCTGCTCTCGGCGGCGCTCTACTTCTGGTCGCGCGAGCGCTTGGTCCTGTCGGGGGTGCTGCTGGGCCTGGCGATCTCGGCCCGCACCTACCCCCTGCTGGTCCTCGTGGCGCTGCTCCTCGTCTGCCTTCGTGCCGGCCGGCTCGCGGTCTGGGCGCGGGTCGCCGGGTCGGCGCTGGTCACCTTCGGCGTGATCCTCGTGGGCTTCGGGTTGCTCAACCCCGGCGCGGCCTTCCTCGCCTACCGCGGCTGGGCCTCCGGCGGCGCCGGCTTCGGGTCGCCGTGGGTGCTGCCCCAGCTGGCGGGCTACCCCCTGCCGAGCACCGCGGTCACCGGGCTGGCGGTCCTCGGCATCGTCGTCGCGATCGTCGTCGGGGCGGTGTTCGCGCTGGGGTCGGCGCGCCGCCCGGGGGTCGCCGAGGTGTCCCTCGTGATGGTCGCCATCGTCCTCGCGACGGGCAAGTCGATGCCGGTGCAGAGCTCGCTCTGGCTCGTCCCGCTGGTCGCCCTCGTCGGGCTGCGGTGGGCGGACCACCTCCTCTGGGCGGCCGCCGAGGCGCTCTACTTCGTCGCGGTCTGGCTCTACATCGCGGCCATCTCGGTGCCCGACCGCGGCCTGCCCCCCGGGTGGTACTCCGTGTTCCTCCTGATCCGTCTCATCGGCGTCGGCTGGCTCGTCCACCGCACCTGGCACGTCGCGCGTCGGCGCTGGCCCGACGTGAGGGAGACGGCCGACGAGCGCCGCGTGGCCGCCGAGGGGTCCGGGCACCCCCTCGACGCCGAGGTCCTCGCTGAGCTCGAGGCGACCGACGCCCGGCTCGCCCGCGAGGCCGACCCCGACGAGCTCGCCGGCCCCATCCGGGGCAGCCGCGACCAGCTCGTCGTCCGCTTCGGCTGACGTCCGGCGGCTGACGGCGGCCCGTCGTCCGGCCCGTCGCCCGGCCCCCTGTCCCTTTATCGGGTCACCCGATAAAGGGAACCTCCCCGAGAGAACGGTTCTCGAGCGAAGCGTCCCCTTGTCGGGTGGAGCCGCCCCCCTCGGGTCCGCGCCGCACCCGCCACCGCAGGACGGCGTCGATCCCCAGCCCGACCAGCAGGCCGCTGACGACCCCGACGGCGACGGAGAGGAGCGGCCGGCCCTGGAGCAGAGCGCCGGCGCAGACCCCGAGCAGCACCGTCCAGGTCGCCCAGAGCATCGAGGACAGGGCGGCGTATGCCGTGAACCGCCGCGCCGGGAAGCCGACCATGCCCGCCCCGACGTTCATGGCGACCCGTCCGACGGGCACGTAGCGCGCCGACAGGATGAACGCGGCCCCCCGCCGGTCGAGCTGGTCACGGACCCGGGCGAGCAGGCGCGCGGCGCGCTCCTGGCGCACGAAGGGGAGGCGACCGGGCGGCATACGTCCCCCGATGGCGTACGCCGTCCGGTCACCGAGGAAGGCGCCGACCGCCGCGAGGAGCACGACGAGCACCGGGTGGGGGCCGTGTCCCGAGACGGCGAGCGTGCCGAGCGCCAGCACGATCGTCTCGCTGGGCACCGGCGGGAACAGGGCGTCGAGGTAGCAGCCGAGGAGGAGCACGAGCAGCGCCCACGGCGACGCGGTGACCACGAGGAGCCAGTGCTCGAGGCCGGTCATGAGGGTCGTCACGGTCCTGGTTCTCAGGTCCGGTCGACGAGTCGGCGGGTCAGCGTCCCGTGACCGGCGCCGATCCCGGCGAAGGCCAGCAGGCTGGCGACGCCGGCCGGTGCGAGCAGCAGGGGTGAGACGAGCAGGGCGACGACGAGCCCGACGAGCACCGCCACGGTCGCGAGACCGAGGAGGAAGCCCGCCACGACGTGGGTCGCGATCCGGCTCGGCGAGGTCGTCGGGACGCGGTGGCGGTCCCTGGCCCTGCTGGCCGGGAAGGCCGCCCGGTAGGTCTCCACGCCCTTGCCGGTCAGGAGCGCGCGGGTGGCGACGACCGCCCGGGGCAGCAGCAGCGCGCCGTCGACGACGACCGTGGAATCGGCGTTCGGCCGGTGCAGCGTCATCGTCATCGCGTCTCTTCCTCCGTCGATCGTCGCCCCCGTCCGGAGCTGTCCCCAGACTCGTGGGCCCGACCCACCTGCGGCCATGGGGGCCGACCCTGGGGTGACCCTGACCCGCCCCTGACGGCTACCGGTCGCCTACGGACGACCCTCGTCCTCCTGGTCCGTCGACGCATCCCCCTCGGGGATGGTTCCGGCCGACCGGGGGCCACCTGCCTCCGACCAAAGTCGTAGGGGCGGTGGGGCGGGCGGTGGGGCGGGCGGTCCGGCGCAGGCGATTACCCGAAGCCGTCCTCGCGCCGGTATCCTTGGCGGGTTCGCCATGGCGCACGTCCGACCCTGTGGACAACCTCGACGAGATGTCGGCGTTGGATGACAGGGTGGAGCCATGGCGGGACGTCTTGCAACCCTCCTGTCACGGAAAGACCGTGACCGCCGAGACCAAAGGAGGTGGGTTACCGCATGCGTCAGTACGAACTCATGGTCATCCTCGATCCCGAGCTGGATGAGCGCACCGTGTCGCCGTCCCTCGACAAGTTCCTGTCCGTCGTCACCAAGGACGGTGGCACCGTCGACACCGTCGACATCTGGGGCCGTCGCCGGCTGGCCTACGACATCAAGAAGAAGTCCGAGGGCATCTACGCGGTCGTCCACATGACCGCCGAGCCGGCCACCGCCCAGGAGCTGGACCGTCAGCTCGGGCTCAACGAGTCGGTCCTGCGGACCAAGCTCCTGCGCCCCGGCGCCTAGTCACAGCCGCCTAGTCACAGCCGCCTGAGCGACCGCGGCCCGAGAACGAGAGGGAGAAGCAATGGCAGGCGACACCGTCATCACCATCACCGGCAACATCACCGGCGACCCCGAGCTGCGGTTCACACCGTCGGGGGCTGCCGTCGCGAACTTCACCGTGGCCTCCACGCCCCGGGCGTTCGACCGGCAGAGCAACGAGTGGAAGGACGGCGAGACGCTGTTCATGCGCTGCTCCGTCTGGCGTGACGCGGCGGAGAACGTCGCCGAGTCGATCCAGCGCGGCACGCGGGTCATCGTCTCGGGCCGGCTGAAGTCTCGGTCCTACGAGACGAAGGAAGGCGAGAAGCGCACCGTCGTCGAGATGGAGGTCGACGAGATCGGCCCCTCTCTGCGGTATGCCTCGGCGAAGGTCACCAAGACCCAGCGCGGCGGTGGCGGTGGCCAGGGCAGCGGCGGTGGCTACGGCGGCCAAGGTGGTGGCCAGGGT
>NZ_JANXRJ010000149.1 GCF_025353065.1 Lapillicoccus sp.
CATGAGGACCTCCAGGGAGAGAAGACGCGACGGGCTCCCGAGGTCAGCTCTGTGCGGCTGACACCAGGCTGGCCCGCAACGTATCGCCGCGTCCTTGGAGTCATCTCAGAGTGCCGAGACACCCCTTGCGTCACCGCGTCACCGCGCCAGGTCGTGGCCTCGGGCGATCAGCTTCTCGACGACGGTCCGCGGCGCCAGGCGTTTCAGCGCGAACAGCAGTGGAGCCTGGCTGCCGACGGCATACAGGGGCCGGGGATGCTCCGCCTCGATGGCGGAGATCGCCAGCTCGGCCACGACCTCCGGTTGGATCCCCGCGTGGCTATGCCGGTCGAGCGCGGCCAGGACGGTCCGGAAGTCCGCGGCATACGGGGACCCGTCGGCGAGAAAGGTTGCGCGTCGTTCGGCGATGCCGGTGTTGATCGAGCCGGGCTCGACCGTCGTGAGCCAGACGCCGAAGGGCGAGGTCTCGAAGCGTGCCGCGTCGGAGAAGGCCTTGACCGCGGCCTTGGTGGCGACGTAGGAGGACCGGTATGCCAGGGGGAAGCTGGCGAGCATCGACCCGACCATCACGACCCGGCCGTAGTGCCGTGCGCGCATGCCGGGCAGGAAGAGCTGGGTGAGCCGGACGGGCCCGAAGACGTTGAGCTGGAACAGCTCCTCGATGCTTGCGATCGGCAGGTCCTCCAGGGGCCCGCACTGACTCTCCCCGGCGTTGTTGACCAGGATGTCGATGTCACCGACGAGCGACGGCAGGGCCTCGATCGACGCCGTGTCGTGCAGGTCGAGCGGGACGTAGTCGACACCGGCGAGACGGCTGTCCGGGGGGATGCGTGCGGGGTCGCGGCTCGTGCCGACGACGGAGTAACCGCGGGCGACGAGGGCCGAGGCGATCGCGCGCCCGATGCCTGACGAGGCGCCGGTGACGAGGGCGGTGCGGGGCGTCATGCGGTCGCACCGGCCATCGCGGTCCCCGCCGAGACCGACTCCACGACTGCCGTCAGGCGCGCGACGGCACCCGAGCCGGACTCGGCGGCCGCCACCGCGCCATCAGGGCGGACGAGGACGGCTCCCCGTCGACCCCGGCGGATCGAGTACCGGATCCCCAGTCGGTGCAGGCGCTCGAGGTCGCCCGGCGCCGCTGCCCGGTCCGAGACGATCGTGAAGCCGCGCGGACCCGGCTCGCTGGCCAAGACCCCCGGGAAGACCCGGCCGGTCCCCCGTCGGGACAGCCGACCGTCGACCAGCACGCTGCTGCCGAGGGCGGGCGACGAGGTGCTGAGCACCCCGCGGGAGATGCCGGGGATACGCCACATGACCGCCAGCGTGCCCTTGCGGACCCGGGCAGCACGGTCCTGGCCGCCGGTCAGCGCCCACCCGACGGCAACCGCGGCCCGCACGGTCCGGGTGGCGTGCGGACGACGTTCGAGCTCGTAGGTGTCCAGGATGCTCTCGGCCAGCTCACCGCGGAGCACGCCGGCGAGCTTCCAGACCAGGTTGTGGGCATCCCGCAGGCCGGCGCCGAGACCCTGTCCGATGAAGGGCGGTGTCTGGTGAGCAGCGTCGCCCAACAGGAAGATCCGTCCACTGCGCCACCGATCGGCGACCTGGGCGCGGAAGGTGTAGGTCGCGTGCCGGATGATCTCGAGGTCGTCGGGCAGGGCCGGCCCGAACCACTTCTGCAGCAGCCCGGCGAGGGCGTCGGGCGTGGTCAGGTCGGCCGCGTCCTCGTCGGGACCCAGCCGGAACTCCCAGCGGTAGCGGGTGCCGGTGATGTGCATGAAGGTCGCGGGTCGCTGCGGGTCGCAGATCTGGTGGACGCCGCCCCAGACCGACAGTGGCGCAGCGGTGTTGACGTCGATGACCAGCCACCGCTCGCAGAACCGCAGGTCGAGCATCGACGCGCCGATGAACTGTCGGACGATGCCGTTCGTGCCGTCGCAGCCCAGCACCGCACCGGCGATGATGCGGTGCTCGCCGGACTCATCGGCATACCGGACCACCGCGCCGTCGGTATGCCGCTCGACCCCACTGACGGTGCAGCCGCGCCGCAGTGCCACCCCCGGATGGTTCGCGAGGTTGGCGAGCAGCAGCCGCTCCAGGTCGGGCTGGTCGAACATGCTCGCCTGCGGGCACCCGAGCGGTCCCGGTGTCGTCGCGTCTCGGCGGAACTCGGCCATCGTGCGGTGCTGCGCATCGACCAGGCGCATCCCCGGCATCGGGCGGCTGATGGAGTCGAAGCCCGCGGCCAGGCCGATCTCGCGCAGGATGGAGTAGACCTCGTCGTCCAGGTGGACGGCGCGAGGCAGCGGATAGGGCTCGGCGTAGCGCTCGAGGACCACGCTGTCGATGCCGCGCTGCGCGAGCAGCGTTGCGGCGACGACGCCGACCGGTCCGGCGCCCACGATGACGACCGGCGCGCGGTCCTCGCTCATGCGCCGCGGACTGTCGTGCGCTGGGTCCCCAGATCGATCGCTCCGTCGGGGGTCGCGACGCGCAGGGTGACGACGTCGCCGTCATGGAGGTACTTCGGGTTGGCCGCCTGCCGCTTGAAGAACGTCTTCCACTTCAGGTGCGCCGGCATGAGGTTGCCGCTGATCTCGACCGGCTTCGGCGGCGCGCTGAGGGCGGTGCCGCCCGGGGTGCCGGTGAGCAGCAGGTCTCCGGGCGCGAGTCGCTGGAACCGCGTCAGGACCGCGAGCGCCTCGACGGGCCGCACGATCATGTCGGCCACCGTGTTGTCCTGGCGGATCTCGTTGTTGACCCAGGTCTGCAGCCGCAGCTCGCCGAAGCGGGCGAGCTCGGCGGCGTCCAGGAGCACCAACCGCGGACCCACGGGGGTGAAGGTCGGATAGGACTTGGCCTCGTAGAACTGGGTCTTGGGCAGCTGCACGTCGCGCGCGCTGACGTCGTTGGTGATGACGATGCCGGCGACGTAGTCGCCGAGGGTGGCCGAGGTGACCGTGGTGCCGACCGGCACCTCGGCGCCGAAGACGAGACCGATCTCGACCTCGTAGTCGAGCAGCCGCACGTGCGCCGGGGTGCGGATGTCCTCGAACGGCCCGCTGATCGAGCCGGAGGCCTTGCGGAAGAAGGTCGCCGGCACGCGGTCGGGATCGAGGTGCGAGTCGAGGGCGTGCGAGCGGTAGTTGACCATCTGGGCGACGACCCGGCAGGGCGCGGTCACCGGTGACACCAGCTCCAGGTCGCCGACCGGGGTGGGGGTGCCCTCGGCTGCCGTGATCGCGGAGCGGTCCGCGAGCAGCTCGGCGGTGGTGGTGGCGGTGGTGGTGATGCGCACGGCTCCGTCGGCCTTCTCGACCCACCAGGCGTCGGCGGTGCGGAGGATGTCGATGCTCATGAGGTGGCTACTTTCAGTAGGCCGACGAGTCGGCGCAGGTCGAATTCGTTGCCGCCGTCACGCAGCGTGTGCACGAGCTCGCGGACGAGCTCGGGGGATGGCGTGGCGTCGAGGAAGTCGCGGGTCACGGGAGGCCCCCACTGCGACAGGCCGCTCGCGGTCATCGGCGCCCACCCGGCCTCGATCGAGGTGTCGAACAGGTCGCCGTCGGTGAAGTGCTCGACCATGAACCGGTCGGGATCACGCCAGTAGTCGAAGATCTGGCTGCCCTGGATGTGTCGCCCGATGCCCCACGCGTGACGATGTCCCTGCTTGGCGAGGTACCGTCCTCCGGCGGCGATGGCGTCGAGATCGGCCACCTGGTAGGCGGAGTGGACGTAGCGGTTGCGCGGGCCCAGGGTCATCGCCAGGGTGTGGTGGTCCGAGGGAGTGGCGCCGCGGTCGCAGCGGATGAACGCCATCGTCGGCCCGCGGTGCCGCTGGCCGGGGAAGAACAGGAAGTCGCTGACGATCAGCCCGAGGTTGTGCTGGTACCAGTCCAGTGACTGCTGGAACGAGGTCGTCTCCAGCACGACGTGACCGAGTCGGTGCACCTGGGCGGGCGCGACGGGTGCCCGCTGCACGGCGTTCGTCCGCAGGACCGTGCGGCCGCTGTTCACGACCAGGGGTGCGACGAGAGCCTGGGCCCGGAAGTCGTCGAGACCGGCGACCACCCGCAGCAGCGATCCGGCGGGGTCGCGCAGGTCGAGCACCGACCCACCACCCGGCCCGGTCAGGAGCTCACGCGGCCGTCGTTGGCGCGGGCCAGCCGATCGAGATCGGCGCGGTCGGCGGCGCGGAAGACGGGAGCCACGAAGCGCGACACCGGCCCCTTGCGGATGACCATGCACTGACTACCGGCCAAGGCTCCGCGCAGGTGCAGCGAGACGGGCGTGCGGGCGACGGTGGTGAACCCGAAGTCGTGCGCGAAGCGCTCGGCCCGGTCCAGGTCCGGCTTCTCGAACTCCAGCCAGGCCAGATCGAGGACCTTGATGACGGGGTTCGCGTGGCGGTCCGCACGGTCGCCCCTGATCGCCCCCTGCTCGGCGTGCAGGTCGGCATGCAGGTCGGTCTGCTGGCGATCGCGTGCATCGGCCTCGGCCGCAGGAGTGGTCACCGGTGATCCTCTCGTCGTTTCTGATGAAATCATCAGTAGTCGACGACTACTTTGTCAAGTGCCCATCACTTCTGATGACAAGATCAGTCAGCGGTAGTCTCTCCCCATGAGCGAGGCGCACGACACAGAGAACCGAGGCGGTCGCCGTCGGGCCCGCACCCGGGCGGCGCTCGTCGCGGCCGCCTGCGAGCTGCTGGCCCGGGAGAACGGCACCGAGGCGAGCATCCAGGAGATCACCGATCTCGCCGACGTCGGCTTCGGCTCGTTCTACAACCACTTCCCCACCAAGACCGAGCTGTTCGGCGCCGCGATCGCCGAGACGCTCGAGGAGCACGGCGCCATGCTGGACGAGCTCACCGCCGACATCGACGACCCGGCCGAGGTCTTCGCCACCGGCGTCCGGATGACGGCGCGCCTGCCCACGACGCACCCCCAGATGGCCAGGATCATCTGCAACACCGGACACACCTACCTGAGCGCAGGAACCGGCCTGGCACCGCGCGCGCTCCGCGACATACTGGCTGCGCGGGATGCCGGCCGGTTCACCGTCGACGATCCCGCCGTCGCCCTCGCCTGCGTCGGTGGAGCACTGCTGGGGGTGCTCAACCTCGTCGGAGCCGGCCGGACGCCTCGAGCGGTCGGCCGCGCCGCCGACCAGCTCGCGCACAACCTCCTGCGGATGTTCGAGGTCCCGCGCGAGGACGCCGAGCGGATCTGCGCCAGGAAGCTGCCGGTTCCCGGTCGGCGGTCCGCGTTCCCGCTGGCCCGCTGACCCAGGTCGGTGCGTTCCGAGCACACGTTTTATCAAGTCCCCGGGCCGCGCGAGCGCGAGGACTTCACAGAACGGGTGTCCGGAACGCACCAGTGGGGGGTTGCCCGCCCCGGCGCAGCACCGGTAGCCACGTCTCGAGCGTCCGCCCGAGGGTCACGACCATCGGCTCGCCGATGACGCACAGCGTCCGCTCCCACGGGTGGCCGAACGTCCCCACTGCGAGATCGGCGGAGAGGAACGCGTAGTAGTCGCCGTTGGGGACGACCGTCACGGGCCACGCCTCGTTCTCCTCGGGCCATCGGCTGCCAGGGGCCATGGCGAGCTGCCCCGGCGGCACTGCGTATGCCGCGTGCTGCCAGTCCAGCACCGTCACCTCCTCGTCGGCGAAGACGGCGAGGAGGGCGCGCCGCGCCTCGGCCTCTACCGCCTCCCACCCGGCGGCGCCGAGCGCGTCACCGGAGAAGATCGGAGACAGGTCGAAGGTCATCGAGTCGGCCGGCTCCCGGATCGCCGGCCAGCTGGCGGGGTCCATTCCCGGACGGAAGTCGTAGCGGGCATCGAACCGGTCCCAGGCCGCCCGCCGGAGGGCGTCGGGCAGCTCGCGCCAGAAGGGGTCCACGGCGAGTGACTGTACGCACCGCTTGGAGACGGGGAACGAAAAACCCGGCCCCACCGGGGCCGGGCGAGCGACGGTTTACGTACCACAACGGGCCAACCGTCAAAGTTTTCGTGTCGCTGAGACGTTCACCCGACCCACTTACGTTCCCACGACTTCTGAGAAGAGGCCAGTGACACGCCCTAGATACCATCCGAACGGGCCATTCGGCCGCCCCGGACTGGTCCGTTCGGCTCAGTCGGACCGAGCTCCCGCACGTTGCCACAGGACCGGCCCGTTGACGCCATCCGGTGAAGCGCCTCGACGCCTGCTCCGGAAGCGTTAGCGTGGGCGCAGCCACTTCGGGCACGTTGACGCTCCGGGGAATGGGGATCGCGTGGCACGTCCACTGATAGCGACCAAGCTCTACGCCCCGAGTCTCCGACGCGGTCTGGTGGCACGTCCCCGACTCGGCGCACGCCTGCTGAGAGGAGCCGAGTCGAGGCTGACGCTGGTATCCGCCCCGGCCGGGTTCGGCAAGACGACATTCCTGGCGGAGTGGCTGTCCGCGCCGGGCGAGGAACGTGCCGTCGCGTGGGTCTCGCTGGACCTCTCGGACAACGAGCCCGAGACGTTCTGGACCTACGTCGTGACCGCGCTGCAGACGGCGGTGCCTGGTGTCGGCTCGGCTGCGCTCGAGCTCATCGCGTCCGTCCCCATGCCGACCGACCTCGTGCTCAGGTCTCTGCTCAACGAGCTCGCTGCGGCACCGGGCGAGATCTGGCTGGTCCTCGACGACTACCACCTGATCAGCAGCCACGACGTCCGGGGCGGAATGGCGTTCCTGCTGGAGCACCTTTCGCCACGGACACACCTGGTGCTCAGCACCCGAGCCGACCCCGACCTCCCATTGCCTCGATGGCGGGTGCGCGGCGAACTGGTCGGGATCCGGGCCGCAGACCTGCGTTTCACGTCCGACGAGGCCACCGCCTACCTCAACGAGGCGACCGGGCTGCACCTCGCCGCAGCCGATATCGAGGTCCTCGAGGAACGCACCGAAGGGTGGATCGTTGCGCTCCAGCTCGCCGCACTGTCTCTTCAGGGGCGCGAGGACGTCAGCGGCTTCATCGCCCGGTTCACGGGGAACGACCGATACGTCGTCGACTACCTCGTCGAGGAGGTGCTGGCGCACCAGAGTGAGCACGATCGAGAGTTCCTGCTGCGGACGGCGGTTCTCGACCGCCTCACCGGGCCGCTGTGTGACGCACGCACGGGCGGCGTCGACGGAAGCGACAGGCTCACGGCTCTGCGGCGGGCCAACCTCTTCGTCGTCACCTTGGACGACCACGGGCAGTGGTACCGCTACCACCACCTCTTCGCCGACCTGCTGAGGGCGCGACTGCTCGCCGATCAGCCGGACCTGGTTCCCCTGATGCATCAGCGGGCCAGCCGCTGGTACGAGGCCCATGACTCGGCCGAGGATGCGGTCCGGCACGCACTGGCGGCGCGTGACTTCGGCCGCGCGGCATACCTGATGGAGCTGGCTGTGCCGGCGATCCGACGCAACCGACAAGAATCGATGCTGCTGGGCTGGCTGAGGTCCCTTCCCGACGAGACCGTCCGACGCAGCCCCGTCCTCAGCGTCTTCTGCGGATACCTGCTGATGGAATCTGGCGACCTCGACGCGTTCGAGCCCCGACTCGACGACGCCGAAATCGCCTTGGCCGGCGCACGGGTGGGTTCTGACCCACCGTGGGCCAGAACCGAGGAGCTCCGCACCTTGCCGGCGACCATCGCCGTCTATCGGGCCTCGATCGCCCAGGCCCGTGGCGATGTCGCGGGTATGACGGTGCACGCCCGGCGCGCTCTCGACCTGGCCGGCCCCACCGACCATCTGGCCCGTGGCGGTGCGGTCGGGTTCCTCAGCCTGGCCGCCTGGGCGAAGGGGGACGTGACGAGCGCGTTGGAGTCGTTCACCGACGCTGTCGCGAGCCTGCACGCAGCCGGCAACCTCGTCGACGAGCTGAGCAGCACCGTGGTGCTGGCTGACATGTGGCTCGCGGCAGGTCACCCCAGCACGGCACGACGGCTGTACGAGCGAGCACTCCAGGTCAGCGGAGCGCACGGCGTGGACGTGGTTCGGGCAACCCCCGGCCTGCACGTCGGACTGAGCGAGATCGACTACGAAGTCGGCGATCTCGAGTCGGCCAAGCGACACCTCGAGGCGGCCGCGGCCCTCGGTGAGGGTGCGGCGATGGCCGAAGGCAGGTATCGGTGGTTCGTGGCGATGGGTCGGATTGCCGGTGCCGAGGGCGAGCCGCAGCAGGCCATCCGCCTCCTCGATCAGGCGGAGCAGCTCTACCGGCCGGGGTTCTTCCCTGACGTCCGTCCCCTTGCGGCGATGAAGGCCAGGGTGTGGATCAGCCAGGGCAACCTGTCGGCGGCCACCGGCTGGACCCGCGAACGCGGCGTGTCCGCCGCACACGACACCGCGTACCTCCGGGAGTTTGACCACCTCACCCTGGTGCGCCTGCTCATCGCGGGTCACCGGGCACACCCCGACCCCGACGCGATCGACGGGGCGGTGCGCCTGTTGGGGCGTCTGTACACGGCCGCCGAGACCTCCGGAGGAGCCGGGAGTCTCGTCGAGATCCGCCTGCTGCAGGCCCTGGCCCAGGACGCTCGAGGACACCGGCCCCAGGCCCTGCGGTCCTTGGGCCAGGTCTGGGCCCAGTCGCCCGAACCCGATTCCTATGTGCGGCTGTTCCTGGACGAGGGCACCCCCATGGTGCAGCTGCTGCGCGCCGGACAGCACCGAGCCGTCACAGGCGTCCACTCGCGTCGCCTGCTCCGCCTCGACTCATCGTCCGCCGGTGCAACCGCGGACTCAGAGGATGTCCCGGCGCCGGGCTCGGCAGACCGGTTGAGCGCGCGGGAGCTTCAGGTGCTCAGGCTGCTCGACAGCGAGCTGAGTGGGCCGCAGATCGCCCGCGAGCTGTTCGTCTCGCCCAACACGCTGCGCACCCACACCAAGCACATCTTCACCAAGCTGGATGTCACCACCCGCCGGGCGGCGGTCCGCCGGGCGCGTGAACGCGGCCTGATGTAGCCGGGCCGACGGCCCGATCTCACATCGTCAGTCACATCGTCGGGTGATTCCGGGTCACCCCACCGGCGCCTAGGTTTCGAGCCATCCCGCGGCGCCCGGCCACGGACCTCGCACCAGGAGACCGACATGACCGTCACGACCACCACCCTCACCCGAGCGGCGGCCGTCGCCGCCGTCGTCGGGGGGCTGCTGTACATCGGTGTCCAGATCAACCATCCCCACCTGGACCTCGCCCTCGTCACCACGACCGAGTGGAAGGTGCGCCAGTCGATGAAGGTGGGTTTCGCCGCGCTGTCGCTCGCCGGCATCACCGGCATGTACCTGCGCCAGGTGACGCGGACCGGGATGCTCGGCCTGATCGGGTACCTCGTCCTCGCCACCGGCTTCCTCGCCATGCTGGGCGTCGAGGTCACCGGTCTGGTGGTCGTCCCTTCCATCGCCGCCACATCGCCCGGCTACGTGAGGGAAGTCCTTGCTGTGGCCGTTCCCGGCGGCCACGCGAGCGGCGACCTCGGCTTGATCCAGCCCCTCATCTCCCTGATGGGCGTCGGATTCCTGTGCGGCAGTGTGCTCTTCGGCATCGCCCTCTTCCGCTCCCGCATCCTCGCCCGATGGGCCTCCGCGCTCCTCGCCGTCGGCGCCGTCGCGACCCTGGCGATCCTCCTTCTGCCGCAGGTCAGCTTCAGGCTCTTCGCCATCCCGACCGGCGTCGCCCTGATCGGCCTCGGCTGCTCGCTGTGGCGCGAGTCGCGCACCCCGGCGGCTGTCCGTGCGCCCAATCCTGTTGACTCCCGGCTCGACCCGGCCGGTGCCCGGTGACCGTCCTGGCCGCCCCCGACCCCACCCGGTCGACCCGCTCGACCACGTGGGTGCCGTTCGCGCTGGTCGCCCTCGTCCTGATCCCCGCCATCGCGGGCTCGCTTCGGCTCATCGAGCTCACGGGTGGTCCGCGCGTGATGCCAGCGAACCCCCGCTTCACCTCGTCACCGGTGCCGGTGGTCGTCCACATCTCGTGCGCGGTGCTGTGTGCCGTCCTCGGCGCCATCCAGTTCTCGTCGTCCTTCAGGGCCCGCCAGCCCCGGTGGCACCGGAGGTCCGGGCGGGTGGTCGTGGTTCTGGGTCTGGCGGTGGCCTTCTCGGCGCTGTGGATGACGCAGTTCTTCCCCCGCCAGCCCGGCACCGGGGAGCTGGCGTACCTGTTCCGACTCGCGTTCGGGTCGGGCATGGCCGCCAGCATCATCGTCGGCTTCACTGCGATCCGGCGCGGTGACGTCGCACGCCACCGCGCGTGGATGACCCGGGGCTACGCGCTGGCTGTCGGCGCCGGCACCCAGACGTTCACCCTGGGCATCGGGCACGCGGTCTTCGGCACCAGCGAGCTCACCACCGACCTGAGCCTGGGGGCGGGCTGGGGCATCAACCTGGTGGTCGCCGAGTGCGTCATCCGCCGGCATACCGGCAGCCGCCGGACCACCTCTCACCGGACCATCGAGGCGACCGGGAGGGTCGGGTCCTCATGACCGCGTCCCCCCATCGACCGGTGCCCGCCGGCTACCGGCTTCGGGTCGCCGGGCACCTGGACCACCACTGGTCGCCCTGGCTCGGTGACCTCACCCTGACTCAGGACGACGACGGGACGACCAGCCTGACCGGCGACATCCTGGATCAGGCCGAGTTGCACGGACTGCTGTCCAGGATCCGAGACCTGGGCGTCATCCTGATCTCCGTGGAGGCCCTGTGACCGACGTCGGGTCCCCGGGTCGAGCCGCACCACACCCCTTGACGGCGCCGCTCACGACCCCGAGTCTGGGGACAGCTGACGCGGGGTGGTGCGTCGGGCCGGTTGCCGGGTTTACCGTCGTGAGGACCTCGTGGAGCCTGGGTCGTCAGTGGGACACCGGGTCGGATGGGGTTTCATCGCGCTCTACTCCTTGGCGTTGATCAGCACCAGCCTGGTGTTCATCGCGCCCCTGCTGGTCACCCTGGCGTTGAAGGTCAACATCCTCGTGCAGACCGAGCAGGCGTCGACCAGCCTGTCGTTGGTGGCGGGTGTCGGCGCCCTGCTGTCCATCCTCGTTGTTGCAGAGGCACCGACCGTCCCGGTCGTCCTGGTCGGCTGGTGTGTCGCCCAGATGTCCTTCAACGCCCTTCTGGCCGCCATGGTGGCGGTACTCCCCGACCAGGTCCCGGCTGTCCAACGCGGAATGGTCTCCGATGTCCTTGGTGTCTGTCTGCCCATCGCGTCGGCGAGCGGCACCTTCGTGGTCACGTTCTTCACCGGCAACCAGGTCGCCATGTTCATGGCCCCGTGCGCGATCGGCGGGTTCTTCATCCTGCTCTTCGCGGGCACGCTGAACGATCGCCGCCTCGCCAGGGCGGACAGGCCGACCTGGTCCATGCAGCAGTTCGCCGGCACGTTCTACGTCAACCCGCGTAGGAGCCCGGACTTTGCCTGGGCTTTCGTCAGCCGCTTCATGTTCGTTCTGGCCTACGCCTTCTTGACCACCTACCAGGCCTACTACCTGCTCAACAGCATCAGCAGCGCCGAGTCCGCTGTGCCGCAACAGATATTTCTCGGCACACTCACGCAGTCCGTCGTCCTCGTCGCCGCGTCCCTCATCGGTGGCAGGCTCTCCGACCGGATCGGCCGACGAAAGATCTTCGTCCTCGCCGCATCGATCATGTACGGCTTGGCGCTGTTCGTGATCGCTGTCGCCAGCAGCTTCGACGGTTTCCTCGTCGGCATGGCCATCAGTGGCCTCGGCTTGGGTGTCTACGTGGCCGTCGACCTCGCCCTGGTCATCGACGTACTGCCCGACGGGAACAGCGCCGCAAAGGACCTCGGGGTCTTCAACATCGCCGGCGCACTTCCCTTCTCCATCGCGCCGGCGATCGCGCCGGTCATCCTGGCTGTCGGCAGCGGCAGCTACGGCGTGCTGTACGCCGTCGCAGGGGTCTGCGCCATCATCGGAGCCTTCGCCATCCTGCCCGTGAGGGGTGTCCGATGAGAACCCGATCCGGCGCGGGTGGCCCTACCCTCAAGAGCATTCCTCGACTGCAATCCCCCCGCCGACCCCGTGTGCGCGTGGCGATCAGTGCCCTGGTCGGACTGCTCGTGGCCGGGGCCACGGGCTATGCGCTGAACGGCGTGGTGACGACCAGGGTCGGGCCGCCCACGCCGACCGCTGTCGTGACCACCACAGCACCCACCATCGCCCCGACCGGGGACGCTCTCATCGCGCTCGCGAGCCTGGCGGTGAAGGGACGCGCACCGATGACCGGCTACGACCGCGCCCGCTTCGGCCCGGCGTGGTCCGACGTCGACCGCAACGGCTGCGACACCCGCAACGACATCCTCCGGCGCGACCTCACGTCCACGACCCTCGACCCGCGCACCCACGGCTGCGTGGTGCGCACCGGGACGCTGCACGACCCCTACACCGGCCGGGTCATCGCTTTCGTCCGGGGGCAGACCACCTCGGGTGACATCCAGGTGGACCACGTCGTGGCGCTGGGGGACGCCTGGCAGAAGGGCGCCCAGCAGCTGACCGACCGCGAGCGGCTCGCCTTCGCCAACGACCCCCTCGGCCTGCTGGCGGTGGACGGTCCCACCAACGTGGGCAAGGGCGACGGTGACGCCGCCACGTGGCTGCCTCCCGCCGCGGCATACCGGTGCGCGTACGCCGCGCGGCAGGTGGCCGTGAAGATGCGCTACCACCTCTGGGTCACCCCGGCCGAGCACGACGTCCTGGTGCGCATCCTCGGGACCTGTCCCGGCCAGCCGCTCCCCGGCTGACGGCATACCCGAATCTGCCTCGGAACAATAGGGATGAGTGCTACACCACATGCATGACCACCTTCGAGTGCCACCTCGTCGAGACGCCGCGCCTGACCACGAACGTCTGGAGCAGCGGCCCGCAGGACGGCCGGCCGGTGCTGCTCGTCCACGGCAACCTCGTCACCGGCGGGTGGTGGCGCTACGTCGCCGAGGCGCTCCCCGACGACGTGCGGGTCATCGCTCCGGACCTGCGCGGCTTCGGTCGCACCCAACAGGTCGGCATCGACGCGACACGCGGGCTCGGTGACATGGTCGACGACGTGCGCGGGCTGCTCGCGGTCCTCGGGCTCACGGGCCGCGGTGACCTCGTCGCCGCCGGGTGGTCGATGGGCGGGGGCGTCCTCGAGCAGTACCTCCTCGAGCACCCGGGCGACCTCGGCGCGGTCGTCCTCGTCGCCCCCCTCTCGCCCTACGGGTTCGGCGGCACCAAGGGCGCCGACGGCACCCCCTGCACCGACGACTTCGCCGGCACCGGCGGTGGCGGCGCCGCACCGACGTTCGTCCAGCGGCTGCGCGACCAGGACACGAGCGACGCCGACCCCACCAGCCCGCGCGTCATCTTCCGGACCTTCTTCGGACCGGGCGACAACGCGGCCGCCGTCGACGAGGACTTCCTCGTCGCGGAGATGCTCCGGACGGCGCTCGGCGACGACTTCTATCCCGGGGACATGACCCCCTCCGAGCACTGGCCGAGCCTCGCGCCCGGCGACCGCGGCGTCCTCAATGCCATGTCTCCCAAGCACTTCGACGCCTCGGCCCTCCCCGGACTGGAGTCCAAGCCGTCCATCACGTGGATCCACGGAGAGGCCGACCAGGTCGTCTCGGACGCCTCGATGTTCGACTTCGGCATGCTCGGTCAGCTCGGTGCCGTCCCCGGGTGGCCCGGCGCCGACGTCATGCCACCACAGCCGATGGACAGCCAGATCCGGGCCGTCCTCGCCGCGTATGCCGCGGCCGGCGGCACCATGCGCGAGATCGCCCTCGCCGGGGTGGGGCACGGCATACCGATCGCGGCTCCGCAGGTCGTCGCCGACGCCCTCGTCGAGGCGCTGGACGCCCCTCCGGGCGACTGACCGCTCGCTCTAGCATGGGAGAGGTGACCACCGCCTCGACCGCCTCCGCCACTGCTGACACCTCGCGCACGTCGGGCGCCCTCACCGGCCGTTCCTTCCTCAAGGAACTCGACTTCACCCCGGCGCAGTGGCGTTCGCTCGTCGACCTCGGGCTCGACCTCAAGGCCGAGCGCCGCGAGGGCCGCGAGGTGCAACGCCTCACGGGCAAGCGGATCGCGCTGATCTTCGAGAAGACCTCGACCCGCACCCGCTGCTCCTTCGAGGTCGCGGCCTACGACCAGGGCGCCCACGTCACCTACCTCGACCCCTCGGGCAGCCAGATCGGCCACAAGGAGTCGATCAAGGACACCGCGCGGGTCCTCGGTCGCTACTACGACGGCATCGAGTACCGCGGCGACGCCCAGGCCACGGTCGAGACCCTGGCCGCGTATGCCGGGGTGCCGGTCTGGAACGGCCTCACCGACGAGTGGCACCCGACCCAGGCGCTCTGCGACGCCATGACGATGCTCGAGCACGTCGCCAAGCCGGCGGAGGAGATCTCCTACGCCTACGTCGGCGACGCCCGCTTCAACATGGGCAACTCGCTGCTCGTCGTCGGCGCCATGATGGGCATGGACGTCCGCATCGTGGCGCCTCGATCTCTCTGGCCGGACACGACCGTCGTCGCCTCGGCCCGGGAGGTCGCGGAGACCACGGGCGCCCGGCTCACCGTGACCGACGACGTGGCCGCCGGGGTGGCGGGCGTCGACGTCGTCCACACCGACGTCTGGGTCTCGATGGGGGAGCCCAAGGAGGTCTGGGCCGAGCGCATCGCTCTGCTGCTGCCCTACCAGGTCAACGCGGATCTCCTTGCGGCGACAGGGAATCCGCAGGTGAAGTTCATGCACTGCCTGCCCGCCTACCACGACCTCGAGACCGTCGCCGGCCGCCAGGTCCACGAGGACCACGGGCTCGACGCGCTCGAGGTGACCGACGAGGTGTTCGAGTCCGCGGCCTCGATCGTCTTCGACCAGGCCGAGAACCGGATGCACAGCATCAAGGCCGTGCTCGTCGCCACCCTCACCTGATCGAGCCGCTCAGGCGCGGCCCGCGGCGCCTCCGTCCCTTTATCGGGTGACCCGATAAAGGGACGGTCCGCTGGAGAACGGTTGTCCAGTGAAGCGCGCCGTTCTTGGAGGCCCGTGAGTAAGGGGCGGTTCGCTCGAGAACCGTCCTCGCGGGAAGCGTCCCTTTATCGGGTGACCCGACAAAGGGACAGAGGGCCGGGGAGCGGACGCCACCCGGCCGCCCGCGATCGGTCAGGCTCGCGCCGCCCTCAGCTCAGAGGGCCGTACCCACGAGCCGGCCGATGAGATAGGTCACGACCATCGCCAGCAGGCCGCCGAGGACGTTGCGGGCGACCTGCCGGGGTGCCGGCATCCCGCCCAGGCGGGCGCTGGTCACACCCGTCAGTCCGAGGGCGACGACGACGAACACGACGATGAGCGGGACCCGGAAGCTCGGCGAGCCGACGAGGGCAGCGACGAACGGCAGGACCGCACCGATGGTGAAGGCGGCCGTCGAGGCGTAGGCGGCGTGCCAGGGGTTGGTGAGGTTGTTCGGGTCGATCTGGAGCTCGACCTCGGCGTGGGCGGCCAGCGCGTCGCGGGCGGTGAGCTGGACGGCGACCTCGTG
>NZ_JANXRJ010000209.1 GCF_025353065.1 Lapillicoccus sp.
CTAGGGCGTGTCTCCTAATGTGTTGAGCCACAGCACGACAGCTCGCAGGACAACGCCGGCGCGGTAGGTCAGGGCGAGCTTGTCGTAGCGGGTGGCGAGGGCGCGCCACTGCTTGAAGGTGTTGAATCCGCGTTCTACGACGTTGCGGCCTTTGTAGGCGATCGTGTCGAGGGTGGGGGGTCGGCCCCCGGCCCGGCCCCGTCGTTTGCGGTGCCCGATCTGGTCCGACGGCTCGGGGATGACGGCCTTGATCCCGCGCAGCCGCAGCAGTTCTCGGGTCCCGCGCGAGGAGTACGCCTTGTCACCCAGCAGGGCGTCCGGGGTGGTCCGAGGCCGGCCCGGCCCGAACCGCCCGTCCCTACCCAAGCGATGAATCTTCAACGCTGCCAACAGATGCTTCAACATCGGGGAGTCGCCGCTCTGGCCAGGACCGATCAGCATCACCAACGGCAACCCGGTGCCGTCGCACAGCTGGTGGATCTTCGTCGACAACCCCCCGCGGGAGCGGCCTACCGCATGGTCAACCGGCTCGACCCGCAAATTCTTGTAATTCGATCCTGCCCCCTGTGACCTGGGCAGGTCGGGTCGTGTTCGTCCCGTGCTGGTGCGCCCGGTTGACCGTGGAGTCCACGGACACGTTCCAGTCGACCAGCCCCCGCGAGTCAGCCTCGGCCAGGAGAACGGCCAGGACCCGGTCCCAGGTCCCGTCACCAGCGAACCGCCGGTGCCGCTTCCACACCGTCTGCCACGGCCCGAACACTGCCGGCAGATCGCGCCAGGCACAGCCCGCCCGATACCGGTACATGATGCCCTCCACTAAGGGTCGGTGATCAGCAAAACGCTTGCCCCGCTTGCCATCCGAGGTCGGCAGCAACGGCACGATCCGACTCCACTGGGCATCATTCAGGACCTGAGTACGCGACATGACCCCAGAATCACCCAGCCCACCCCCAGACTTTTGGAGACACGCCCTAGGCGCGTCGGGCGCGTCGGGCGCGTCGGGCGCGTCGGGCGCGGCGGGCGCGTCGGGCGCGTCGGGCGCGGCGGCGCAGGCGCGCGCTACCGGGGTGGAGCAGGTCGTACAGGACCTGACGACGCCGACGTCGCAGACCACGGCGAACCCGGACGGGACGTTCACCCAGGTGCAGTCGCTGCTGCCGACCCGGGTCGCCGCCGCCGGGGGCTGGGTCCCGGTCGATGCCACCCTGCAGACGGGTGCCGACGGGATGATTCACCCGGTCGCCGCCCCCACCGATGTCGCGTTCTCCGCCGGTGGCAGCGGCCCCCTGGTCCAGGTCACCGACGCTGGCGGGCGCAGTCTGACGATCACCTACCCCACCGCGTTGCCGCAGCCGGTCCTGAGCGGGGCGACCGCGACCTACCCGGAGGTCATGCCCGGGGTCGACCTCGTCGTTACCGCGACCGACGGGGGCGGGTTCAGTGAGGTCCTGGCCGTCAAGACCCCCGCCGCGGCGACAAACCCCGCCCTGAAAAGCATCAACTTCGCCGTAAAGGCTCCCGGTCTGCAGATCACCGACGACCCCACCACCGGCGCCCTGCACGGCACGGACTCCTCAAACATGTTGCAGTTCACCGCTCCGACCCCGTTGATGTGGGACTCCACCGTCGCCAACCCCTCCAGCCCAGGCAGCCCGGGGGCGCCCCCGCCGGACCCCTCCGACGGCAGCGCCCCCGGCGAGCAGGCCAAGACCGCCGTCGTCGACGCGACCGTCGGGGCCCCGACGACCTCCGCCGGCGAGACCACTCAGACTCTCAGCGTCAAACCCGACCAGGGCGTGCTGGGCAGCTCTGCCACCGTGTACCCGGTCTACATCGACCCGTACTTCTCCGCCCGCGGCGACCGGCAGAACTTCACCTGGGTCCAGTCCGGGTGCCCGAACGTCAGCAACTACAACTCCCAGTCCGCCGCTCCCGGCGTCGGCTACAACAACTACGCCGGGTGCATCGGCGTGGAGCGGGCCCTCTTCCAGCTCGACACCCAGGGCCTGGCGAACACCGTCGTGAACTCCGCGACCCTGCAGACCAGCGTGACCCATACCGCGAAGGGTTGCCCTGCCCCGGCCTACTCGGCCACCGCCACCTACGTCGGCGGCTTCAGCGCCCAGACGACCTGGAACGCGCAACCGGGTGTTGTGACCGGCACCGACGCCGACTCCAACACCCAGAACGTCACCCACTGCGCGGACACGACCCCGGTCAACGTCAACTTCGACGTGACCAAGTCCATCCGCACCACCGTCCGCAACGGCGCCACCAGCGTCAACTACCAGCTGACGGGCAACGAGGGTGACGCGTACGCGTTCATGCGGTTTGCGAACAACCCGATCTTGACCACGGTCTACGACCGGACCCCGAACGTCCCGACCGGCCTCGGCACCGACCCCGCCCCGGTTAACACCTGGATCGGTGCCACCAACGCCGCCACCCCGGTCAGCCTGTCCGCGACCGTCTCCAGCCCCATCGGCGGGCAGGTCGTCTACGGGGTCTTCACCCTGACCGACACCACCACCGGCGCCACACCCCTCAACGCGGCCAGAAGCACCGAGAACGCCGTCACCTCCGGCACCGTCCACCATGACACCCCGGTACTGACGAACGGGCACGACTACAGCTGGTCGGTGTACACCTCGGACGGCATCCTCAGCTCCGCCGCCGCCAACGGCTCCGCCTTCGGCGTCGACACCACCCCACCGACGATGGGCACCATCAGCTCCGCCAGCTACCCCCCGTCCGGCAGCGCCACCCAGACCACGCTGCACGCCGGCAGCGCCGGAACCTTCACCCTCAACGCCACCGACGACCACAGCGGCGTCTCCCGCATCGACTGGCAGCTCAGCCCCTTAGCCACGGGCAATCCGCCAGCCAACAACAGCGTCGGCGGCTCCAAGGCGTTCCCCGCCGGCACCACCTCCGCGACAGCCACCGCCACCGGTGTGACCCCCAGCCGTTGGGGTACGAACACTCTGTTCGTGCGGGTCATCGACCAGGCCGGCAACACCAGCCAGACCAAGCAGTACAGCTTCTACGTCCCCGCCAACCCTGCCAGCACCCCCACCCTCGGCGACATCGACGGTGACCACACCCCCGACATCATCACCACTACCCCCGACGGACGGCTGCGGGTCTACCCCTCGGACAAGGACCCCGGCGTCGTCGTCGACACCAACACCGTCCCATCACAAGGGCCGTACATCGCCAGCCCCAAGGCTGTTGGACCAGGGGGGTCCTGGAGCGGCACCATCCTCACCCACCGCGGGTCGTTCGACGGCGCCGGCACCGTCGATGATGTCTTTGCGTGGAAGACGTTCAACGCGACGACAGCGACGATGACGCTTTACCTCAACGACGGCAGCGGGCACTTCAACGGGAACCAATCGGTTGATGTCCCCCACTTCGGATGCGACAGCAACTGCAGCGACTGCCCCGGCGACTGGTCCAGCCTGACCGCCATGGTCGCGCCCGGACACCTCACCAGCAACAGCCCTTACGACCTCATCACGATCGAGAACAAGAAGATTTGGCTCTACCCAGGAGGCAAACTCGCAGGTCTCAATGCGGCCATCGGTCTCACCCTCACCGGCCCCGGTTTAACACCGATCGACGCCGCGCACTCGGACCTCATCGCCCCGGGCGACGTCGACCATGACGGACACCCCGACCTGTGGATCCGCGACCGGGTCACCGGCACCATCACCCAGTTTCTCGGCACCGCGACCGGGCTGAGCACCACCGGCACCCTCAAGGGGACCGGGTACACCAAAGACTCGGCAGCCACCCTCTACAGCGGGGGCGACTTCCTGCACGACACCACCTCACCCGGCGCCTACGTCCCCAGCCTCGTCGCCCTCACCCCGGCCGGCGCCCTTCAGCTGAGCGAGACCCCGGCGGCCGCCGCATCACAGATCGCCACCGGATCCTTCGGCGCCACCGTCGCGGCGGTCGAGAACCAGACCGTCGCACCCACCCGCAACGTGTACGTCCCGCTCAGCCCGACCCGGTTGGTCGACACCCGAGGAAACCAGAACGGCGGGACTCTGACCACCAGTGCTCGGCGCGCCTGGACCGTGACCGGTACCGCGGGGGTCCCCGCCACCGGGGTCACCGCCGTCGCCGTGTCCGTGACCGGTCTGAACGCCTCCCAGTCGACGTGGCTCCGGTTCGGTGACAACGGGCCCGGGACCGCGACATCCACGATCAACCTGCCCGCCGGTGTCCCGGTCGCGAACTCCGCCATCGTCGTACCCGACGCTCAGGGACAGATCTCCGCCGTCCTCGGCGGCGGCGGCACCGCCGACGTCCTGATCGACGTCGTCGGCTACTACACCGACCAGGCCGACGCCACCACCGCCGGGGTCACCGGCAGCTACTACGTCCCCCTGGCCGGGTCACGGGTCTGCGACAGCCGCGCCAGCACCGGCAACGCCCCCGGCTGCGGGAAACTCCCCGCCGCGACGATCCGCACCGTTACCATCGCCGGCTCCGGCGGTGTCCCCGCCGGGGCCACCGCAGTCACCGTCAACATCACCACCCCCAGCTCCCCCAGCACCTCCGCCCTCGTGGCCTGGGCCGCCGGACAGCCCCAACCCGGAACGACCAGCCTGCACCCCATCGCCGGCCAGTCCTCCTCCGCGACCGCCCAGGTCCAGCTCAGCGCCGCCGGCCAGCTCCTGCTCTACTCCTCCGTCGGCACCCAAGACGTCATCCTCGACGTCCAGGGCTACTACCTGCCCACCACCACCACACCCCCCGCCGGTGCCAGCACCTACGTCCCCATCCCGGCAGCCCGGATCCTCAACACCAACGACCCGGGCCTGTCCGGCACCAGCGCCGCACCCCTGGCCGCCGGCGCCACCCGCACCCTGAAGATCACCGGAGCCACCGACTCCAACGGCAACCCCGTCGCCCCACCCACCGGTGCCTGCGCCGCCGCCCTCCAGATCGCCGTCGTCAGCCAAGGCAGCCCCGGCTACCTCCAGGTCGGACCCCGAGGCGTCACCGTCCCCACCAGCGCCCTCAACTACCCCGCCACACCCGCCCGCACCAACCTGGTCATCAGCAAGCTCAGCGCCGACGGCTCCATCGACATCCACAACGGCGGATCCGCACCCACCGACCTCATCGTCGACCTCATCGGCTACCTCACCCCCCAAAACGGGACCTGTTGACCAAGCGGTACCTGCTCACGATCAAGTCTTGGTCGTCACGAGGCCTGACCCATGGCCTGACCCCTGCCTGACCCCCACCTCAGGTACCTCTCATTTCCCGGCTGCATAGCCAATCCTCACGCCTCTCAACCAGGTTCGGGAGGACAGGCGTGCCCATAGGGCGACCGGTAGTGCCGTTGCGCGCGATGGTCTCCTTGGAGCGGGATGCTTGTCCTTGTGGACCCGTCATCGCTCGTCTCCTCGGGCATCGCCGCCGTCGCTGTTGTTGTCTCAGTTGTGGCGGTGATGGATGCTCGGCGAGCCCGTAAGGCTGCGGAGGCCTCTGCCGATGCTGCGATCCTCATGGCGGAGAACGACGTTGCTCGCCGTGGGGACGAACAACGGGATCGGCGAGTGGCTGCGCTGGCTCAAGTGACCGCCACCATGACCGCTGCCGTGCGCTGGGAGACGTCAACAGATGCCACCCTTGTATTGACCAACCGAGGCGCCGGAGCTGCCTCTGAGGTTGGCCCAGATCCTCCCGTATCGCAAGCCGATCGATTTCGGAGGGACCGACAAGAAGATCGACATGTTCATCATTGATGAGCAAGATTTGCCATCGCGCATCACGTACCGTCCGGGCGGAGCAGATGGTCATGGCTATCTCGAGCCAAGCCGACCGATGACTTTCGAAGAGTATCAACGGCTCGTGCAATCTACCCGCGGAGCCTGGATAAAGGTGATACCGAATGACAACCCTTGAGCGACGTGATTTGATGCTTGACGCAGTGGAGGGTTCCGACGGCTTTGTGAAGCTTCGCGTCGTCGTGCAAGGACTCGCAGACAACGGAGTTGAGGCCGATGTGCTTCTGGAGGATCTTGATCAGATTCGCAAGCTTGTTTCTGAAGAAGACGAGGACAAGGCCATGGATGTTATGGACCTCATCGTTGGATACTGCGCTGATTCCGCTCGCATCAGGTTTCCACGCATTGCCGGATCCTGATGAGGATACTCGAACGCCGTGACTCGATGCTCGAAGCGATTGAGGGGCCAAGCGGATTCCAGAGTCTGCGTGCAGTCATTGTGGAGCTCGTGGAATTTGGCATGTCGGAGGAGGTGCTCATCGAGGACATGGAGCAGCTCCGCGCGTTGCTCGCGCCAAAGGATGAGGACGCCATGCTGGATGTCATGGACCAGCTCGTCGGCTACTGCGCCCAGCAGGCCCGCATCCTCCCGAGACCCCAGCCGGGCGACGCCGACTTCGGCCTCCGGTAGTCACCTCGATCGAGGTGTCGATCACGGCTCCGGTGCTGGCGGGCGCAACCGTCTCTCAAGGGTCCAGCGCCGGAGCGCGTCGGCGATCTCGTCGCCGCCATCACAGGTCAGATGGCTCGGCGCGACGGCACGGACCCGATGCTGATGGCGGCGATGGCCCACCTCAACCTCGTGATGATCCACCCCTACCGTGATGGTGACGGCCGGATGGCTCGCGCCCTGCAGACGCTGGTACTGGCTGGAGATGCCGTCGTGGAACGCACCCGCCGCGACGACCCAAAGATGTCCGTACGTGTCCAGACAGGCGAGGCCCACTCTGGGAAACCTCTCCAGCTCAGGGCGCTGCCGGTCTGCCCGCCACGGCGACGAGGGGGAAGTGGCACGCCGCCGACCGCCCTGGGGCCACTTCCCTCAGCGGTGGGCGCTCGACCGTGCACTTCGCCTGCACGTGCGGGCACCGTGGGTGGAACGGACACCCCATCGGCTTGTTCACCGGGTTGGGCACGTCACCGACGAGCACGATCCGCTCGGGGGCGATCGCGGTGACGCCGTCGTCGATCTCCGGCGCAGCCGAGAGGAGCGCCTCGGTGTAGGGATGTGCGGGCGCCTCGTAGAGATCGTCCGCGTCCGCGACCTCCACGACCTCTCCGAGGTACATGACCGCTATCCGGTCGGACACGTGCCGCACCACGCCGAGGTCGTGAGCGATGAAGACGTAGGTCAGACCGAGCTCGTCCTGCAGGTCCGCGAACAGGTTCAGCACCTGGGCCTGGATGGAGACGTCCAGCGCGGACACGGGCTCGTCGGCCACGATCAGCTGGGGGTCTACGGCCAGGGCGCGGGCGATGCCCACCCGCTGCCGCTGACCGCCGGAGAACTCGTGCGGGTAGCGGTCCACGTGGTCGGCGGACAGACCCACCAGCTCGAACAGCTCGGCGACGCGCGCCGAGATCTGCCGGCCGGAGCGCTCACCGGCGACCTCCATGCCCTCGGCGACCATCTCCCCGACCCGACGTCGAGGGTTCAACGAGGAGTACGGGTCCTGGAAGACGAGCTGGATGTCGCGTCGCACCGGTCGCAGGCGGCGCCGCGACAGGGTCGTGATGTCCTGGCCGGCGAGCTCCACCCGGCCGGACGTGAGGTCGGTCAGGCGCACGAGACACCTCCCCAAGGTGGACTTGCCGCACCCCGACTCCCCGACGATGCCCAGGGTCTGACCCCGACGCACCTCCAGGGACACCCCGTCGACGGCGTGCACCACCTGTCGGGCGCCACGCCGCCACGGCGATCCAGCCACCGGGAAGTGCTTGACGACGTCGGTGGCCCGCAGGAGCACCTCACCTCGCTCGGTCACTCGAACTCCTCCGTCGCGGGGACGATGATCGACTGCTGACCCGGGTCGCCGGCGGCCGTCGCGACCTCGTCGAGCGAGTGCCGCAGCTCGTGTCGGCGGTCCCGAGGCAGCCAGCACGCAT
This sequence comes from Lapillicoccus sp., assembly GCF_025353065.1. GTDB lineage: Bacteria > Actinomycetota > Actinomycetes > Actinomycetales > Dermatophilaceae > Lapillicoccus. The sequence continues at coordinate 7,917 of NZ_JANXRJ010000209.1, forward strand.
CGAGGTGGTCAGCCCCGGCCAGCGGTGGTCGCTCCGCGCACTGGTCGTGGGCGAACCGGCACCGCGGGGCGAAGGCGCAGCCTGACGGCACCGCCAGCGCCGACGCGGGTGACCCGGGGATGGCCGGCAGCCGGCGGACCCGCGGGGCCCGGGCCCGCGGCACCGACCCCAGCAACCCCCAGGTGTAGGGATGGCGGGGGTGGTGGAAGACCTCCTGCCGGGGGCCCTCCTCGGCGGCCCGCCCGGCATACATGACCAGGACGCGATCGGCGAGCTGAGAGACCACGCCCATGTCATGGGTGATGAGGATGATCGACGAGCCGTGGTCGCGTCGGAGCCGCCGCAGGAGGTCGAGCACCTGTGCCTGGGTGGTCACGTCGAGGGCGGTCGTCGGCTCGTCGGCGATGAGCAGGGAAGGGTTGTTGGCCAGACCCATCGCGATGACTGCCCGCTGCCGCATGCCGCCGGAGAACTGGTGGGGGTAGTCGTCGATCCGCCGCGCAGGATCGGGAATGCCCACCTCGGCGAGCAGCTCGACCGCGCGGGCGCGGGCCCGCGCCTTCGACATCGACTGATGCACCCGGATCTGTTCCGCGATGTGCCAGCCCACCGTGTAGACCGGGGTCAACGAGGTCATGGGGTCCTGGAAGATCATCGCGATGTCGCGGCCTCGCAGCACCCGCAGGTCCTTGTCCGCCATGCCCACCAGGTCACTGCCCCGGAACCGGGCGGACCCCTCCACCGTGCAGTTCGGGTCCCGGATGAGACCGAGCATGCTCATCATGGACACGCTCTTTCCGGATCCTGACTCTCCGACCACGCCCAGCACCTCGCCGGGGGCGAGGGAGAAGGACAACCCGTCGACGGCGACGGCGGTGCCCCGCCGGCTCCGGAAGCTGACGCGGAGGTCCTCGACCTCCAGCAGCGGTTCAGACATGGCGCACCCGCGGGTCGAGGGCGGCGTAGACGAGATCCACGAGGGCGTTGGAGAGCACGACGAAGAACGCGGCATACAGGACGGTGCCGAGGATCACCGGCAGGTCCAGGTTCTGCAGGGCGGTGTAGGTCAGCCGCCCCACCCCCGGGAGCCCGAACACCACCTCGGTCAGCAGCGCCGAACCCCCGACCAGCGCCCCGAAGTCCAGGCCGAACAGCGAGACGATCGGGATGAGGGAGCAGCGCAGGGCGTGCTTGATCAGGATCCGTCGCTCGGAGACCCCTTTAGCGCGGGCGGTCCGGACGTAGTCCTCGTCGAGCGCGCCCATCATCTCCGAACGCAGGACCCGCGCGTAGATGCCCGCGTACAGCACGGCGAGGGTCAGCCATGGGAACAGCAGTCGCAGTGCCCACTGGGCCGGGTTCTGGGTCAGCGGAACGTAGCCCAGCGGCGGCACCCAGGAGAACACGCTGTCGTGCAGGCGGCTCTGGGTGACCAGGTTGACCACCTCACCGAGCCAGTACACCGGTATCGACACCCCGACGACGCCGACCAGGACGATCAGCGGGTCGGCTGCGCGGCCACGCCACGCCGCGGCCAGGGTGCCCATGGCGACACCCACCACCATCCAGAGGACCGCCGCCCCCAGCACCAGGGACAAGGTCACCGGGACGGCGTGCACGATCTGCGGGATGACCAGCACGCCACGGTTGACGAACGACGTCAGGTCACGGTCGACGAACAGGTGCTTCATCATCAGCGCGTATCTGACCGGCAACGGTTGGTCCAGCCCGAACTCGGCCTGCACCTGCGCCAACGTCGCCTGGTCGGCGTTGCGGCCCGCGATCCGGGCCGCCGGGTCGACACCCGGGGTGGCGAAGAAGATCAGAAACACCAGAACCGAGATCGAGACGAGCACGAAGACCGCGGCCCCGAACCGCGCCAGCGCGAACCGGACCATCAGCCGGCCCCCCGCAGCCGCGCCCGCGGATCGAGGGCCTCACGAACTCCGTCACCGAACAGGTTGAGCACCACCGCGGTCAGCGCGATCGCGATTCCGGGCGCGAGGGTGACCGCAGGCCTGGTGTAGAGCAGGTCCAGTCCGTCGTTGATGATCGTGCCCCAGCTGGCCTGCGGGGGCTGCACCCCCACGGAGAGGAACGACAGCGCGGACTCGGTGAGCATCGACAGGGCAGTCATGAGGGGCAGGAACACCACCACCGTCGGCGCCACGTTGGGCACGACGTCCCGGCGCATGATCCGCAGGTCCGAGGACCCCACCCCGATCGCGGCGGCCACGAACTCCTTCTCCTTCAGTGCCATCACCTGGCCACGAATGGGACGAGCCACATACGGGACGTAGACGATGCCGATGATCAGCACCGGTAGCCACAGGCTGCCCGCTCCGATGGAGATCGGACCGATCCTGACGCCGCTGGTCAGCAGCACCACCGACAGGCTGATCGCCAGCAGGTAGACCGGGAAGGCCCACACCACGTCCAGCAGCCGCGACAGGACACCGTCGACGACGCCGCCGAAGTAGCCGGCGAGAACCCCGATGATCCCGGCGAGCAGACAACAGAGCAGTGCCGCGGAGAATCCGATCAGCAGGCTGTTGCGGCCGCCGTAGAGCAGCCGGGCCATGACGTCACGGCCCTGACCGTCTGAGCCGAGGAAGTAGTGCGTCAGGTCCCACGTCGGTCCGATGGGGGTGACCCCCAGCCCCAGGCCGGTGGTGCTCGGTGCCAGGACCGGAACGGTCTGACCTCCGATCACCGTCGTGCCGGCGACGTTCGACGCGAAGGGGTCGGTGTGGGCGATGGAGCTCGCGTAGAACGGGGCCAGCAGACACACCACCAGGATCAGGAAGAACACCACCAGCGAGGCCATTGCTGAACGGTTTCGTCGAATCTGCCGCAGCGCGGTGCCCCAGGGCCCGGGCGACGTGACGACGGCCGCGAGCGGGATCGGGGTGGGCGCCGCCGGCGAGTCTTCCGAGGCCTTCCGGTCAGCGGTGGCCGTCACCCGCCACTCACTTCGTCCACAGCTGGCTGACCTGCATGTAGAACTGCTTGCTGAACTGGTAGTTGCCGACCCGACTGGACACGAAGTCGATCAGCTTGGGCGTGAACAGCGGAGCCACCACGGCGTCCGACATCGTCTGCTTGTCGACGGCAGCCCACTGCGCGTTCGCGGCCGACTCGTCGGTGCGGACCGTCACCAAAGCCTGCTGCATCGTTGCGTCGTGGGCCTTGTCGCAGAGCCCGGAGATGTTGATCGAGGAGTCGCTACCCGGGGTGAACGAGGCGCACGAGGTCAGGACGTTGAGGAAGTCCGACGCGGCCGGGTAGTCCTGGTACCACTGCGACAGGCTGATCTGGACCTTGTTCTTGGTGTTCTGGATGTAGGTGAACTGGATGTTGGCCGAGATCGGCTTGAGGGTGGCCTTCCAGCCGAGCTGGGTGAAGAGGCTCTGCAGGTACTGCCCGATCGACTTGTTCACCTCGTCGTCCGTGGTAACGATGCCGACCTCCATTCCGGCGGTACCCGACTCCTGCACCAGCTGCTTGGCCTTGGCCAGGTCGGGGGCGGTCCAGGTCGTCCCTCCGCCGGCGGTGTACTGGCAGTCGTCGGCGTGGCCGGGGAATCCGGGGGGCAGGAACGTGCATACCGGCTGGGCGAGCTTGGCCCCGCCGTAGAGCTTCACGACAGCATTGCGATCGACCGCCCAGTTGACGGCCTGGCGCGCCTTGACGTTGTCGAAGGGCGCGAGGTTGTGGTTCATCGGCAGGTACCACATCGCGGTCAAGGTGTTGATGTGGGCCTGGTTGGCGTACTTGGTGCCGATCTCCTGAAGCCGGTCAGCCGGTGGTGGGTCGAAGACCCAATCGGCCTGACCGTTCTCCACCGCCGTCACCGCCGCCTCGACCGTCAGGCCGAAGCTCTCGGTGATGGTGTCGGAGTAACCCTGGGGCTGCGCGTCGTGCGACCACTCCGTGAAGCTGGGGTTGCGCACCAGCGTCAGTGCGGTGTTGGGGTCGTAGGAGGCGATCATGTATGGGCCGGTGGTCGGGATCGGTGTGCTGCCAGCGTCTTTCGGCGGAGAGTTGGCGGGCAGGATCGACGCGTGCGGCACCGAGAGCTTGTACTTGAGCTCGGGATCAGGAGCAATGAGGTTGATGACGACCGTGCCCGCGCCCTTGTCGACGACGACGCCCTTGCTGAGGTCGCAGGTGGCGGGCGTCTTCACGCACTCCGCGGCTCCCACGATGCCGGAGTAGAAGGAACCGGCGGTCGGGCTGGAGACCGTGAAGATCCGCTTGAAGGATGCGGCGACGTCGGTGACGGTGACCTCCTGCCCGTTGGAGAACTTGACCCCCTTGCGGAGGGTGAAGCTGTAGGTCTTGCCTCCGTTGCTGACCGTCGGCAGCGCCTGCGCCAGATCGGGCACCACGGTGAAGGACTGTTGGCCGTTGACCTTCTTGAAGGCCAGCAGACCGTCGTACATCGCCTGGTACAGCTGCCAGTACTGCAGCGTGTAGTTCACCTGGGGGTCGAGGGTCCCGCCGGCGGCCTTGGCGAGCAGCTTCAGGTCACCGCCCTTGTGCTGCGTCTGGAACGTGGCAGGAGCGGCCGCGTCCGCCGCACCCGACCCGGCGGTGCCGGTGGCGGTCGGGCTGGGCGAGGAGGTGCAGGCCGACAAGGTCAGGGCGATCGCTGCCCCCACAGCGGCACCGGCACGCACACGAGATGAGCTCATCAGGTTCCTTCGGGTCAGGATTCGGTGGGGGGCTGGTCGTGCTGGTCGTGCTCGTCGTGCCGGTCGTGCTGGTGGACGGACGCGAGGAAGCTGGTGACCACCTCGAGGTAGCGGTCCTCCTCCTCGACCTGGGGCAGGTGACTCGACTCGGCGAACCTCTCCCACCGCACGTCGGGTATCGCGTCGGCGAACGGTTGCATGCAGGCGTCGGTCGCCTCGTCGTAGCGCCCGTTGATGAGCAGGGTCGGTGCCGTGATCCGGCCAGCTCGGTCCACGATGCTCCACCCTTTGAGGGTGCCGATCACGTGGAACTCGCTGGGCCCGTTCATGGTGTGGTAGACGGTGGGGTCCTCGGCCAGCTTCGCGAAGCTCGCCGCCACCTCCGGTGGGTTGGGCACCACACGGCATACGTGCCGGTCGTAGAACACCTGTTCCGCGGCCGCGTACTCGGCCGAGTCGGTGGTCCCGGCCTGCTCGTGGGCCAGCAGGGTGGCCTGCACCTCCGCCGGGAGCTCGCCCCGCAGCCGGTTGGCCTCGGCGAGCCAGAGCTCCATGGAGGCAGGCGAATTCGCGATGACCAAGGCGCGCAGACCGGCCGGCTGCCGTGCGGCGTGCTCGGCGCCGAGCATCCCGCCCCACGACTGACCGAGCACCGAGTAGTCGCCCGCGACGTCGAGCTTGCTCAGCAGGTTGTCGAGCTCGTCGAGGAAGAGCTCCACCGTCCAGAAGTCCGCCCCCCGGTCGCGGAGGTGGGTCGAGTTGCCGCAGCCGAGCTGGTCGTAGTGGATGACGGCGCGACCCGTGGCGGCGACACCTGCGATCCGCAGGGTGTAGTCGTGGGGCACGCCGGGGCCGCCGTGGAGGACGACCAGCGGGGTCTGCCCGGAGTCGAGGTCCCCGGTGATGCGGTACCAGGTCTCGAAACCGCGGAAGTCGACCGTTCCCTCGCGACTCGCTCTCGGCATGACTCGTTGCGCGATGGTCACCAGGGCCTCCTGTCCAACCGGCAGCGCTCGGTGCGCCGTCGTGCAGGACACGTTCGCACCGGAATGGTTTGCCGGGAAGACCTTTTATGTAACATCCGTGTTTCATTTCCTCCTGCCGTCCTGTGGGATGCCCACGGGTCGTGGAAAGTAGTGCTGATCGCGGACTTCACGAGGGGGAACGATGGCGAAGACGGGCTTGGCCAGTGAGGCGGTCGCCATGGCGCCGTTGACCGTCCCGACGGTCGTCGACGAGGTCGTCGACCGTCTGCTCACCGCCCTCGCGCTGGGGGAGTTCGTTCCGGGAGAACGTCTTCCGGCGGAACGGGAGATGGCCCGGCTTCTCGGGGTGAGCCGCTCGACGGTGCGGGTGGCCCTGACCCGGCTCCGGGAGGGCGACGTGGTCGAGGTCAGGCGAGGTCGAGCCGGCGGTGCTTTCGTCACGCAGAGCTGGCAGCCCGAGTCCGCCGCAGCGGTCAGCCGCACACTCGTCCCCCGCCGCGCCGAGATCGAGGAGCTCGGCGACCTGCGCTGCCGGTACGAGGAGATGGTGGCCCGGACCGCCGCAGAGGTCCGGACAGTCGCGGCCGCCGACGAGCTGCTGTCGCTGCTCGACGCCTTCGTCCGAGCGCGAACCCCGGAGGACGAGCATCGGGCCGACATGGCGATCCACCAGGGGGTACTGCGTGCGACGGGGAACCCGCAGATGGCCGCGATCAGCCGCGAGCTGCTGACCCGGACGTCGCTCGGGCTGTCGATCGAACCTTACGACCGCGACCTCTACGGGCAGGCGGTCACCGAGCACACCGCGCTCGTGACGGCGATCGTCGAGGGCAGGGTCGCCGTCGCCGGCGCCATCGCTCGTGAGCACTTCGCGATGTCGGCTCGCACGTTGCGGAAAGTGATATCCCGCAGCGCCGACATTCAGCATCCAGGGCGGTGAGCAGCTCGAGCGCCGCCGGCCGCGTCAGATCTTGAGGCCGGTCTTCTCCAGGATCAACCGGGCGGCGCTGTTCCTCGCCACGTCCTTGCTCGAGTCGGACAACGGTTCCGTGATGGTCACCGTGCCGTGCGGGCCGAAGACCTTCATCTTGCCGGTGCCGGCGCGTTCCACCTCGCCGCCCGCCTTCTGGATCTTCTTGACGAGGTCCCGAGCAGCCGAGGAGCGCCAGCGTTCCACCATGGATTCAGCCTACGCGCGTGGTCGGGGTCCGAAAAGCTGGGCTGGTGGGAGATCGGTTCAGCCACCGCGGTGACCAGTAGGGGCGGTGCTCTTTGCCCGACCCTGCGGCCTGGTGGTCTGCCTCGAGGAGCCTCAGGGCTGGTGGTGCGCAAGACCGATGTGGCCTGCCGCGCCGGTGCTCGGTGCAGCAGGTCAGAAACCTCGAGCGGGACGCAGCGTTGACCCCTGCAAGACGCACCGAAGCGGGGTACCGGACCTGGACCGAGGCCCACGCACCGGCCGCCGTGACCTAGGGGTGCACGCGCCGCGCCCGTCGGCCCGATCGAGGTCCAGACCACCATCCGCCCCGTCCACCGCTACCGACTTCGACCTCCACACGATGCTCCGGCTGCCGACGGGCATCTTCTACTCACAGGGGAAGAAGGTCGCCCGCCCCCGGTGTGCCCTCGACAGAGCGGCTCTGGGTCTACGACCTGCCGCAGACGCAGAGCTCCGAGCGAGGTGTTTCCGCGGCACGAAAGGATTCACATGGGCGACGCACGGGTCGCCGCATCGGCGCTTGGCGCACCAACGAGCTCTTCACCCTCAAGCAGAAACCGCTCCGGCAGGCCGACCTGGAAGACCTCGTCGCGGCATACCGGCCGGGTGGGCAGAGGTCGTGAGCTGACCGAGGGAGCGGCCCATCGACGCCTGGCTCAGCGGCCGGAACCGCTCTGACTGAGGGTCTTCGCCACCTCGCGGCGCACGACCTTGCCCATCGCATTGAGGGGCAGCTCCTCGACCACGACGAACCGCCGCGGGACCTTGTATGCCGCGAGCGACTCGCGCGCATGCGCGCCGAGATCCTCGGGAAGCCGCTCCAGACCGTCGACCAGCACGACCGCGGCCACCACCTCCTCGCTCCCGCCCGCGGACGGTAGGCCCACGACCGCGACGTCGAGCACCCCGTCGTGCGAACGGAGTACGGCCTCGACCTCGGAGGGGTAGACGTTGAAGCCGCCGGTGATGATCACCTCCTTGATGCGGTCGACGACCGTGAGGAACCCCCGCTCGTCCATCGTCACGATGTCGCCCGTGCGGAACCACCCGTCGTGGAAAGCGGCCGCCGTCTCGTCCGGCATACCGCGGTAGCCGTCGAACACCTGCGGACCACGCACGATCAGCTCGCCGCGGTCACCGAGCGGGACCTCCCGGTCGAGGTCCTCCACGTCGGCGACGCGCACGTCGACGTCGGGGAACGGCACACCGATCGACCCGGGCCGACGCTCGGTCGTCATCGGGTTGCCGACGATCACCGGCGAGGTCTCGGTGAGACCGTAGCCCTCGACGAGCAGCCCTCCGGTTGCAGCCTCCCAGCGCTCGACGAGCTCGGCCGGCAGCGGCATAGCGCCCGAGAGGCCGTAGCGAATTCCTTGCAACGACAGGCCTCGTCGCTCGGCTTCGGTGACGAGCCGCTCGTAGAGGGGCGGCACCGCCGGCACGAAGGTCGGGATCTGCCGCTCGATCGCCTCCATGAGCAGACCGATCTCCGGTTTGGGCAGCAGCACGAGGGTGGCGCCCAAGCTGGTGCCGACGAGGATCCCGACGGTGACGCCGTAGGCGTGGAACAGCGGAAGGGCGAGCAGGAAGGTCTCGCGGCCCTCGTCCAGGCCCGGCACCCAGGCCCGGCCCTGCTCGACATTGGCGACGAGGTTGCGATGACGCAGCGGGACGCCCTTGGGCACGCCGGTCGTGCCGGACGTGTAGAGCAGCAGGGCGACGTCGTCGGCCTCGGGTCGATGGTGCGAGGCGTCGAGAGGTGGCGACGTGAGGAGGTCCCGCCACGGGATCGCACCCGGCGCCGGGGACGTCAGCTGCTCGCGGGCGGCGCGGGCCTTCGCGAGGGGGAGCCGCAGCGCCAGGCGCTTGAGCAGCGGAAGCTCGGAGGTGAGGTCGACCGCCACGACGTGCTCGACGCTGGAGGTGCCGCGAAGTTCCTCGATCACCGGGACCACCTTGTCCCAGACGATGGCGACCCTGGCCGCGTGGTCGACGAACGGGTGACGGAGCTCACCGGCGGTGTAGAGGGGGTTGTGCTCGACCACTGTGGCACCGAGGCGCAGCACCGCGAAGAAGGCGATGACGTGCTGCGGGCAGTTGGGCATGAGGAGGGCGACGTTGTCGCCGGCGCCGACACCGAGCCGGCGCAGTCCCTCAGACACCCTGTCGACCCGCTCGCCGACCTCGCCCCACGTCGTCCCCGCCCCGAGGAAGTCCAGCGCTCGGCGGTCGGGCCACCGAGCGACCGTGGCCTCGAGCTGGTCGATCAGCGTCGTGTCCCCGTGGTCGAGATGGAGTGGCACACCGGGTCCGTAGGACGACGCCCATACGGGTTCCTGAGCCGCCATGACGAAGACTTCCTCACTGCCGTGGGCACGGCGGGTTCGGGGATGTCGTCACCGTACCGCCGTCCTCGGCTAGGCCTGTGCGAGCGCCGCGGCATACGCGATCACCAGTCGCAGCGTCTCCGTCACCTGCCCCGCGAGCTGCTCGGCAGGGACCTGACCCTGCTCGCGCAGCTCCGTCCGCGGGGGGATCCCCCTGAGGGCCGCGTCGATGCGCCGTGTCTCACTCCGACTGATCTCGAAGTCCTGCCGGATGTCCGCGAGCACGCCCCGCATCGCCGACCGGGCGACGTCACCACCCGAGTCGATGACGTCCAGTGCCGCATCGAGCCACCGTTCGTCGTCCTCGGCGCACTCCTCGAGCGCGTCGACGACCTCGGAGAAGACCATCATCGTCACCGCGACTGCCGCCGGAGCGCCGTCTTCAAGGATGTCGTACGGCAGCGACACCGCTCGCTGCACCAGTCTTGCCGCCCGGTCGTCGTCACCTTCAGCCAGGGAGCGGGCTGCCTTCGTGAGGAGGTTGTCGGCTGCTGTCCACGACGCCTGACTGAAGGGTGACAGCGCGCGACCGGTGGCCAGCTCGACATCACCCAACCCCCTGTCGGCCGAGAACGGCGTGCCCCACCGAGCGCTCTCCGTCGTCGTCTCCATGCGAACAGCCTATGGATCGGACGCGGGTCAGCGGGTGAGGCGCGACGGGCTCAGCAACCGCACGAACACCGGAATCGTCACGAGGAACACCGCGGTGTGCGCGACGATCAGGGTCGCCACCGAGCTCCAGGCCGTGCCGCCGACCCCGAGCAGCAGGTCGGGCACGAACGAGACCACCAGGACGATGGGGACGAGCACCCGGAGCAGCTGCCCGCCGTTGGGCCGGCGTCCGAGCAGGACCCAGGCGACGGTGGCCACCGCGACACCGACGACGGTGAAGACGGCGAGCGGCGCGGCCGTGAGGGCGCTGACCTCCGGTGCGCCGAGCGCCTTGCCGATGACGGCGACGATCTCGACGGCGATGACGGATCCCACGGCGGCAAGGGCCCCGACACGAGCAACTTCCATACCAGTGGTCGTGGGTGCAGACAGATCGGTTGGCGTGCTCATCTCGAACTCCGTTTCAGAGGGGGGAAGGTGCGGGGGTCGGGCGTTGGACGGGCGGTGAGGAAACGCTTCAGACGTCGCGCCGGCGGATGGCCACGGTGGCGGCGCCGAGCGCGAGGACGACCCAGGCGATCAGCACGACGGCGCCCGCTCCGGCGCTGAGATCGGTGGCCGGGGGTGTCACCGAGGTGAAGGAGGCGGCGGCATTCGTCGGCAGGTACTTGAGGATCTCGCTCCAGCTGGCCGGGAGCAGTGCGCCGGCGATGCCCGGCAGGATGATGACCCCACCGATGAGCGTCCCGATGCTGGCTGCCGCACTGCGCATGATGATGCCGAGCCCGAGGCCGAGCAGTGCGATCGCGGCGAGGTAGAGCGCCATCCCGATGATGGATCTCAGGACGCCGCTGCCGGACAGCGCGACGGTCGCGGCGCCACCTCGCGAGAGGGTGGCCATCCCGAGGAAGAACGCGCCGAAGACCCCGACCAGCGCGACCGGCAGGACGACGGCCCCGAGCACCGTCGCCTTGCCGAAGACGACCGGCCACCGCCGCGGCACGGCGGCGACGGTCGCCGTGATCATCCGCGAGGCATACTCGCGGGCCCCGGCGAGGCACCCGATGACCCCGAGCAGCAGCACACCGAAGTTGGCCCCGAGGAGCACGGTGGCCAGCGGACCCTCGGCTCGTGGGCCCCCTCCGCCCCCGCTCGCCACCCTGTTGATCGACACGGCGGCCGCGATCACCCCGATGCCGACCATCACGACGAGCACGGCACCGAGGCCGAGCCAGGTGCCGCGCAGCGAGCGCAGCTTGATCCACTCCGAGCGGAGCACGCGCCCCAGCGTCAGCCGGTATGCCGCGTGCTCACCATCGTTCGCGCCGGCCCGGTGTCTTCCGGCAGCCGACCCCACAACCGTTGTGCGTGAATGTGTTTCGGAGATCACGCCGTCAACGGCGAGGCTCTCGGTGGTGGTCATCAGGCTGCCTTTCCTGCATCGGTGGTGGGTTCGTCCGCGTGTCCGTGCTGGACGCTGCCGACGTAGTCCACGGCGTCGCGGGTGAGTTCGAGGTAGGCCGACTCGAGCGAGGCGACCGCGGGGGTCAGGGCGTGCAGGACGAGGCCGTGCTGCGCGGCGATCTCGCCGATCCGCGGCGCGCCGACCCCGGACACGTCGAGCTGGCCCGCCTCGCGCGACGTGATCGTCACGGTGTCGCCGGCCAGCAGGTCGGCCAGCCGCGCCGCGTCGGGTGACACCACGCGGACCCGGTCGTCGGAGGAGCGGGCGATGAAGTCGGTCATCGACGCGTCCGCGAGGATCCGGCCCCGGCCGATCACGACGAGGTGGTCGGCGACGAGCTGCATCTCGCTCATGAGGTGCGACGACAGCAGGACGGTGCGCCCCTCGTCCGCCAGCTCGGTGAGCAGGGCCCGGATCCACTGGATCCCGTCGAGGTCGAGGCCGTTGACCGGCTCGTCGAGGATGAGGACGTCCGGGTCGGCGAGCAGGGCGCTGGCCATCCCCAGACGCTGGCTCATCCCGAGGGAGAACGACCCCGCGGCCTGCCGCGCGACCTCGGTCAACCCCACGGTCTCGAGGACCTGGTCGACGCGGGCCTTCCCGACCCCGACGGTCGCGCCGAGGGCGAGCAGGTGGTTGCGGGCGCTGCGACCCTTGTCGACGGACTTCGCGTCGAGCAGGGCGCCGAGCTCGGCCATGGGTGCCGGCGCGTCGACGTAGGGGCGGCCGTTGACCAGCGCCCTCCCGCTCGTCGGCCGGTCGAGGCCGAGGATCATCCGCATCGTCGTGGACTTGCCGGCGCCGTTGGGGCCGAGGAAGCCGGTCACGACACCCGGCTCCACGGTGAAGTCGATGGAATCGACGGCGACGACGTCGCCGTAGACCTTGCGCAGCTGCTGGACCTCGATCATGAGGGAAACCTTCGATCTCGTTGGTGTCCCTCAAGACTGGCCGGGTCGCCGCGCTCGCACATCCTCCCCAGGTAGGCGAGGCGAGTACCGCACCCGCGGTATGCCGTCGTAGCCCACGCCGGCGTCCGGCGCCCTCAGGCAGGATCCGCTTCGCCCGGCCGCACGAGCCCCGACCGGTAGGCGAGCACGACGAGCTGCGCCCGGTCGCGTGCCCCGAGCTTGGTCATCGCCCGGTTGACGTGGGTCTTCGCCGTCAGCGGCGAGAGGTGCAGCCGCACGGCGATGGCGTCGTTGGCCAGACCCTGGGCCACGAGCACCATCACCTCCCGCTCCCGGTCGGTCAGCGCGTCGAGGGTGGTGTCGGGCACGGCGTCGGCGACCTCGGCAGGTTGGCCGACGACACGGGCGATGAGCGACCGGGTGGCCCGCGGGGAGAGCAGCGCCTCACCCGCGGCGACGAGCCGGATGCCCGCGATGAGCTCCTCGGGCTCCACCCCCTTGCCGAGGAAACCGCTCGCCCCGGCCCGGAGCGCCGCGACGACGTAGTCGTCCGTCTCGAAGGTCGTGAGGACGAGCACCCGCACGTCGGCGAGGGCGGGGTCGGAGGTGATCTGCTCCGTCGCGGACAGCCCGTCGGTGCCCGGCATCCGGATGTCCATGAGGACGACGTCCGGTCGCAGCGCCCGGGTCTGGCGGACGGCGTCCGCCCCGTCGAGGGCTTCGCCGACGACCTCGAGGTCGTCGGAGCTGCCGACCAGCACGGCGAATCCCTTACGGATCAGGCTCTGGTCGTCGGCGACGAGCACGCGCACGCGGGTGGTCACACCGAGCCTCCCGAGGGGCGCGTGTCGAGGCGATAGCTGACCTGCCAGTCGTCCGGCCCGTCGGGTCCGAGCGTCAGCGTGCCGCCGGTCGAGGAGGCGCGCTCCCGCATCCCGGTGAGACCGTGCTGCCCGCTCACGCGTGCCCCAATCCCGCTGTCGGACATCCGGTTCCGGACCTCGATCGTGCACCCCCGCGCGTCGTAGGACTCCGTGAGCAGGGCTGCGCCGGCGCCGTGCCGGGCCGCGTTGGTGAGGGCCTCCTGCACGATCCGGTATGCCGTGAGCTCGGCTCCCGGACCGAACTCCAGCGGGGTGCCCGACCGCTGGGTCGTCACCTGCAGGCCCGACCGGCGGGCCTCCTCGACCAGGCGAGGCAGGTCGGCGAGCCGTGGCGCCGGGGCGGTGGCCGCGCCCGGCTGCCCGTCCGCGGCATACGCGCCGGGCTCGTCGGCCCGCAGCAGCCCGAGCAGGCCGGGGATCTCCTCGAGGACGACGCGGCCGGCCTCCCGGACGTGCCCGAGCGCGATGGCCGCCTGCTCCGGGTCACTCCGCATCAGGTGCGAGGCCACCCCGGCCTGGACGTTGATCACGGCGATGTGGTGGGCGACGACATCGTGCAGGTCGCGGGCGATCCGCAGCCGTTCCTCCGAGACCCGACGGCGCGCCTCCTCCTCGCGGGTCTCTTCGGCCAGGCGGACGCGCTCGTGCGCCGCTGCGATGACGGCCCGCTGGCTGCGGACGGCGATCCCCGTCACGGCGGCCAGTGCGCTCCAGGGCCCGAGGCCGAAAGCGAAGGCCTCGAGCGGACCGACGCTGCCGACGACGAGGATGATCGCGATCGGCACGAGTGGAGTGAGCACCGCCGCGGCGATCGCCGGCCTCGCGGGGACGAGGACGGCCAGGGTGTAGACCGCGATGATCGCGGGCACGAGAGCGCGGGACGGGCCGGCGACCAGCGCCGCGCCGATGATCCCGAAGATGGTCGTCCCGGCCCACACCGGCCAGGGGAATCGGCGTCGCACGACGAGGGTGAGCGCGCCGGCGATGCAGAGCACCGTCGTGGGGGTGTCGACCGGAGCAAGGATCCGCCGCGCGGGCTCGGGCCCTGGGACACCGAGGGCGAACGCGGCGACCAGGGCCGCCAGCAGCGCGTCGACGACGAGCGGGTGCGCAGTGCTCCATCGACGCAGCGGCATGGCAGACAGCACCGCCCCACTCTAAGGCGGTGGCCCCCGCTTGCGCTTGACTCGGAGTCGGGCCGCTCGACCCCCCGTGCGCACCGAGTCGGGTGGCTCGACCCTGAGTCAGTGGGCCGGTCTGGGTCCGAGCTGGGTCAGGCGGACTCGGCCGGCACGGCGGCGCGGAAGCGGTCGGCGCAGTCGTGGGCGAACTGCCGCACGTCGCGGGCCGGGTGACCCGTGATCTCCTGGACCGTGGTCGTGATCGCTGCGGCCTCGCCCCGCGAGTAGTGCGCGTAGTCCTCGAGGGTGCCCTCGATCTGCCAGGGCGGCAGGATGCCCTCGAGCAGCACGGCGAAGGCATGGGGGTCGATGTCGTCGAAGCCGATGTCGCGACCGAGTCCCTCGCCGAGGGCCTGTGCCATCTCGGCGTGCGTGACGGCGCGCGGCCCGGTGAGGGTGAGCGTCTGGTTGGGGGCGACCTCGTCGAGGAGTGCCGCGACCGCGACGTCGGCGATGTCTCGCACGTCGATGGCACTGACTCTCGCGTCTCCGATCGGCGCGACGAATCGACCTGTGGCGGTTATCAGTCCGGCCATGGCGTAGAGCCCCTGGAAGAAGAGGTTCGGGCAGAGGAAGGTGTGGCACAGGCCCAGCTCGTCGACGCGGCGCTCGACGGCAGCGTGGTAGCGCAGGAAACGGACCGGGGAGTCCTCGCGGCTGCCCAGCTGCGACAGGACCACGAGGTGGCTGACCCCTGCCTCGGCGGCCATCTCCACGAAGCTCAGCTGCTGGGCCTCGGCGCGCGCCGAGGACGGCGTGACGAGGTATGCCGCGTCGACACCCTCGAGCGCCCTGCGGATCGTCTCGGGGGTGTCGAAGTCGGCGACGACCGGCTGCACGCCCTTCCGTAGATCGTTGCCGGTGGCGTGGCGCACCATGGCGCGCACCGTGACGTCGTCTCGCTCGACGAGTCCGGACAGGATGGGGACGCCGGTGTTGCCGGTCGCCCCGTGACGAGGACGGTGCTCATCGCCGGGTCTCCGTGTCGATCGCCGCAGTGGCGAGGTGCTGGAGCGAGGCCTCGAGCGAGGAGTTCAGGGCGCCGCGCATCGCCTCGGGGTCGGCCTCGATCGGCTGTCCCGCGAAGGACTCCAGCGTCTCGACCAACGTGCCGCCGGACTCGGGGGTGAACCGCCACTCGTGGACGCCCGTGATGCCGTCGGAGGTGCCACCCCAGAGGGAGCGGTGACCGCCGCCGGGGAGTGAGCCCACGGCATACGTCGTGGAGGTGACGGTGAAGCCGTAGCTCGTCCAGATGAAGTCGTGGCCGACCGCGAGGGGGCCGTCGGCGTGCTGCACGGTGATCTCGCCGTGCCAGCGCGGCCATCCTGCGACGTCGACGTGCAGGGCCCAGAGGGCGTCGGGTGACGCGGCGACGTGGATGCTGTGACGGACGACCACGGTTGCGGCCGAGTCGATCTCGGTAGGGGGAGTGGTCGGGACCGTGGGTGTCGCGGTCGCGGTGTCGGTGGCGTTCATCGGATCCTCCAGTAGTTAGAACCTCTTACTTACAAGGTCTAACTTCCTCCTGCGACGCGCTACTGTCAAGTCCTGGACGATGAGGAAGGAGGATGACGATGGGACGCTGGCGCGATTCGCAGCCGGAGGAGGTGCGGGCCGAGATCAAGGTCGTCGCCCTCAGACAGATTGCTGACGGTGGTCCGGAAGCCCTGTCCATCAATGCGATCGGGCGTGAGCTGGGGGTCACCGGCCCAGCTCTCTACCGCTATTTCCCGAGTCGGTCGGCCCTCCTGACCGACCTCGTGATCGATGCCTACGACGACTTCGCCGGGCACCTGAGGGCCGCCGTGAGCGATCCGGACGGGACGGGAGTCGACGCAACCCTCGTGGCGTTCGGCGAGGCCTACCTCGCCTGGGCGCGAGCGCAGCCGCACCGCTACCGGCTGATGTATCGCCCGCCGCTGCCCGACTACGATGCCCACGACGACCAGCTGGTCGAGGCCGCCCACGCAGCGATGGGAACCCTGCTCGAGGTGCTGGCCGATGACCCAGGCGCCTCGACCTCGACCGGGCGGCGGTCGGCGGCCTTCGCGACGTGG
The DNA here is from genome assembly GCF_025353065.1 of Lapillicoccus sp. Lineage (GTDB taxonomy): Bacteria > Actinomycetota > Actinomycetes > Actinomycetales > Dermatophilaceae > Lapillicoccus. The sequence goes on from NZ_JANXRJ010000209.1 coordinate 24,319, forward strand.
ATGCGCCGGCACAAGGTGCCGCCCCGTCTCGCCGCGCGCGCCCCCGAGGCGGTCTCCTACTGGGCGAGGCTGCATGGACTGACGACCCTCGACATCGACGGCAACTTCGCCTCGATGGGGCTGGATACGCGCGCGCTCGTGCGCGCCGAGTCCCTCGCTGTGCTGAGCGCGAGGTCCGGCGTCGGCGCACCGACGAGGTAGCCAACGTCCTGCTCCGGTGCCATGATCGGCGACATGTTCGATCACGTGGGGATCCAGGTTGCCGACGTCGAGGCGTCAGCAGCGTTCTACACCAACGTCTGTGCGCCTCTCGGGTTCGCTGAGGCGATGCGCGTGCCGACGCCCGGCGGACCGGTGGTCGGCATCGCCGGCCGCAGCGGTATGCCGGGGTTCTGGGTGAGCCCCAACGAGCGGGGTGACACCCGGGAGGACCACATCGCCTTCGCAGCCGGGTCGCGCGACGAGGTCGATGCGGTCCACGCCGCTGCGGTCGCCGCGGGGGCCGAGGTCCTCCACGAGCCGCAGGTCTGGCCGGAATACCACGAGGGCTACTACGCCGTCTTCCTGCGCGATCCCGACGGGCACAACGTCGAGGCGGTCACCCACCGCTGACGCGCTGACACTGGCCCTGGGCATCCGAGACCGAGTCGACGTAACCACCGTCGTCCGGCGCCGCCGTCACCATCAAACGCGGTGCCGATATTGACCCACTGACCCGAGCCGGGGTGGGACTGTCGACCGGCGCCAGTCCGGTATGCGACGCCGACGGCGCGGCATACCGGGCACCTACCGGTCAACAGGCCCACCGGAGCGAATCGCTTATGGCAGCAACGGTTCCAGCAGTCGGTGCGGTGCAGCGAGAGCGCGGGACGCCCGGTCGTCGTTCGGGCCCGACCGCAGCGCTGGCCCGGGGACCATGGCGATCCCGCCGGGTCCGGGCAGCTCGCCGCAGGTAGGGCACTGCCCCCGGGTGTCGAGCTCGACGTCGCAGACCGCGTGCCGGAAACCTCGGCGGCCCGGGAGTGGCGTCGCGTGCTCCTCGCCCCAGGAGTAGAGCGCGTGGACGACCGGCCACAGGTCGCGGCCCCGGCCGGTGAGGGCGTAGTCCGGACGGCCCGGCCGCTCCTCGACGCGCTCGAGCACCTCCGCCTCGACGAGATCCGCGAGACGGCTCGAGAGAACGGCCCTGGGGATGCCCAGCCGTCGCTGGAAGTCACTGAACCGGCGCACGCCGAAGAAGCAGTCGCGCACCACCAGCAGGGTCCAGCGCTCCCCGACGACCTCGAGGGCGCGGGCGATGGAGCACTCCTGCGACGCGTAGTCCTGACCCAGCGGCATACGGGTGACTATAGCCATGATGGTTCAATCACCAGACCATGAGTGCTAGCGTCCAGCGCATGCATCGACGGACCGTCACCATCGCGACCCTCGGCACGACCGTCGCGATGATGTCCTACACCGCGCCCCTCGGTGCCCTCCCGACGATCGCGCGGGACCTCGGCACGAGCCCGTCGGGCCAGTCCTGGATCCTCAGTGCGATGAGCCTGGGCTTCACCACCGCTCTGCTGACGAGCGGCTCACTCGGTGACGACTACGGCCGGCGGCGCGTCTTTGTCGCCGGGGCGATCGCCATCGCGCTGGCCTCGGTCGTCGGCGCCGTCGCGCCCGGACCGGCGATCTTCGTCGTCGGCCGACTGCTGCAGGGGATCGGCGCCGCCGCCCTGATCGCCTGCAGCCTCGCCCTGATCAGCCATGTCGTCCCCCCCGGCCTGGACCGCGCGACCGCGAGCGGCATCTGGGGAGCAGGGCTCGCGGCGGGCATCGGACTCGGGCCGCTGCTCGCCGTCACCGTCCCCTGGCGGATCGCGTATGCCGTCATCGCCCTTGCCGGTCTCGCCGTCGCCATCGCGGCGGTGCGTGGGGTGGCCGAGTCGCGGGTAGGTCGTCGCAAGCGGCTCGACACGCTCGGCATCGTCCTGCTCGCCGGGGGCCTCGCCGTCTTCCTCGCCGGCCTGACCGAGAGCAGGCAGGGCCTCGACCTCGTCCCCGTGACGCTCATGGTCGTCGGTGTCTTCATGCTCGCGGGCTTCCTTGTCGTGCAGGCCCGCTCGGCCTCGCCGATGATGCCGCTGACGCTGTTCCGCGACCCGGCGCTGCTCGCTGCCACGGTCGGCGCACTCGGTGCCGGGCTCGGCATCATCTCCGTCGTGTCCTACCTCGCGACCCTCGGCCAGCGGGCCCTCGGCCTGTCCCCGGTCGAAGCGGCGTGGGTGCTGTTCGCCTGGCCGGCGCTGAGCATCGTCACCTCTTTGCTGACCAAGCAGCTCCCGGAACGGATCTCGGGCGCGGTCCGTCTCGTGGGCGGCATGGTCGTCATCGTCGCCGGCATGGCCCTGCTGCTCCACCTGACGACCACGACGTCGCCGCTGCGGCTCGTCCTCGCGCTCGTCGTCGCGGGTGTCGGCACCGGGGTCGTGAACGCGACCCTCGGCCGGGAGGCGGTGGCCAGCGTCCCGGCCGCGCTGGCCGGGGTCGGGAGCGGGATCAACAACACCAGCCGCTACTTCGGCGCCGCCATCGGCGTGACCGTCGTCGCCGTCCTCACCAGCAGGACGGGCACCGAGTCGCCGTCGCAGCTTCTCCACAACTGGGACCACGCGCTCCTCGTCGCCCTCGCGCTCACTCTCGTCTGCGTCCTGGTCGTGGCGGTGTGCGAGTCGTTCCGGCGTCGGGTGCCTGCGCGACCGACCTTGTCAGAGCGTGCCGAGGTGGGCGTGCAGGACTAGCGTCGGGCCAGGATCCAGCGGCCCCCATCCCCCCTCTCGTTCCAAGCACACGTTTTGTCAAGTTTCTGGCTCTCGGAGACCCAGGGACTTGACAAAACGTGTGCTTGGAACGGAGGTGGGGGGGTGGGATGCGGCAGGGTGAGCGCATGGCCACGCTGTGGTTCCTCACACACCCCCCTGGTATGCATCGACGCGACGGTCCCGGTGCCGCAGTGGGGCCTGTCCGACGTCGGCCGCACCCGCGCGGAGGCCTTCGCCCGGGCGAGACTCCTCGACGAGGTGACCTCGATCTGGTGCAGCACGGAGACGAAGGCGCGGGAGACCGCGGCCCTCATCGCGGGCGAGACCGGCATAACGATCCTGGAGCGGTGGGATCTCGGCGAGAACGACCGCAGCGCAACGGGATTCCTGCTTCCGTACGAGTTCGAGGCCGTAGCCGACGAGTTCTTCGCGCGACCCGAGGTCAGCGTCCGCGGCTGGGAGCGCGCCGTGGACGCGCAGGGCCGGATCGTCACCGCAGTCACCGAGCTCCTCGCCGATGAACGCTCCGGTGCCGGTGACGTCCTCGTCGTCGCCCACGGCGCCGTCGGGACGCTGCTGCTCTGTCACCTCCTCGGGAGACCGATCACGAGGCAGCTCGACCAGCTCGGCCAGCTCGGCCAGCTCGGTCAGCTCGGTCAGCTCGGTCAGCTCGGTCAGCTCGGTCAGCTCGGTCAGCTCGGCCAGCTCGGCCAGCTCGGCCAGCTCGGCCAGCTCGGCCAGCTCGGCCAGCTCGGTCAGCTCGGTGCCGGCGGCAACG
>NZ_JANXRJ010000224.1 GCF_025353065.1 Lapillicoccus sp.
CCGAGCTCATCGACGCCACCGAGTCCGACCTCGGGGGCTACAAGGAGGCGCGCCTGTCGGTCAAGGCCAAGGGCACGCCGCCGCCCGGCGAGGCCCCCTGGGCGCTGATGAAGTTCGAGGGCGGCGTCCATCGCGTCCAACGCGTGCCCGTGACCGAGAGCCAGGGCCGCATCCACACGTCCGCGGCGGGCGTCCTCGTCATGCCGGAGATCGAAGAAACGGCGGAGACGGTCCTCGGTCCCAACGACCTCCGCATCGACGTCTATCGCAGCTCCGGCCCCGGCGGCCAGAGCGTCAACACGACCGACTCGGCCGTCCGGATCACCCACCTGCCCACAGGCCTCGTCGTGTCCTGCCAGAACGAGAAGTCGCAGCTGCAGAACAAGGAGGCGGCGATGCGGGTCCTGCGCGCCCGGCTCCACACGCTCGCCCGCGAGCAGGCCGAGGCGGAGGCGTCCGCGGCCCGCCGCAGCCAGGTCCGCACCGTCGACCGCAGCGAGCGGATCCGCACCTACAACTTCCCCGAGAACCGGATCAGCGACCACCGCACCGGCTTCAAGGCCTACAACCTCGAGACCGTCCTCGACGGTACCTCGACGCGGTCGTCCGCTCCTGCGTGGAGGCCGACGAGCAGGCGCGCCTCGCCGCGATCGGCGAGGGCGCCCGCGCGTGAGCACCCTGTGACCACCCTCGCGATCGCCGTCCGCCGGGCGACGATGACCCTGGCCGAGGCCGGCATCGCCTCCGCGCCGGTCGACGCCCTCCACCTCGCCGCCCACCTGATGGGCCAGGACGTCTCCGAGGTGCGGCGGCTGATGATCCTCGGCGGCACCGAGGCGCCGGGCGGCTACGACGACCTCGTCGCCGAGCGCGCGACGCGAATTCCGTTGCAGCACCTCACCGGTCGCGCCGGCTTCCGCTACCTCGAGCTCTTCGTCGGCCCCGGTGTCTTCGTGCCCCGACCGGAGACCGAGCTCGTCGTCGAGCTCGCCGTCGGAGCGCTCGACGCGCTCGATAACGACGCGCGCGATGCCCCCGTCCTCGTCGACCTCGCCACCGGCTCCGGCGCCATCGCGCTCGCGGTCAGGCAGGAACGCCCCACGACCCGTGTGTATGCCGTGGAGCTCAGCGAGCTCGCCCACGGCTGGGCCGTCGCGAACCGCGACCGGCTGGACCTCGCGGTGACCCTCGTGCAGGGTGACGCCCTGACGGCATACGGGGAGCTGCTGGGGCAGGTCGACGTCGTGACCTGCAACCCGCCCTACATCCCCCTCGGCCAGGTGCCGATCGACCCCGAGGTGCGCGACCACGACCCGGACCTCGCGCTCTACGGCGGCAGCGAGGACGGCCTCGCGATCCCCCGGGCGATGGCCGCGCGGGCTGCCGAGCTGCTTCGACCCGGTGGGGTGCTCGTCATGGAGCACGCCGACACCCAGGGCAGCAGCCTGCCGCGGGCGCTGTCGGCCACCGGTTCCTGGCTCACCGTCGTCGACCACCTCGATCTCGTGGGTCGGCCGCGGTGCGTCGTCGCGACCCGCGCCTGACCACCGAGACCGGACCACCGAGATCCGACCCGGACGGGCCGCCGGACCGACGCGGAGCGACCTGTCACCTGACACCCGACATCGCCGCCTAAGGTGGCCGTCATGAGCGAGGTGTTCGACTGCACGACCCCCGAGGGGCTGGCGGCAGGGGTCGAGGCGGCAGCGGCAGCGGTCCGCGAGGGCAAGGTCGTCGTGCTCCCCACCGACACGGTCTACGGCATCGGGTGCGACGCGTTCAGCGCCGAGGCCGTCACCGCCGTGCTGGCCGCCAAGGGCCGCGGCCGCGACATGCCGCCCCCGGTCCTCGTCGCCAACCTCGCCACCGTCGACGGCCTCGCCCGCGACGTCCCGCCCTACGCGCGCGCCCTCCTCGGCGCGTTCTGGCCCGGCCCGCTGACCATCGTCGTCACGTCGCAGCCGTCGCTGGCGTGGGACCTCGGCGAGACCAACGGCACGGTCGCCATCCGGATGCCCGACGACGAGACCGCGCTGGCCCTCCTCGGGGCGGTCGGTCCGATGGCCGTGACGAGCGCCAACCTCACGGGACGTCCGCCCGCGACGACCGCGGCCGAGGCGCAGGAGCAGCTCGGGGCGTCGGTGGCGGTCTACCTCGACGGCGGCCCCGTCGAGCCCACCGCCGGGACGGGCCTGGCCTCGACCATCCTCGACTGCACCGGCCTCGAAGCCGTGACCCTGCGCGAGGGCGCCCTGTCCCGCGCCGCGATCGACGAGGTCATCGTCGAGGCGGCGAGGGTGGCGGAGATCGAGCGGCTCGCTGCGCAGGAGCGAGCGGTCGAGCAGGTCGCCATCGCCCAGCGCGCCGCCCTCGCGGCGCTGCGCACCGGCAAGGGCGTCGGGCGGCCCACCAGCAAGCGTCCCCCTGCCGTCGGCCCGACCCCCTCGAAGTCGGGCAAGGTGGCCGGACGCAAGCACGACTCCTGACGCGTGCCGCGCGGCGACGCGCAGCCGGGCGGGAGGGGCAGAGGCCCTATGGTTGACGAGGCACCTGACGTAGCAGCAGCGATCCCGTGGAGCGAAGCATGAGCACCGACGACACCTTCTACGGCTCCGACTTCGGGGCCCTGAGCACCTTCGACCCGGAGATCTCCGGGGTCCTGCTCTCCGAGCTCGGCCGCATCCGCAGCGGCCTGCAGCTCATCGCCAGCGAGAACATGTCCTCCCCGGAGGTGCTGACCGCGCTCGGGTCGACGCTCTCCAACAAATATGCCGAGGGCTATCCCGGCCGCCGCTACTACGGCGGCTGCTCGGAGGTCGACAAGGCCGAGACGATCGCCATCGAGCGCTGCAAGACCCTCTTCGGCGCCGACCACGCCAATGTCCAGCCGCACTCGGGAGCCAGCGCCAACCAAGCGGTCTACGGCGCCTTCCTGCAGCCCGGCGAGACCATCCTCGCCATGTCGCTGCCGCACGGTGGCCACCTCACCCACGGCGCCAAGGTCTCCTTCTCGGGCAAGTGGTTCAACCCCGTGCACTACGGCGTCGACCGCGACACCGAGAACATCGACTACGACCAGGTCGCCGCGCTGGCCCGCGAGCACCGGCCCAAGATGATCCTCGCCGGTGGCAGCGCCATCCCGCGGCTGATCGACTTCGCCTTCTTCCGCGCCCTCGCGGACGAGATCGGGGCGATCTTCTGGGTCGACGCGGCCCACTTCATCGGGCTCGTCGCGGGTGGGGCGATCCCCAGCCCGGTGCCGTATGCCGATGTCGTCACCTTCACGACGCACAAGGTGCTGCGCGGCCCCCGCTCCGGCGCCCTCGTCTGCAAGGCGGAGCACGCCGCCAAGCTCGACAAGGCGGTCTTCCCGATGATGCAAGGCGGCCCGCAGATGCACACCATCGCGGCCAAGGCGGTCAACTTCAAGGAGTGCGCGACCCCGGAGTATGCCGCCTACACCCGGGCCGTCGTGGCCAACGCCCAGCAGCTCGCGACCTCGCTCGCCGGGCACGGCATCCGCCCGACCACGGGCGGCACCGACACCCACCTGTCCCTGCACGACCTCCAGGGGATCGGCGTCACCGGCGTCGACGCCGAGGCCCGGGCCGACGCGGCGGGCATCGTCCTGAACAAGAACGCCATCCCCTTCGACCCGCAGAAGCCCGGCATCGCCTCCGGCATCCGGGTCGGCACGCCGTGCGTCACGACGCAGGGGATGGGCCTGCCCGAGATGGAGACCATCGCCGAGCTCATCGCGATGGCCGTCATCAAGGGCGACGCCGACCCCGACAGCGCCGTGTCGCAGGAGGTGCGCGCCGGGGTGACCGACCTCGTGACGCGCTTCCCGGCATACCCGCGGGCCTGACTGGGCCCCGAGCCGACCACCCGAGCCAGCAGCCGAGACCACCGCCCGTGCGGGAGTACCTCCTCGTCTTCGTCGTCGCCGCGGCGGTGACCTTCCTGACGACCCCTCTCGTGCGGCAGATCGCGGTCATCACCGGCGCCTTCACGCCGTTGCGCGCGCGGGACGTCCACGACACCCCGATCCCGCGCCTCGGCGGAGTGGCGATCTTTCTGGGTTTCGCGGCCGCCGCCCTCGTCGCCCGGGAGCTGCCCTTCCTCAAGCAGGTCTACCTCAGCGGGCAGATCTCGGGGGTGCTCTTCGGCGCCGCCATCATCTGCTTCGTCGGCGCCATCGACGACATCCACGAGCTCGACTGGCTGACCAAGCTCGCCGGACAGGTGCTGGCGGCCGGGGTGATGGCCTACAAGGGCGTGCAGCTGCTCGCCGTCCCCTTCTTCGGCACGAGCACCGTCCTGCCGACCCCCGCGCTCGTCCTCGTGACCGTCCTCGTCGTGCTCGTGACCGTCAACGCGGTCAACTGGATCGACGGGCTCGACGGGCTCGCCGCCGGCACCGTGGCGATCGCGGCGCTGGCCTTCTTCACCTATTCCTACCTCGTCTCGCGCAGCTTCAACCCGCCCAACGTGTTCACCAACGCGACCTTCCTCACGGCGGCCGTGCTGGGCGTCTGCGTCGGCTTCATGCCCCACAACTTCCACCCGGCGCGGCTGTTCATGGGCGACTCGGGGGCGATGCTGCTCGGGCTGCTGCTCGCGGCGGCGACGATCTCCATCACCGGCAACGTCGACCCCGGCGACTTCCGCGGGGGAGACGTGTCCGCGGCGCTGCTGCCGATCGCCGTCCCGCTCGCCGTGCTCAGCCTGCCCTTCATCGACATGGTGCTTGCGGTGGTCCGCCGCACGATGGCCGGCCAGAAACCCTGGCAGGCCGACAAGAAGCACCTGCACCACCGGATGATGGAGATCGGGCACGGCCACCGCAACGCCGTCCTCGTGCTCTACCTCTGGGCCGCCGTGCTCTCGATGGGGACGGTCTCCTTCGCCTTCCTCGAGCCCTGGCGTGCCGCCCTCCTCATCGTCGTGGGATGTCTCGTGGCGTTCGTGATCACCGTCTGGGTGCCCAGGTGGAGTCTCGCGCGGCGCTTGTGATACCTTTCACAAGGTCCGGAGAGGACGCTGGGAGTGCCCGCGTCGATCCGGCCGCCCGACACGACACTCCCTCCAGACACCGACGACCGGAGTCGCAGTGACCGCCACGACGAAGCCCGACACCGCACCCCAAAAGGTCGCGTTCGCCGTGCTGCTGCGCGGGGCGCTGCCACCCACGGTCGTCGTCGGGTTGGTCGCGGCGCTCGTCGTCGGCCTGGTCGGCGGTCCTCGCGCCGGTGTCTCCGGACTGGTCGGAGCCATCATCGCCGTCGTGTTCTTCGCCTCGGGGCTGCTCGTCGTCAGCCGGTTCGTCACGGACACGGGCAACGCCCTCCTCTTCATGGCCGTGGGGATGAGCGTCTACCTCGCCCAGGTCATCCTCCTGTTCGGGGTGCTGCTGCTCGCGCGGGCGGTGGAGGTGTTCGACAGCCGGTCCGCGGGTATCGTCCTGCTGCTGAGCATCGTCACCTGGCAGGTGGCCCAGATGCGCGCCTGGAGGCGTGCCCGGGTGCCGGTCTACGACGAGGCGCCGGCCCGGGCCGGGGCCGAGGACTCCACCGACGCTCCGCCAGACGCCCGGGTCGACCCGCTCACCGACCTGCCGACCCTTCCGACCCACCCGACTGCACCCGTCGAGGAGACCCGATGAGTCCTGTTGCCCACGTCGTTGGGGCAGCCCGAAGTCCGGTAACGTACGGGGCGACCTGCGCTGGAGCGGTGCACCCGTGCCGCCCGACCGGGTTCGTGGTCGGACTCCAGGGGACCACCACCGCACCCCGGCCGACCGTGACCGTCACCGCATTCGAGGAAAGGCTGTGAGCCCCACCGTGTTGTCCTCCTTGTCCACGCACCTCCTGTCTGGCGCCCTCCCGGCTGCCGACGGTGGCGGGGGGACGAGTTTCGTCTCGCCCGGCGTCTCGGACTTCTTCTGGCCGTTGATCGGCGGCGACAGCAACTGGGCGTTCACCCGGCCCTCTGCCGTCCTGCTCATCTCCGTGGGCATCCTCGGCTGGTTCTTCATTGCCGCGACGCGCAAGCTCACGGTCGTTCCCGGCAAGCGGCAGTTCCTCGTCGAGCAGGTCTACGGCTTCGTGCGCAACACCATCGCGAAGGACGTCATCGGGACGAAGGACTTCCAGCGCTTCCTGCCGCTGCTGTTCACGCTCTTCACGATGGTGCTCGTCAACAACCTCTTCGGCATCATCCCGCTCGTGCAGTTCCCCACGATGAGCCGGATCGCCTTCCCGATCGTGCTGACCCTGGTGGTCTACGTCGTCTACCACGTGGTCGGGCTGAAGGCCAAGGGCGGCGTCATCCCCTACATCAAGTCGATGGTGCCGCCGGGCCTGCCGGGCTGGGTCATCCCGTTGATGTTCGTCCTCGAGCTGGCGACCTACTTCGTCATCCGCCCGGTCACGCTCGCCCTGCGACTCTTCGGCAACATGTTCGCCGGCCACCTGCTGCTGCTCGTCTTCATCGTCGGCGGTGAATACCTCCTGCTCCACGGCGGCAACATCGGCCTCGGGGCGGCAGGTATCGCCTCGGGCCTCTTCTCCATCGTGATGACCTTCTTCGAGCTCTTGGTCGAGTTCCTCCAGGCCTTCGTCTTCACCATCCTGGCCGCCCTCTACCTCGCTGACGCCGTCTCCGAGGAGCACTGAGCCCCGTGGGCCCCCGGACGCTCTCCGGAGCCGGACCCCACGACTGCACCACCCCTCACGACACCGGGAGCTGTTCCCGGTGCCACCCGAAAGGAACACCGCAATGACTGGCAACATCGCCTTCCTCGGCTACGGTCTCGCCGCCATCGGTCCCGGTATCGGCGTCGGGCTGATCTTCGCCGCCTACATCAACGGCGTCGCACGGCAGCCCGAGTCCCGCGGCATGCTGCAGACGATCGCCTTCACCGGCTTCGCGCTGACCGAGGCGCTGGCCATCCTCGGCCTCGTCTTCGCCTTCATCTTCCGCTGATCCGCATCCCGCTGCTCACCCTGCGCTGACCTCCCCACGAGATAAGGAAGCGACACATGGTTCTCGCGTCCGTCGTCGCCGCGACGACCCCCGGCTGGCCTGACCAGCTGCCGCTGCTGCCGCACCCGGCCGAGCTGATCGTCGGCGTGATCTCCTTCGGCATCCTCTACTGGCTCTACAAGACCAAGGTCGTGCCGAGCCTCGAGAAGATGTACGAGGAGCGCACCGCGGCCATCGAGGGCGGTATCAGCAAGGCCGAGGAGGCTCAGGCACAGGCCCAGGCCGCCCTGGACCAGTACAACGCCCAGCTGCAGGAGGCCCGCACCGAAGCCTCGACGATCCGCGAGGACGCCAAGGCCCAGGGCGCGGCGATCGTCGCCGAGCTCCGGGAGAAGGCGCAGGCCGAGGCGGGCCGGATCACGGAGGCCGCGCAGAAGACCATCGAGGCCGAGCGCCAGGCGGCGCTCGTCCAGCTCCGCGGCGAGGTCGGCCGGCTCTCCACCGACCTGGCCAGCCGGATCGTGGGCGAGTCGCTCGAGGACGAGACCCGTCAGAAGGGCATCGTCGAGCGGTTCCTCAGCGAGCTCGAGGCCGGCGAGATCAAGCCCGAGAGGGTCGACTCCTGATGCAGGGATCGTCCCGGGGTGCCCTCATCGCGGCGAAGGAGGCCTTCGCCTCGACCCTCGACAGCGGCACCGACCCGGCCGCCCTCGCCGAGGACCTCTTCGGGATCGTCGGCGCCATCGACGGCAGCGCAGCCCTGCGCCGCGCCCTGGGTGACCCGTCGCGCGAGGGCTCGGCCAAGGCCGCGCTCGTGGACCGGCTCTTCGCCGGCAAGATCGGCGCCCCCGCCCTCGACCTTCTGAAGAGCGTGGTCGAGCAGCGGTGGTCCGAGGAGCGCGACCTCAGCGACACCGCCGAACAGCTCGCGGTCGGAGCGGTCATCGCGGGCGCCGAGAACGCCGGCCGCGCCGACCAGGTCGAGGACGAGATGTTCCGCTTCGAGCGCGTCGTCGCGGGCGCACCCGCACTGCGGGACGCCCTGACCGACCGCCGGGCGACACCGGAAGCCAAGGCCGAAGTCGTACAGAGCCTCCTGGAGGGCAAGACCGCCCCCGAGACGCTGCGTCTCGCCCGGCAGGCCGTGCTGGCCTCCCGGGGTCGCCGCTTCGACCGGGTCCTCGACACCTACCAGGCCATCGCCGAGACCCGCCGCGCGCAGCTCGCCGCGGTCGTCACCTCGGCGATCGACCTCGACGAGACCCAGCGGGCTCGGCTCGTCGCCGCCCTGAGGTCCCACTACGGCAAGGCCGTGCACCTCAACGTCGTCGTCGACCCGTCCGTCATCGGCGGCATCCGGGTCCAGATCGGCGACGACGTCGTCGACGGCACCATCCTGCGCCGCCTCGAAGGCGTCCGCCGCCAGCTCGGCGGCTGACCCACCGCTCCTGCACCCCCGCCCCTGCACCGCCGCATACCTGCTCGACCGCCTGAGACCTCTGCTCCACCACCACACACCGCTCGACCACCACACCTCAGCACCACCAACGCTTCGGCCCCGGGACCATCCGGACGCCGGATCACGAAGGAGACAAGACATGACGGAGCTCTCGATCCGTCCGGAGGAGATCCGGGACGCGCTGGACAACTTCGTCCAGTCCTACGAGCCCGGGGCGGCCTCCCGCGAAGAGGTCGGCCGGGTGTCCGATGCCGGTGACGGCATCGCCCACGTCGAAGGGCTGCCGTCGGCGATGACCAACGAGCTGCTCCAGTTCGCGGACGGCACGCTGGGCCTCGCGCTCAACCTCGACGTCCACGAGATCGGTGTCGTCATCCTCGGTGACTTCTCCGGCATCGAGGAGGGCCAAGAGGTCAAGCGCACCGGCGAGGTCCTCTCCGTTCCCGTCGGCGACAACTTCCTCGGTCGCGTCGTCAACCCGCTCGGCCAGCCCATCGACGGTCTCGGCGAGATCGAGGCGGAAGAGCGTCGCCAGCTCGAGATCCAGGCCCCCAGCGTGGTCCACCGCAAGTCGGTCCACGAGCCGCTGCAGACCGGCCTCAAGGCCGTCGACGCGATGACCCCGATCGGCCGCGGCCAGCGCCAGCTCATCATCGGTGACCGCCAGACCGGCAAGACGACGGTCGCGATCGACACGATCATCAACCAGAAGCGCAACTGGGAGACCGGCGACCCCGACCAGCAGGTGCGCTGCATCTACGTCGGCATCGGCCAGAAGGGGTCGACCATCGCGGGCGTCAAGGGCACCCTCGTGGACGCAGGCGCGATGGAGTACACCACGATCGTCGCGGCACCGGCCTCCGACGCGGCGGGCTTCAAGTACCTCGCGCCCTACACCGGGTCGGCCATCGGCCAGCACTGGATGTATCAGGGCAAGCACGTCCTCATCGTCTTCGACGACCTGAGCAAGCAGGCCGAGGCCTACCGCGCCGTGTCGCTCCTGCTGCGTCGCCCGCCGGGCCGCGAGGCCTACCCCGGCGACGTGTTCTACCTGCACTCCCGGCTGCTCGAGCGTTGCGCCAAGCTCTCCGACGACCTCGGCCACGGCTCGATGACCGGCCTGCCGATCATCGAGACCAAGGCGGGTGACGTCTCGGCCTACATCCCGACCAACGTCATCTCCATCACCGACGGCCAGATCTACCTCCAGTCGGACCTGTTCAACGCCAACGTGCGCCCGGCGATCGACGTCGGTGTCTCGGTCTCCCGCGTCGGTGGCGCCGCGCAGATCAAGGCCATGAAGGACGTCGCCGGTCGGCTCAAGCTCGACCTCGCCCAGTTCCGCGCTCTCGAGGCCTTCGCGATGTTCGCCTCCGACCTCGACCCGGCCTCGCGTCAGCAGCTGGCCAAGGGTGCCCGGCTGGTCGAGCTGCTCAAGCAGAGCCAGTCCAACCCGTATCCCATCGAGGAGCAGGTGGTCAGCATCTGGGCGGGCACGACGGGTCAGCTCGACACGATCAAGGTCGAGGACGTGCGCCGGTTCGAGACCGACTTCCTCGACTACCTGCGCCGGCAGGAGAAGGGGATCCTCGACGGCATCCGCGAGACCAAGAAGTTCGACGACGACACGCGGTCGGCGCTCGAGAACGCGGTGACCACGTTCAAGAAGCAGTTCGGCGGTGAGGTCCCGCAGGACGACCGCACGATGGACATCGGTCACGAGGCTGCGGCCGAGTCCCTCGAGGACTCCGAGATGGACCAGGAAAAGATCGTCCGCCAGAAGCGCTAGGCCGTATGCCGCGGGCGGCTCGTCCGCCCGCGGCATACGCAAGCGCACGCCCGTTCGTAGCAGCAGCACACACCAGAGGAAAGGCGGCAGGGATGGCAGGCCAGATGAGGGTCTACCGCCAGCGCGTCCGGTCGGTCCAGGCGACCAAGAAGATCACCCGCGCGATGGAGCTCATCGCGGCGTCCCGGGTCATCAAGGCCCGGCAGCGCGCCGAGGCGGCGACCCCCTACACCGCGGCCCTCACCCGGGCGCTCTCGGCGCTCGCGACCTACTCCCACGAGGATCACCCGCTGACGACCGAGCGCGAGCAGGTCCGTCGGGCCGCCGTCGTCATCATCGCTGGCGACCGCGGGCTGTCCGGGGCCTACAACTCCTCGGTGCTGCGCGCGAGCGAGTCCCTCGTCCAGCGGCTCCAGGACGAGGGCAAGGAGGTCGTCCCCTATCTCGTCGGCCGTCGCGCCGTGTCGTTCTACAAGTTCCGCCGTCGCGAGTTCGCGGCCCAGTGGGACGGCTTCTCCGACGCCCCGACCTACGACGCGGCCCGGGAGATCGGCCAGCGCCTCGTCGACGACTTCACCAAGCCCTACGAAGAAGGCGGGCACGACGAGGTCCACGTCGTCTACACCCGCTTCGTCAACATGGTCACGCAAGAGCCGCGTGTGCTCCGGCTCGTGCCGCTCGAGGTCGTCGAGGGGGAGGAGAAGCCGGGAGAGAACGAGGTCCTGCCGCTCTACTCCTTCGAGCCCAGCGCGAGCGAGGTCCTCGACGCGCTGCTGCCGAAATACGTCATCTCCCGCATCTGGACCTGCCTGCTCGCGGCTGCGGCCTCGCAGATGGCGGCCCAGCAGCGCGCGATGAAGTCGGCCACCGACAACGCCGATGCGCTGATCAAGACCTACACCCGGCTGGCCAACCAGGCCCGCCAGGCCGAGATCACCCAGGAGATCAGCGAGATCGTCGGCGGCGCCGACGCCCTCAAGTCCGCCTGACCTGCCCGACCTGCCCGACCTGCCCGACCGCCCGACCGCCCGACCGCACGACCCACGAAGGAAAGAGTCACCATGACTGCCACTGTCACTGAGAGAACCGCGGACGCGACGCCCGGCGCGGTCGGTCGCGTCTCGCGCATCATCGGCCCGGTCGTCGACGTGGAGTTCCCCGCCGACGGCATGCCGGAGCAGTACAACCTGCTCACCACCGAGGTCGAGATCGCGGGGGTGAAGTCCACCCTGAACCTCGAGGTCGCCCAGCACATCGGCGACAACATGATCCGGGCCATCTCCCTGCAGCCCACCGACGGCCTCGTGCGCGGTACCGGGGTCCAGGACACCGGCGGCCCGATCACCGTGCCCGTCGGCGACGTCACCCTCGGCCGGGTCTTCAACACCACGGGCGTCTGCCTCAACCTCGCGCCCGGCGAGACCCTCGACGTCAAGGAGCGGTGGGGCATCCACCGCAACGCGCCCGCGTTCGACCAGCTCGAGTCGAAGACCCAGATGTTCGAGACCGGCATCAAGGTCATCGACCTGATGACCCCCTACGTCCTCGGCGGCAAGATCGGCCTCTTCGGCGGAGCCGGCGTCGGCAAGACCGTGCTCATCCAGGAGATGATCGCCCGCGTCGCCCGTGACCACGGTGGGGTGTCGGTGTTCGCCGGGGTCGGCGAGCGCACCCGTGAGGGCAACGACCTCATGGTCGAGATGGAGGAGGCCGGCGTCCTCAAGCAGACCGCCCTCGTCTTCGGCCAGATGGACGAGCCGCCGGGCACTCGCCTGCGCGTCGCCCTGTCCGCGCTGACGATGGCGGAGTACTTCCGCGACGTACAGAACCAGGACGTGCTGCTCTTCATCGACAACATCTTCCGCTTCACGCAGGCTGGCTCCGAGGTCTCGACCCTCCTCGGCCGGATGCCGTCCGCGGTGGGCTACCAGCCGACCCTCGCCGACGAGATGGGCGTCCTCCAGGAGCGCATCACCTCGACCCGAGGTCACTCGATCACCTCGATGCAAGCGATCTACGTGCCGGCCGACGACTACACCGACCCGGCTCCGGCGACGACCTTCGCCCACCTCGACGCCACGACCGAGCTGTCCCGTGACATCGCCTCCCTCGGCATCTACCCCGCCGTGGACCCGCTCTCCTCGACGAGCCGGATCCTCGACCCGCGCTACATCGCCAAGGACCACTACGACACGGCCGTCCGGATCAAGCAGATCCTGCAGCGCAACAAGGAGCTCCAGGACATCATCGCGATCCTCGGCATCGACGAGCTCTCCGAGGAGGACAAGATCCTCGTCAACCGGGCCCGTCGCATCCAGCGCTTCCTGTCGCAGAACACCTACGTGGCCAAGCAGTTCACCGGCCTCGAGGGCTCGACGGTGCCGCTGGCCGACACCATCGAGGCGTTCACGAAGATCGCTGACGGCGACTACGACGACGTCGCCGAGCAGGCCTTCTTCATGTGCGGCGGCCTCGACGACGTCGAGCGCCAGTGGTCGGAGATCCAGAAGAGCCTCTGACCGAGAACTCCTGCCGCGAGGCCGGTTCCCCACCCGGGGAGCCGGCCTCGCGGCATACCCCCACGTGTTGCGGTGAGATCCGGGCCTTCCGGACATCGAGCCCCTGCTTCGCGGCTTTCACCGCAACAAGTGGAGGGCCCGCGAGCTCGTGGGTAGGGTCACGTCCATGCCGGAGGGGATCGAGGACTACGTCGCCCGCATCGAGGCCGAGCTCGACGAGGACCGTCGGCTGGCGCTCGACCCCGCCGGCATCCCGGGGTGGGAGGTCTTCCCGTTCGAGGCGGAGGGGCTGCGGCTGAAGCCTCTCGACCGGCTGGTCGAGGTCGAGGCGCCCCGATTCGGTGAGGACCCGGCGACCTGCTCCTGCGCCGACCCCGGCCGATCTCCGGAAGGGCTGGTGTGG
>NZ_JANXRJ010000257.1 GCF_025353065.1 Lapillicoccus sp.
CCCCTGATCACCCCTGATCACCCCTGATCACCCCTGATCACCCCTGATCACCCCTGATCACCCAAGTATCGGCCCATTCTGGGGCCCAGGGCCTCGTCCCGTTGTCGGGTGACCCGATAAAGGGACGGTTCGCGGGGGAACCGTTCTCACGGGCAGCGTCCCTTTATCGGGTGACCCGATAAAGGGTAGGTCGCCGGAGGCGGCCCGCCAGCGCCTGAGGCCGGGCCTCAGGGCTCGACGTGCTCGTCGAGGTCGGCGATGACCCGCTCGAGCAGCCCCGCGAGCTCGCCGCGCTCGGCTGCGGACAGCGCGCTGAGGATGTCGCTCTCGACGATGTCCGAGCCCTTGACGGACTCGGAGAAGAGGTCCCAGCCCGCGGTCGTGAGGCTCACCAGCACCCGGGTGCGGTTCGCCGGGTCGGTCGTGCGGGAGACGAGCCCGCGCTCGGTCATCCGGTCGAGACGGTGGGTCATCGACGAGGGGGCGATGTTGGCGGCCTCGGCGAGCTGGGACGGCGTCATCGACGTCCCCTCCTCGGCCCGGGCCAGCTGGGAGAGCACGGTCCACTCGCCCTGCGTCACCCCGAGATCGACGAGCTGCCTGTCGTACCAGTGGTTGAGCCGCCGCTGGAGGCCGTGGATCGCGGTGATGACGCGCTGGATGGTCTCCTCCCCGCCCGCCGCCACATAGGTCGCGACGTCGGCGCGGTACCGCTCCTGCGCGCTCTTGGCGAGGCGCCTCCTGGATGCCATGCCCAACCTTCTCATGCTAATATTTCGATCTCGAAGTCTTCGGGGAACAAGTATTGCAATGCGAATGTTCTGGGGGTTGTGATGAAGCGTCCGATGATGGTGGTCCTGGCCGGGGCCGTGAGCATGCTCGGGTGGGGAGCCGTGCTGCCCTACCAGTTCGCGTATGCCGCGAACACCCGCGGCTGGGGCACCCTGGCGGCCGCGGCCGCCTCCAGCCTCTTCTCCGTCGGCGCGCTCCTGGCCGCTCCCGTCGGCGGCCGCCTGGCCGACCGCGTGTCCCCTGTGCATGTCGCCGTCGTCGCCAAGCTCGTGGCCGCCGTCTCGAGCCTCGTCCTGCTTTGGGCCGGCACCCCGGCCGCGTTCCTCGCCGCCATGTTCGTCTTCGGCGTCGGCATCACGGCGGCCCAGCCCGCCCAGTCGGTCCTCGTGCTGCGCTGGTCCGGGTCCACCGACCGCCGCAAGATGTTCGCGTGGGCCTTCACCGGGTCATCCGTCGGGATGGCCATCGGCGCACTGCTCGCGGCCCAGGTCGTCGACCTCGGCCGGGTCGACGGCATGTCCGGCGCATTCCTCATGGCGACAGCGGGTTTCGTGATCTCGGCCGGGCTGCTCGCCCTGGCCGGTCGTGGTGACGTGGCGGGTCGTGGTGACGCCGCCACGTCCGACCAGGCTGACGCCGACGAGACCCACGAGGCCGCAGCCGGTGTGCTCTCGGGCCGTGCGGCCATCCGCACCCTCGCCCGGATCCCCGCGCTGCGGTGGGTCGGGGTCGTCACGGTCGCCATCGCGCTCGGCTTCTACGCCCAGTTCGAGTCGGGTCTCCCGGCCTTCGCGCTGACCTTCCTCCACGTGCCCGCGCGGACGATCGGCACCGCCGCCGCAGTCAACTGCCTCGTCATCGTGGCCTTGCAGATGGTCGTCGTGAAACTCACGGCACGCCGCAACCCTGCCTCGCTCCTGATCGCCGTCGGCGTCGTGTGGGTCCTCTCGTGGGGGATCCTCGCCGTCGCCATGCGGACGACACCCGTGCTCGCCGCCACGCTCTTCGTCACCACCTTCGGCGTCTTCGCGGTCGGTGAGACCCTCTTCGCCCCGATCCTCAACCCGCTGACCGCGAGCCTGGCCCCGGACGGCATGGTCGGGACGACGCTCGGCCTCCTGGCGGCCCTCCAGACCGGTGTCTCGGCGGTCGGCCCGCTGCTCGCCGGGCTCGCGCTGGGCGCCGGTCACGGCACGACCTTCGTCGTCGTGCACCTCGTCATCAGCGTGGCAGCCGTAGCGGCGGCCATGCGGCTGCGGACCGTCCTGCGCCGCGGTCCGGGCGCCGAACCGGCAGAGCCTCGACACGCGTCGGAGCAGGGCAGCCCCGCCCTCGTCTGACCGGCCCGTCCGGACGTCGTCGGCCGGGCACCATCGGCTGGGCACACCGGGTCTCGGCTTCCCCTCGAGCGGGTCAAGGGTTGGCCGCCAGGACCAGGGAACCTTCATGGTTCACCCAGCCAACTGTCAAGAGATGGCCAAGGGCATTGACCGGCTCGTCGTGGGGCGGCCAGTGTCCGGCGTGCGCCGTATCGCCATATGAGACGTCGCCGGCTCCCCCGAGAGAGGGGTCGGCGACGTCGGCGGATCCGCGGCACGTCCTATCTCGCCACCGCCCGGTGGCCCATCTCCAAGGAGAAGTCACGTGAGACACCTCTTCACGGGCATGACCCTCGTGACCCTCGTTGCGGCAGCAGCGAGCGTCCCGGTGGTCGCCGCACACGGCGCCACCGCGCCGTCGCAGGATCGCGCGACCCAGCTGCGCACCGCCCAGGCGGGAGCCGACCATACCGGTCGGGCCCTCGGCCTCGGGTCGGGCGAGAAGCTGGTCGTCAAGGACGTCATCACCGACGCGAACGGCGCGAAGCACGTGCGCTTCAACCGGACCTTCAACGGCCTGCGGGCCATCGGCGGGGACCTCGTCGCCCACGAGAGCGCGACCGGAACGATCTCGAGTGTCACCTGGAACGCCTCGGGCAAGGTCGCCGTCGCCTCGACGACGCCGAAGCTCGCGGCCGGCACCGCAGCCGCGAAGGGCGCGGTCCCGGGGTTGCGCGACGCCACGACGCCGAAGGGCGAGCTCGTCGTGTATGCCGGGGGCGCAGCACCCGTGCTCGCCTACGACGTCGTGAGCGAGGGCATCACCGCCGACCAGACCCCGACGAGGTACCACACCGTCGTCGACGCCTCCACGGGCGCGAAGCTCACCGGCTGGGACGAGGTCCAGGAGGGCACGGGCAAGGGCATCTTCGTCGGCACGGTGGCGATCGGCACGACGGGCTCGGCCGGGGCCTACCAGATGAAGGACACCACCGGGAACTTCGCGACCGACCTGAGGAACTCGACGTCGGGCAACGGCACGACCTTCACCGACGCCGACGACGTGTGGGGCACCGGGAGCAACAGCGACCGCGCCTCGGCCGGGGTCGACGCGCACTACGGCGCCGAGAAGACCTACGACTTCTACAACACCGTCCTCGGCCGCGCCGGGATCTACAACAACGGCACCGGGGTCCGGTCGCGGGTCCACTACGGCAGCAACTACGTCAACGCGTTCTGGGACGGCACGCAGATGACCTACGGCGACGGCGCGGGCAACAACGCCCCCCTCGTCGAGCTCGACGTCGCCGGCCACGAGATGTCGCACGGCGTCACCGAGAACACCGCCGGGCTCGCCTACACCGGAGACGCGGGCGGCCTCAACGAGTCGACCTCCGACATCTTCGGCACCTCGGTCGAGTGGTTCGCCAACAACCCCATCGACGTCCCCGACTACCTCATCGGCGAGCTGATCAACCTCAACGGCAACGGCACGCCGCTGCGCTACATGGACAAGCCGTCCCGCGACGGCAGCTCGAAGGACTGCTGGAGCAGCTCGCTCGGTGGCCTCGACCCGCACTACTCCTCGGGCCCGCTCAACCACTGGTTCTACCTCGCCTCCGAGGGCTCCGGCGCCAAGACGATCAACGGCGTCGCCTACAACAGCCCCACCTGCGTCGCCGGGGCGGTCACCCCCGTCGGTCGCGACAAGGCCGAGAAGATCTGGTACCGCACGCTGTCCACCTACCTCACCTCCAGCAGCAACTACGCCGCCGCCCGCAACGGCGCGATCAAGTCGGCCAAGGACCTCTACCCCACCGACGCCACGGTCTGCACCAACATCGCGGCGTCCTTCTCGGCCATCGCCGTCCCCGCGGGCACGGAGACCTGCGCCGGCAGCACCCCGCCGCCCACCGGGACCAACCTCCTCGCCAACCCGGGCTTCGAGTCGGGCGCAGTGAGCTGGACCGGCACCGCCGGCCCGATCACCAGCGACACCGGACGCCCGGCGCATACCGGCTCCTGGAAGCTGTGGCTCGGTGGCAACGGCTCCGCCGGCACCGAGACCGAGGCCCAGACGGTCGCGGTCCCGGCGACCGGCACGCCCAAGCTGTCCTTCTGGATCCGCACGGACACCGCGGAGACCGGCAGCACGGCATACGACACGATGAAGGTCCAGGTCGTCAACGGCAGCGCGACGACGACGCTGGCCACCTTCAGCAACGTCGGCACGAGCACGACCTACGCGCAGAAGGTCTATGACCTCTCCGCCTTCATGGGCAAGTCGGTCTCGGTGAAGTTCACCGCGACCGAGGACTCGTCGCTCCAGACGAGCTTCGTCGTCGACGACACCTCGGTGGCGACCGGCTGACGGTCACCGCACGCTGAACGACAGGGTCGGTCGTCACCGCATCACCGGTGGCGGCCGACCCCCTTGCGTGACCACCATGTCGACGCGCTCGCGCCCAGGTTTCCCGGGTGGTGTCCCGGATCTGCCACCAGTCCGTACCGGTGATGGTCAGGCTTTCGTCAAGGCCATTGACCGCGCTGTCGAGTCCTCGGCAGGGTGACGGACGTGCCCCTCGGGCTCGTTGGGGTCGTAGGGTGCGTCGCGCTTCTGACCTGGCCCCGCTGCCGCGACCCGAGGGGCGCACCACGTCCGAGCAGGACGGCTCAGGCCTTCGTGCAGAGCCGGTATGCCGGGCTGGCGCCGGTCACGTCGGCGATGATCTCGCCGACCACGGCCAGGTCGGCGCCGGGGGCGTCGCCGATCCGCAGCGCCCCCCGGGTCGGGGCCTCCAGGGTCGTGAACATCTCGTCGGAGATGCGCGGACCGGTCGTCGAGGTGGTCGGGACCTGGGGCATCGCCGCCACCGCGGCGAGGAGCCGGGTGACCGTCTCCGAGGTGAGGGTGCAGCTGCCCGCGGCGCCGCGCTTGCTCGTCACCGTCGTCGCGCCGCCCGTCTCGACGACGATCCGGTCGTTGAAGCCGGCGATGCCGCCCGTCCGGCTGATGGTCACGGGGAACGGCGCGTCCCCGACGCCGGCGGCGTCTGACGTCGACGCCGGGTCGCCCCCGCCGCACGCGGTGACGAGCGCGAGGGAGGTGAGGACGACGGCGAGTCGGAGGCTCATCGCGCCAGTCTCCCGTTGTCGGGGCGACGGCGCGCGGGGGACAGCAAGCCCTGTGGCGGAGGATAGGGGATTTGAACCCCTGAGAGCTTTCACTCAACACGCTTTCCAAGCGTGCGCACTAGGCCACTATGCGAATCCTCCGTGGGGGAATCTACCCGAGCCGGGCGGTCCGGCTGAAATCGTGGCCGTCGGACCCGGTTGCCGATCCGGCGGCGCACCCCCGCCCCAGCAAACCGGTTGGGTCCTGTCGGAGGCCCGCGACAGACTGCCGGGGTGAGCACTACACCCGTCCGGCCGCCGCTGTCGTCGTTCTGGACCGACCTCCCGCGGGCCGGCAAGTGGTTCCTCTCGACGATCATCGCCGACTTCATCGGCAACGGTCTGGTCCTGCCGTTCAGCGTCGTCTACCTCCACGAGGTCCGGGGCTTCGACCTCGCGCAGGTCGGGCTCCTGCTCGCCATCCCAGCCGTCGTCGGCATGGTGGTCGTCGGGCCGGCCGGCATCCTCATCGACCGGATCGGTGCCCGCATCGTCCTGCTCACGGCGCTCGTCGTGCAGATGGCGGCCTACGTCGTCCTGTCGTCCACCACCACGCCGGCGCGGGCGGTGGTCGCGATGCTCATGCTCGGCGTCTCGACCGGGGTGAGCTGGCCTGCGGTCAACTCCCTCATCGCCACGATCATCCCGAGCGTGATCCGGCAGCGCTACTTCGGGCTCAGCTTCACCCTGCTCAACCTCGGGATCGGCATCGGCGGCATCGTCGGCGGGCTCGTCGTCGACGTCGCCCGCCCGGGGACCTTCGTGGCGATCTACCTCATCGACGCGGCGACCTTCCCCGCGCCGCTCACGATCCTCCTCGGACCGCTGCGCCACCACTCGGGGCGGGCCCCTCGACCCGAACCGGTCGCGGACGAGCTCGCGACCGGCACGACCTACCTGACGCTGCTGCGCGATCCGGCGCTTCGTCCGGTCCTCATCCTCACCTTCTTCGCCTCGTTCGTCGGCTACAGCCAGCTCAACACCGGGCTCCCGGCGTTCGGCCGGGCCGAGGCGCAGATCTCGACCCAGGCGCTGGGCTGGGCGTTCGCGGCCAACACGGTCGTCATCGTGGTCCTGCAGCTCGTCGTGCTGCAGCGCATCGAGGGTCGTCGGCGCACCCGGATGCTCGTCGTCATGAGTGGCGTCTGGGCCCTCGCCTTCCTCGCCCTCGGCGCGGCCGGGCTGGTGCCCGGCTCGGTGGCCGGCTCGCTGCTCTTCATGGCCTGCCTCGGCATCTTCGGTCTGGGCGAGACCTTCTACCAGCCCACCGCGCCGGCGATGATCAACGACCTCGCGCCCGACCACCTGCGCGGCCGCTACAACGCGCTCATGAGCATCTCCTGGCAGAGCGCCTCCGTCGTGGGCCCGCCGGTCGCCGGTTTCCTCATCGGCCGCGGCTGGGGCGGCGCCTACATCGGCGTGCTCGTGGCCGGCTGCGGGCTCGTCGCCCTGCTGTCGCTCTTCACCGAGCGGCGAATTCCGTCTCGGGTCAACGGTGTTCGGGCGTCTGGGCTTCCTCAGGTCGCTGCGCCTCCGGCCGACGACGATGCCAGGAGCCGATGATGTGGTCGCGCATCGCGGCCTCGGCCGCGGCGGCGTCCCGGGCGAGGACCGCGTCGTGCACCGCCCGGTGGGCGACGTTGGACAGGCGCATCTCTTCGGTGGTGGGGTCGCCGACGTAGCGCATCGAGCGGTAGGCCTCGACCTGCAGCGTGTGGATCATCGCGCGGCCGAGCCGGTTGCCGGACGCGGCCATGATCGCGTCGTGGAACTCCACGTCGGCCTGCAGATAGGTCGTCGCGTCACCGACCTCCGCATCGAGGGTGGTCATCCGCACGCTGATCAGCGCGCGTTGGTCCGCATCGGCCCGGGCGGCGGCCTGGCCGGCCATCTGCGCCTCGAGCGCGATGCGCACGTCGACGAGGTCCTCGAGGATGGCCAGCTGCGCGTCGTGGCGGATGACCGCGGCGAGGACGAGCGGGTTGAGCAGGTCCCAGTCCGCGAGCGGCCGCACGCGGGTGCCCTGCCCCTGCTGGACCGTCACCAGCCGCATCGCCTCGAGCGACTTCACCGCCTCACGCACGACCGTGCGGCTCACCCCGAAGGTCGCGCAGAGGACCGGCTCCGTGGGGAGCGACGACCCGGCCGGGATCTCGGCACTCACGAGCCGGTCAACGAGCTCGTCGACGACGGCGGTGGCCAGCCGCCGGGGACGTCGCGGCCAGGGCTCGGCGATGCTCATCTCGCTCATTTCGGAAGCATAGGGAGTCGCGGGACAGAGATCGTCGCAGCACGGGGAAGCCGTCCCGCGAGTGCTGTTGACAGCATACGTATGACGACCTATGTTTTGGCGTGCACCGCCGTTGTTGCCACCCCGACGAAGGAGTCCTCCTGATGGTCGTTGCTCGAATCAGTCCCCACCGGCGCACCCGGGGCGTGGTCGCCGTCGTCGGCCTGACCTGCCTCGCACTCACCGCTGCCGGGTGCTCGAAGCGGGCCACGCCGGCCGCCGGCGGGAGTGCCACCGGCAAGACCGCCGCGCAGGTCAAGGTCGCGCTCGTCCCCGGTGGGCCGCACCCCTACTTCCAGCCCTGGAAGGGCGCCGGCGTCCAGGCGAAGACGGACTTCGGCCTCGGCGAGACGACCTTCAACGAGACGTCGGGCTGGGACCAGACCAAGCAGAACGACGTCATCAAGTCGCTCGCCGCCCAGGGCTACAACGCGTTCGGCATCTTCGGGGTCTCCCCCGACAACATCAACTCGACCTTCACCGACCTCGAGAAGCAGGGCTTCCAGGTCGCCTCCCTCGCCTCGTGCCCGGCGGGCAACAAGAACGCTGCGGCCTTCTGCCTCTCCACCGACGTCGAGAGCGCGGCATACAAGGCGGCGAAGGCGGCCATCGAGGCGATGGGCGGCAAGGGCAACCTTGTCCACCTCACCGGCAACAAGGTCGACTCCAACACCCAGCGCCGGATCGTCGGCGTCCAGAAGGCCGTCGACGAGGCCGGCGGCAAGGTCGTCCTCGTCCAGACGATCACCGACATCGACGTCGACCTGCAGTCGGCGCAGAAGGCGGTCGCCGACCTGCTCGCCGCTCGCGGCAAGGACGTCCAGGGCATCGTCACCACGGCCTACAACCCGGCGGTCGCCGCGGCGGCCGGGGTCAAGCAGGCCGGCCTGTCGACCAAGGTCGTCGCCATCGACGACGACAAGACGATCCTCGCCGGCATCTCCGACGGGTCGGTCTCCGCGACGGTCACCCAGAACCCCGTCGGCCAGGGCTACGTCGGCTCCTACGTGCTGATGAAGCTCTCGACCGGCTGCACGATGAAGCAGCCCGGCCTCGTCGTGGACTCCGGCTCCTTCGTCGTGACCAAGGCCAACGTCGCGACCTACGACACCCAGCGGCAGGCCAGGACGACGGAGCTGAAGAAGGCCTTCGACACCGACTACCTCTCCTGCGGCTGAGCGCCCGTATGCCGGTCACCATCACCGCTGCTCGGTCGTTCCTCGTCGACATCCCCGTCGAGATGCCGCGCACCGACGCCCGTCAGGCGTTCCTCAAGCAGGAGACGATCTTCGTCGAGGTCACCACCAGCGACGGGGAGAGCGGGCTCGGCTACAGCTACACGATCGGGACGGGCGGCACCGCGGTCCGGGCGCTGCTCGACGACTACCTCCTCCCGCATCTGGTGGGCAGGGACGCCGACGCCGTCGAGTCCTGCTGGCAGCTCCTCCAGGGCGCGACCCTGGCCACCGCGGGGGGCGCCATCACCTCGTTGGCGCTCGCTGCAGTGGACACCGCACTGTGGGACCGGCGCTGCCGGGTCGCCGGTCTTCCGCTCGCCATCATGGCGGGTGGGGCCAAGGAGCGGATCCCGTTGTACAACACGGAGATCGGCTGGCTCCACTACACGGTCGAGGACCTGGTCGCGGGCGCGGAGAAGGCGGTGGCCGGGGGAGACCGTGGCGTGAAGATCAAGATCGGCAAGCCGTCCGCGGCGGAGGACGCGGAGCGGCTGCAGGCGGTGCGCGAGGCGATCGGTCCGCACCGCGACCTCATGGTCGACGCCAACCAGTCGTTCACCCTCGCCGAGGCGGTGCGCCGTGCGCCGGACCTCGAGGCGGCCGGCGTGCTGTGGTTCGAGGAGCCGTTGCCGGCGCAGGACGTCCTCGGCCACGAACGGCTGGCACGGTCGACGACGGTCCCGGTCGCCGTGGGGGAGTCGATCTACTCCATCGGCCACTTCGCCCAGTACCTCGCCCGTGGCGCCGCCGGACTCGTCCAGCCCGACGTGGCCAGGATCGGCGGGATCACCCCGTGGCTCAAGGTCGCCCACCTCGCCGAGGCCCACGGCGTCGAGGTAGCCCCGCACTTCCTGATGGAGCTGCACGTCGGCCTCTGCGGCGCGATCAGCAACAGCCGCTACCTCGAGTACCTCCCGCAGCTGCGCGCGGTGACGACCAACGAGCTCGTCGTCGTGGACGGCGAGGGCATCGTCCCGACCACGCCCGGTCTCGGGATCGACTGGGACCACGAGGCGCTCGACCGGCTGCGGGTGCGGTGAGAATGCCCGACACGACGACGTCCACCGCCTCCCAGGCCGAGCCCGAGGCGCCGGCCCCCGCGCCCGTCGACCAGCGCCGTCGCGGGCTGCCCTGGTGGGCCAACCCGCGCGTCGGCCTCGTCGCCGTCGTCGTCGCGCTCGTCGCCATCTTCTCCGGGCTGCGACCCTCCTTCCTCGACGTCGACCTCACCCTCGTGCCGATGCAGGCCGACATCACGGTCTTCGTCGTCGTCGGCCTCGCGCAGCTCGCGGTCCTGTCCCTGGGGCACATGAACCTCGCGGTGCCCCGGATGGCAGCCCTCTCCGCCTTCGCCGCCGGGTTCACCTACGACAAGCTCCACGCGCCCCTCGTCGTGGGGCTCCTCGCCGCCCTCCTCGTGGGCACCCTCGTCGGGGCCCTGGCGGGCGGCATCATCACGTGGACGGGAGTCAACTCCTTCGTCGTGACCCTCGCGCTCGACTTCGGCCTGCTCGGGCTCGTCGCGCTCCTCTACAGCTGGTTCACGAGCGGGGTGGCGTTCAGCCTCCACCCCGACGGGATGGACGCCCTGCGGTCCGACACCTTCAACGACTACTGCGCCGGGCCGATCTGCGGCCCCCCGGTGCCTCTCGTCGTGCCGATCGCCGTCGTGGCGCTCGTCGTCGTCGGTGTGCTCTTCCGCTTCAGCCGGCTCGGCCGCGAGATCCTGATGTGCGGATCCAACGCCAGAGCGGCTCTCCTGTCAGGCATCCCGGTGTCGCGGCGGGTCATCCAGGCCCACGCGCTGTCCGGTCTGCTGTGCGGGCTCGCCGGCTGGCTGCTCGCGATCAACAACGGCGCGTTCTCGGCCAGCGTCGGCGAGAACTTCCTGCTCCCGTCCTTCCTCGCACCGGTGCTCGGCGGGACCCTCCTCGCCGGCGGCGCCGTCAGCGTCGTCGGCACGCTGCTCGGCGCGATCCTCAACTCCGTCATCCAGAAGGGCCTCAACCTGCTGCAGTTCGAGGTCGACCAGCTCCAGATCTACATCGGCGTCGTGCTCCTCGTCGCCCTGTCGCTCGACCGGGTCCGTCACGTCCTCGCCGACCGGCGCGGGGTGCGGCCATGACGCTGCCGTCGCTCGTGGAGACCGCGGCGGGACCGAGCGGTCCTCGTGTCCGCGCCTCGTTGCGCGGCACCGAGGTCGTCCTCGCGGGGCTGGCGCTCGCGGCCTTCGTCGTCCTCGCCGTCACCACCGGCGGCAACCTCGTCGAGCCCGCCACCCTGCGCGCGGTGTTCCAGTTCCTCGCCGTCCCGATGGTCATCGGCCTGTCCCAGATGGTGGTCCTCGCCGTCGGCCAGATGAACCTCTCGGTCGGGGTCCTCACCGGACTCACCGCCGTCGCCGCGGCCGCGCTGATGGCCGACCGGGGTTGGCCGGCGTGGCTGGCGGTCCTGGCCGCCCTGGTCCTCGGGCTCGTCGTGGGGCTCGCCAACGGTCTGCTCGTCGTCCTCACCCGCATCAACGGGTTCATCATCACGCTCGCGACGATGACGATCATCTCGGGAGTCCGCTACGGCATCAACGGAACCGGCACCTACCAGGGCTACTCCGACGGCCTCGTCTCCCTCGGGCGAGCCTCCGTGCTCGGCATACCGACCGTCTTCCTCGCCGCGGTGGTCGTCGCCGTCCTCGTCTGGCTCTTCTTCGCGCGCGCCGTCCGCGGCCGTCAGCTGCTCGCCAGTGGGGGCAACCCGCTCGCGGCGCGGCTGTCCGGCATCTCCAACGACACCTCACTCGTCATCGCCCACGCCCTGTCGGGGCTGCTCGCCGGGGTCGCCGGCGTGCTCGTCCTCGCGCTCTCCGGCTCGGTCAACGCGAGCATCGGCGACGACCTGCTGCTGCCGAGCTTCGCGGCCCCGATCATCGGGGGCGTCGCCCTCGCCGGCGGTGTCGTCAGTGTCCTCGGCACCTGCCTCGCCGCGTTCATCGTCCGGCTCGTCGACGTCGCCCAGGCGCAGTACAACATCAACCCGCGCTGGGTCGACCTCGTCGTCGGCGCCGTCGTCCTCGGCGCGGTCCTGCTCAGCCAGAAGCGGATCGGCAGAGGCGGGACATGAGGCTCATCGCCACCGATCTCGTCAAGGTCTTCCCCGGCGTCCGCGCGCTCGACGGGGTGACCATCGACCTGCGGCCGGGCACCGTCCACGCGTTGCTCGGTGAGAACGGCGCGGGCAAGAGCACCCTGATCAAGATCCTCACCGGGGTGCACAAGCCCGACGGCGGGACGCTGCGGCTCGTCCCCGACGGGTGGCAGGCCCCGGGCGACGCAGCCGGGGGCGCCGGTGGGCGGGAGCTGCACTTCGGTGGCCCGGCGGACGCCCAGCTCGCCGGCATCGGGGTCGTCCACCAGGAGCGCAACCTCGTGCCGGCCTTCTCGGTCGCGGAGAACATCGCCCTGCAGCGGATGCCGCGCTCCCGCGGCCTGGTCGACCGGGCGGCCGTGCGCCGGCTGGCGCAGGGGTGTCTCGCCGAGCTCGAGGTGGAGCTCGACCTCGACCGCCCGGTCGCCGAGCTGTCCGTCGCGCAGATGCAGCTCGTCGAGGTCGCCAAGGCGCTCGCCACCGACTCCCGCCTCCTGCTGCTCGACGAACCGACGTCGGCGCTCACCAGCGAGGAGTCCGACCACCTGTATGCCGTGGTGCGCCGGCTGCGCGACCAGGGCCGCATCGTCGTCCTGGTCAGCCACAAGCTCGAGGAGGTCTTCGCTGTCGCTGACACCGTGACCGTGCTGCGTGACGGGCGCAGCGTCGCCAGGGGACTGGCTCTGGGTAACCTCACCCGGAGCCAGGTCGTCGACCTCATGGTCGGTCGCGCCCACGCGGACATCGAGCTGGGCGCCCGGAGCGTCGACCCACGGGCGACACCGGCGCTCGAGCTCGAAGCCGTGTCGACGGCGGGGGGTCACCGGGACGTCTCGCTGGTGGTGCGGCCCGGCGAGATCCTCGGCCTCTACGGGCTCGTCGGAGCCGGGCGCAGCGAGCTGGCGCGCGCGGTGCTCGGGCTCGACACCATCACGTCGGGCCGGTTGCTGGTCGGTGGCCGGCCGGTGACGATCGGCTCGGTGGGGCAGGCGCTGCGGGAGCACCGGATCGGCTACGTCACGGAGAACCGAAAGGAGGAGGGGATCTTCCTCGAGCAGACCGTGAGTCGCAACGTCACCGTGACGGTGTGGGACAGGCTCGCCCGGTGGGGAGTCGTCCGTGACCGCAGCGAGGACACGGTCCTCGCCCGCTACGTCGACCGGCTCGGGATCCGGCTGTCCGGGCCCCGCCAGCTGGCCGGTCAGCTCTCCGGCGGCAACCAGCAGAAGCTGTCGCTCGCCAAGTGGCTGGCCGCCGACTGCGCCGTCCTGATCATCGACGAACCGACGGTCGGCATCGACGTGCGCACCAAGGCGGCGTTCCACGAGCTCATCGCCGAGCTCGCCGAGGGCGGCCTGGCGATCCTGCTCATCAGCTCCGACCTCCCGGAAGTGGTGACGCTCGCCGACCGCATCGCCGTGATGCGGGACCACCAGCTGGTCGGCGAGGTGGACAACGACCATCACTACACGACGATGAGCGGACGGGTCATCCGGCTCGTGCACGGCGAGTCGCAGGAGTCCGGCGCAGCAGAGGCCGGAGCGTCGGAGACCGGGGCGCCGGAGACCGGAACGCTGGAGACCGGAGCGCCGCGGCCGGGAGTGCCCGCCGCCTGAGGTGGGTACCCGGCATACGACCCTGACGGCGAGATGCGGCGGATGACCGTCGCAGACGACAGACGAAGGAGCACAGACGACATGAAGCTGGCGAGGATCGGCGCAGCCGGGCAGGAGCGCCCCGCGGCGCTCGACGCGGACGGCACCTGGCGTGACCTGTCCGAGGTGGTGCCGGACATCACGGGCGCGCTGCTGGCGGAGGGGCTCGGCGCCGTCTACGCGGCGCTGGCCGCTGGCACGTTGCCCGTGCTCGAGCCCCGCCGCTTCGGGCCACCGGTCGCCGACATCGGCAAGGTCGTGTGCATCGGCCTCAACTACCGCGACCACGCGGCCGAGACCGGGGCGACGCCGCCCGCTGAGCCGATCGTCTTCCTCAAGGCGGCGGACACGATCGTCGGCCCGGACGACGAGGTCCTCGTCCCGCGGGCCTCCACCCGTACCGACTGGGAGGTGGAGCTCGCCGTCGTCATCGGGACGCAGGCGCGCTATCTCGCCGACCCCAGCGAGTCGGCCGCGCACATCGCGGGGTATGCCGTGAGCAACGACGTCTCGGAGCGCGAGTTCCAGCTCGAGCGGGGCGGGCAGTGGGACAAGGGGAAGAACTGCGAGACGTTCAACCCGATCGGGCCGTGGCTGGTGACGGCCGACGAGGTGCCCGACCCCCAGGCGCTGCGGCTCTTCCTGTCGGTCAACGGCGAGACGAAGCAGAACGGCACCACCGCCGACATGATCTTCGACGTCAACACCCTGGTGCACTACGTCAGCCAGTTCATGGTCCTGCGCCCCGGCGACGTCATCAACACCGGCACCCCGGCGGGCGTCGCGATGGGCCGGCCCGGCACGGCATACCTCAAGGGTGGTGACGTCGTCGAGCTCGAGATCGAGGGACTCGGCCGGCAGCGGCAGACGATGGGGCAGGCATGACCAGCGTTGTCGGAGAACAGACTTCGGCGGAGTTTGCGGGCCTCCGTGCTCTGGTGACCGGTGGGGCGTCGGGCATCGGGCTGGCCGTCGCGCGAGCCCTCGTCGCTCGTGGGGGGCGGGTGGCGGTGCTCGACCGTGACCCCGGCCCGGTCGCCGACGACGCCGACCTGGTGGCGGTGCAGGCGGACATCACCGACGACGCCGGGGTGCGGGCGGCCGTCGCCGACGCCGTCGGGCGGCTCGGTGGTCTCGACGTCCTCGTCAACAACGCCGGCATCGGCGCCCAGGGCGGCGTCGAGGACAACGACGACGACGAGTGGCGGCGGGTGCTCGACGTCAACGTCGTCGGCATCGTGCGGGTGACCCGGGCCGCGCTGCCGTCCCTGCGGGCGTCCGGGCACGCGGCGATCGTCAACACCTGCTCCATCGCCGCGACGGTCGGCCTGCCGAGCCGGGCCCTCTACTCCGCGAGCAAGGGAGCCGTCCAGTCGCTGACCCTGGCGATGGCCGCCGACCTGCTGCCCGACGGCATCCGGGTCAACGCCGTCAACCCCGGGACCGCCGACACCCCGTGGGTCGGGCGGTTGCTCGAGGTCGCGGCCGACCCGGCTGCCGAGCGCGCGGCGCTCGAGGCGCGGCAGCCCCACGGCCGGCTCGTCTCCGCCGACGAGGTCGCCCACGCCGTCTGCTACCTCGCCTCGCCCCTGGCCGGGTCGACGAACGGGACGACGCTGGCCGTCGACGGTGGGATGGACCGGCTGCGACCGAGGCCACGTTCGTGACACCGATGGTCGTCCCCGCGGGGTCCCCTGACGTGCCGGCACCGGCATCCCCGCGCCGGGTCGCCCAGGTGATCCGGCTGCGACCGGAGGCCGAGGCCGACTACCGCCGCCTGCATGCGGCGGTCTGGCCGGAGGTGCTGGACCAGATCAGGCGGAGCAACCTCCGCAACTACTCGATCTTCCTGCGTGACGGGCTGCTGATCGCCTACTTCGAGTACGTGGGCAGCAACTACGCCGGTGACCTGGCCGCCATGGCGCGCGACCCGCGGACCCGTGAGTGGTGGCAGCTGACCGACCCCATGCAGGAGGCGGTCGACACCGCAGCCGAGGGCGAGTGGTGGGCACCGTTCGAGGAGGTGTTCCACACGCCATGACGGACGCACCGGGTATGCCGGGTGGCGGGGGCACGACGGATTCGACTGCTGCGGCTGGGGAAACTCCGCCGGGCGGTGTCCGGATCGACGCGCACCACCACGTCTGGGACCTCGACGTCAGGCCCCAGTCGTTTCTCGCTGCCTTCCCGTCGATCCACCGGACGTTCCTCCTCGACGAGCTGGAGCCGCTGCTCGCCGATGCCGGTGTCGACGGCACGGTCCTCATCCAGGTCGACGCCGTGACGGCCGAGACGGAGGAGTTCCTTGCGCTCGCCGCCCGCGAACCGGTGATCCGTGGGGTCGTCGGCTGGGTCGACCTCACCTCCGGCGCGGTGTCCGAGGAGATTGACCGCCTGCGGACCCTGCCGGGCGGCGACCTCCTCGTCGGCATCCGCTCGCTGGTCGAGAGCGAGGCCGACCCCCGCTGGCTGCTGCGCGACGACGTCCTCGACGGGCTGCGGGCGCTCGCCGGGGCGGGCCTGGTCTTCGACCTGCTCGTGACCCACGACCAGCTGCCGGCCGCGGTCGAGGTCGTGGGCCTCGTCCCGGAGCTGCGGTTCGTCCTCGACCACCTCGGGAAGCCGCCGATCGCTGCCGGTCGGCTCGACCCCTGGCGCGAGCAGATCACGGCGCTGGCGGCGTATCCTCACGTCGTCGCCAAGCTCTCCGGCCTGGTCACGGAGGCCGGGCAGGGGTGGACGCCCGAGACGATCCGGCCTTTCGCCGCGCACCTGCTGGACGTCTTCGGACCCGACCGCGTGATGGTCGGATCCGACTGGCCCGTATGCCTGGTCGGCGCGTCGTCCTACGCGCAGGTCACCGAGCTGCACGACTCGCTGGTCGCCCACCTCGACCCCGCCGAGCGTGCCGCGATCCGCGGGGGGACGGCGGTGCGGTGGTACGGCCTGGGCAGGCGGCCGACCGCATGACCGATCTCGTGACGGCCCGTCGACCGCTCGGGCGGGCCGGTGTGCAGGTCCCGACCCTGGGGCTGGGCGCCGCCAACCTCGGCAACCTCTACCGTGCGATGGACGACCCCACGGCATACGGGATCGTCCAGGCGGCCTGGGACCTCGGGGTGCGGCACTTCGACACGGCTCCGCACTACGGGCTCGGGCTGTCGGAGCGGCGCCTCGGGGCGGCCCTCGCGGGGCGCGACCGGGACTCCTACGTCCTCAGCACCAAGGTCGGTCGGCTGCTCGAGCCCAACCCGCACCCCACGGGCACCGACCTGGCCGACTTCTTCGACGTGCCCGACGACCTGCACCGGGTCCTCGACTACTCCGGTGACGGCGTGCGGCGCAGCCTCGAGGCGAGCCTGACGCGGCTGGGCCTGGACCGCATCGACGTGGTCTACGTGCACGACCCCGACGACCACGTCGACGCGGCGATCACCGGCGCGGTGCCTGCGCTCGCGGCGCTTCGCGACGAGGGCGTCATCGGGGCGGTCGGCGTGGGCATCAAGCAGTGGCAGGCGCCGCTGCGCTTCGTCGAGGAGTCCGACGTCGACGTCGTGATGCTCGCGGGCCGATGGACCCTGCTCGACCGCACCGGCCTGCCCCTGCTCGAGCGCTGCCTCGAGCGCGGCGTCGCGGTCGTCGTCGCCGCCCCCTTCAACTCCGGTGTCCTCGCGACCGACACCCCGCCGGACGACGCCCACTTCGACTACACGCGCGTGTCGCAGGAGCGGCTGTTCCGGGCCCGCGAGCTGGCCGTGGTCGCACGCGCGCACGGCACCCACCTGCCCCACGCCGCCCTCCAGTTCCCGCTGCGGCACCCTGCCGTCGCTGCCGTCGTGGTGGGCGCGTCGAGCGCCGCGCAGGTGTCGGCGACAGTCATTGGCATGAATACCGATGTCCCACAAGTCTTTTGGGACGAACTGGATGAGGAGAGACTGTGACCACGATCGTCTCGATGACGATGACCGACATCCGTTTCCCGACGTCGCGGGAGCTCGACGGGTCCGACGCGATGAACCCCGACCCGGACTACTCGGCCGCCTATGCCGTGCTCGAGGCGGACGACGGGTCGCGGGGAGACGGCTTCGTCTTCACGATCGGGCGCGGCAACGAGGTCGTCGTCAGCGCGCTGGCGGCACTCGAGCGGCACGTCCTCGGTCGGCCGCTCGACGGGCCCGACGACCTCGCCGAGCTGTCACGGTCCATGGTGCACGACTCGCAGCTGCGGTGGCTCGGCCCGGAGAAGGGCGTCATGCACATGGCGATCGGCGCGGTCGTCAACGCGGCCTGGGACCTCGTGTCCCGTAGCGCCGTGTTGCCGCTGTGGCGCTACGTCTCGACGTTGACGCCGGAGCAGATCGTCGACCAGGTCGACTTCCGCTATCTCACGGACGCGCTCGACCGTGACCAGGCGCTGGCCATCCTGCGGGCGGCCGAGCCGGGGCGACAGGTGCGGACGGAAACCCTTGTGGCGGAGGGCTACCCGGCATACACGACGTCGTCGGGATGGCTGGCGTATCCCGACGAGAAGATCGCCCGACTGAGCCGCGAGGCCGTCGCCGACGGCTTCACCCAGATCAAGCTGAAGGTCGGCGGCGACCTCGCCGACGACGTGCGGCGGCTGGGCATCGCGCGGGAGGCTGTCGGCCCGGACATCCGGATCGCCGTGGACGCCAACCAGCGCTGGGACGTCGGTCAGGCCGTGGCGTGGATGGAGGCCTTGGCGCCCTTCGACCCCTGGTGGATCGAGGAGCCGACGAGCCCGGACGACATCCTGGGCCACGCCGCGATCCGCGCCAAGGTGGCCCCGGTCAAGGTCGCGACCGGCGAGCACGTGCAGAACCGCGTCGTCGTCAAGCAGCTGCTGCAGGCCGGGGCGATCGACATCCTGCAGATCGACGCCACCCGGGTGGGCGGCGTCAACGAGAACCTCGCGATCCTCCTGCTGGGCGCCCGGTTCGGGGTGCCCGTGTGTCCGCACGCCGGTGGCGTCGGGCTGTGCGAGCTCGTTCAGCACCTGGCGATGATCGACCTCGTGGCGGTGAGCGGGTCGACGGAGGGCCGGGTCATCGAGTACGTCGACCACCTGCACGAGCACTTCGAGGACCCGACCGACGTCCGCGGTGGCCGCTACCGGGCTCCGACGGCGCCGGGCTTCTCGTCCCGGATCAAGGCCGCCTCGATCGAGGAGTTCCGCTTCCCGGACGGCGCCGCCTGGCGCTGAGCAGCGTTCATCGACGATGACGCACCGGTCGCGCTGTCCACGAGAGTCCCCGATGGCGCCCGGTGGACAACGCGCTGAGTCACCCGCCCGATCGCGGGTTCCTCGAGCGACCTGGGTCCTCGCCGAGCGCTCGATGAATCTGCCTCATGATCGTCGGGATGTCCGTCTCCAGGGTTCGGCGGATGATCGCGGGATCGATGAGGAGGTAGCCATGGGCGATTCGGTTGCGCATACCCCACATGAAGGTCCAGCTGTCGCCGAACAAACCGGTGCGCACGGAGGCATCGAGCCGGTTCAACACCTCCACACCCGCGGACAGCCGCATGCAGACTGCGTCAACGACGAACTGGTCCATGACACGGCCTTGACCATCTTCACGCATCAGATCGACGTGGGTGAGTGCCACTCGCAGGACCTCTTGCTCGGAACGGCTCACAGGGGCACGGCCTCAGCCAGAATTCGCTGTCTCAGGTCGGGGCGGATCGCCGCATCCGGGACGAGGTCGACCGGGGCGCCGATTACCTCGACCAGCCGCTGTTCGAGCCGTCCGAGCTCCATGAGACTCAGTGGCTCGCCCATCGTGAACAACAGATCCACGTCCGAGTCGGGACGATCATGGCCGGTAGCCATCGAGCCGAACACCCGCACCCGGCCACCGCCAGCCTCGGCCACGATCTGTCGCACCCGACTGGCGTTGCCTCGCAGGCGTCGTGCCAGCGGGGACGTCCCGTGAAACCGCAGCAGCCGGGAGACCTCAGGTTGACTGCGACCGATCTCTCGGGCGATCTGGGTCTGGGTCATCCCCTCGGATGCCGCCCGCCGCACGGCTCCCACCAGTTCGGCGCGCGCCTGAGACGTCGTCTCGTCCGTCCGGCGCGCCACTCCAGCCAACTCCTCCGTCACAAGTTGGACTACAGCAAGTGCTGTAGCAGCCAGGCGCCACTCACGAAACCGCTATCGACAGAGGGGGAGGCGCTGGGGTGGGCGCCTCGTTCGTCCTGAGGTGTCAGGGCGTGAACGCCGACGGCTCACGTTCAGGTCGGATTCGGCGAAGGCCCGGGCCGCCTCTATGCTGGTCCACGGCACCCCGCGTGGTGGTACCTCACTGAACTCCCCCAGGGCAGGAATGCAGCAAGGGCAGGTGGGCTCTTCCAGGTACGTGGGGTGTCTTCGTGTCCCGGGCCGACGCCCGCGCGACCGGTGGCCGCGCCAAAGGTCACCTCTGGCGTCGCGTGATTTCCGGGGTCCACGCCGAGTGGTCGGGAATGGTCCGTCTGAGGGTCCGGGAACGACCACTCGTGACCTCTCGATCGCGCGCGGCCGCGAGGCTCCGCCAGTGGTCTCCTTTGGCGTCGCCGCGCGAGCCCCCGCCCCTCGCGCCCAACGCCTCAGTCCCGGTGCGCCTCGTTGAGCGTCCGCACCTTGCGCAGCCCGTAGAGGAACGCGGCGTAGGACCCGAGGATCAGCACGAGCGGCGCGTTCGAGGCCAGGCTCGAGGTGAGCAGGGCCGTCGAGGCCGTCCCGACGATCGCGGGGACGAGCATCGGGACGGCATACCAGAGCGCGGTCGTCCCGATGCCGCGTCCCGGCGTGAACACCGCCATCGGGGGCAGGCCGCGGAAGGCCGCCATCAGCTGCGACCCGAGCAGCAGCCACACCATGACCACGGCCCAGCCGATCCCGAGTCCCGAACCTCCACCGAGGGCGAGCGTGACCCCGCCGACGACGAGGGCGACGGCGGCATACAGCAGGCCGGGGAGCACGAGGTGAGCCAGCGCCTCAGTCCGCGCGGGGAGACCGATGAGCGGCGGCGTGCCGGTGTTGTCCCCCTGGAGCCGCAGGCCCTCGGACCAGGCGCCGACCCCGAAGTAGCCGACCAGCAGGCAGACCAGGGCGATGACGCTCGGGGTGCCGCGCGAGGCGGAGTGCACGAGTCCGTATGCCGCGAGCCCACTCAGCACCATGCCCGTCACCAGGGCGCCGGGGGACCGGCGCAGCCCGAGGACGTCGCGCGCGACGACCGTCCCCACCGGGCCGCGGGCCCGCAGCCTCAGCTTGCGACCCCGCGTCGTCGGGGCGGCGATGTCGAGCCGGGCCGCACGCAGGTCGCCGGCGAGGACGGCGCCGCCGATGGTGACGGCCCGCGCCGACTGCGTGCGCAAGGCGGTGAGGTGGAGGGCCCGCAGCGACCGGCTCGGCCGGAGGAAGACGCCCCAGCCGCGGTCGCCGTCGGGCCAGGTGCGCACCTGCCCCTGGAGCCAGGCGCCGGCGACGAGCAGGCCGAGGACAGAGCCGATCACGACCGCCGGGATGATGACGACGGCGCTCGTGACGGCCGCGATAGCCAGCCCCGCCCCGATGACGAGACCGATGAGGAGCCCGCCGAAGACGGCGCCGAGCAGGCCGAGCCGCCACCACCGGCGGAGGACGACGGCCCGGTCGAGGGGGCTGGACGCGACGTGGTCGAGGTAGGGCAGGTCGGGAACGACGGGGCCGCGGAAGCTCCCCGCCCGGAACGCCAGCCCGAGCAGCGCCGCCGCGACGACGACCCCGGCGGCGAGACCGCGCAGTCCGGTGAGGTGCTGCGCCATCCAGGCCGGGTCGAGGAAGCGGAAGAACTGCTGCGACGCGGGCACGCCGTAGGCGCCGGCGGCGATGACCGCGACGTAGACGACGTAGAGGGCGTTGCCCTCGCCCTGGTGGTCCTCGCCGGTGATGATCCGGCGGGCGTCGTCGAGCAGCTCGCTGTCGGGAGTGGTGGAGGCCTCGAGCCGCTCTGTGCTCATCAGGCAGGGATGACGTCGACGATGCGGTCGGCGATCGCCGCGGTCAGCTCGGGGTCGTGGCAGGCGACGACGAGGGCGTGACCGGCGGACTTGCGGTCCACGAGGAGCTGGCCCAGCAGGCCCCGCTTGTGCGTGTCGAGCCGTTGCTCCGGCTCGTCGAGCAGCAGCACCGTCGACGGCCGGTTGAGCACCATCGCGAGGTGGAAGAGCTGCTGCTGGCCCGACGACAGCTCGTGCGGGAAGCGGTCGTCGAGGTGGTCGATCTCGAGGCTCGTCAGCATCCCCATGGCGCGCTCGTCGGCGCCGTCCCCGCGACCCCAGGTGGCGTCGACGAGGACGAGGTGGTCATAGAGCGTGAGATCCCGGTATGCCGTGGGCGCACCGATGAGGGCCGCGATCTCGCGTCGGGTGACCGGGTCGCGCTCGTCGATGGTGCGACCGTCGAGGGTCGTCGTGCCCTCGGTCGGGACCATGGTGCCGGCGAGGATCCGCAGCAGCGTCGTCTTCCCGCTGCCGTTCTCGCCGCGCAGCACGAGGCACTGCCCGCCGCGGACCCGGACGTCGATCGGCTTGAGCAGCACGTTGTCCTCGATCGACTTCGTGACCTGCGTCGCGACGAGGTCGAGCCGGGTGTCCGACCCGCTCTTCTTGCTGCCTGCCTTGGCCATCGCCCCTCCCCTCGGTCGGCAGCCAGTGTGTCATTCCGGGCTGGACCGGCGCGCGCCGAGGTGAGAACGCAGTCCATGGAACGCGCTTCCACCTCGACGAGGAGGGCGAGGGGGGCGAGGCGGGCCACGGTGCTCACGCCGGGTGGTCTCTGGACCACAGCGCAGCGCTGGTGCGGTCAGCGACCCCGAGCTCGCGGAATACCCGACCGAGGTGGGCCTTGACGGTGCGCTCGCTGATCCCCAGGGCACGACCGATCTGCTTGTTGGCCATGCCTTTCGTGACCAGGCCGAGCACCTCGCGCTCCCGGGTGCTCAGGCCGTCGCCCGGCTGGGGAGCCGGGGCGGCGGAGGGCAGCAGCACGTGGGCGACCCGCGGGTCGAGGGGCACGTGGCCGGCGGCGGCCGACCGGATCGCGCCGATGAGCTCCTGCGGTTCGCAGTCCTTGAGGAGGTAGCCGATCGCGCCGGCCCGGATGGCTTCGGAGACGCGTTCGCGGTCGGAGAACGAGGTCAGCACGACGACCCGGGCGCCCGGGAACTCGGCGAGGATGAGGCGGGTCGCCTCGACCCCGTCGACGATCGGCATCGAGAGGTCCATCAGCACGACGTCGGGCGTGGTGTCGCGGACGACCTCCAGAGCGGCCCGTCCGTCGCCCGCCTGGCCGACGACCTCGAGGTCGTCGTGGGCCGAGATGAGACTGGCGAGGCCGGTCCGCAGCATCTGGTGGTCATCGACGATGACGACGGTCGTCATGGCCTCGCAGCCTTACCGCGGGGGATGGTCAGGCGCCAGCGGGTGCCCTCGCCCGGGGCGGTGGCGAGCTGCAGCAGGCCGCCGCCGCGGGCCGCGAGGTCGGTCAGGATCCGCAGCCCGAAGTGGTCGGCACGGGGCGCGTCCAGGAAGGTCCCCGCGTCGAAACCCGTTCCCCCGTCGGCGATCTCGAGGACGACGTCACCGGCGACGGGCTGGAGGGTCAGGGTGGCTCGGCAGGGAGCGGCGTGCTTGACGACGTTGCGCAGGATCTCCTGGGTGACGCGGTGGACGAGGCGCTCCTGCTCCGGGGTCAGCCCGAGGTCGTCCGCCGGGTCGACGTGCTGGTCGAACTCGACGCCCCGGCTGCGTGCGGTCTGCCCGAGGTCGGCGAGCGCGGTGGCCAGCCCGGCGTCCGTGAGGCTCGGGGGATAGATGTCGACGAGGAGGGAGCGCAGCGCGCGGATGCTGGAGCGCACGGTGCCGGACAGGTCGCGCAGCTCCGACCCCAGGGCGGCCTGCCCGACGGCGTCGGCGCGCTCGGCCGTGGCGGAGACGGCGAACGACGTCGCGGCGAGCTCCTGCACCGGGCCGTCGTGGAGGGTGGCGGCGATCCGGCGGCGCTCGGCGGCGGAGGCGTCGACGGCCTGCTCGAGCAGGCGCTCGCGCGCCGTGGCCGCGCGACGCACCCGCGACAGCAGGCGCCAGAGGACGGGGGTGAGCAGCACGAGCAGCAGCAGCAGGGAGCTGAGCGTGATGCCGGCGAAGCCGCGCCAGAGCTGTCCCGACCGTTGCAGGACCGAGTCGTAGGGGGAGTACATCTCGAACAGCAGCTCGGAGCCGTCGGGGGTCCACACCGGCCGGTAGACCTCGAGCAGGCGGTCGCCGGACTCGAAGGCGTTCTCGGGGTTGCTGAGGTCGGAGACCTGCGCCTCGGTGCGGGGGTTGGCCAGGACCTCGCGCTCGTCGTCTCCGAGGTCGAAACGCTGCCCGATGAGCCGGGCCTCGTCGCTGTAGAGGATCGTGCCGCTGGGCGACCAGACCTTCACCCGGGTGACGTTCGCGCGCAGGACGTGAGCCCGCACCACGCTGTCGAGGGCGGTGCGGCCGGCCGCGTCACCTGCAGCCAGACCGTCCGTCAGCGCCGGCTGGATGACGGCCTCGGCCAGCAGGTCGGCCATCGACGCGGCGTCGTTGACGGCCTCGCGCTCGGCCAGGCGCTGGGCGCCGAACGACCCACCCACCCCCACGAGGGCGAGCACGAGGACGACCCCGGCGACGAGCTGGGCCACGAGGCGCCTTGTGCGCAGGGGCTTCTCGACGACGTCCGTGGCATCCGGTCGCGCCACGACGCACCACGGCAGCGGCGCTGGCGGCCCGGCCGGCGCGGTCAGCGAGGTCGGCGACGCCGGCCGCCCCACCGGGTCGGTCGACCCGAGGGCCGCCAGCTCGATGGGGACGGTCGCGTCCGGGGACGTGGTCACCTAGTCGTCCGAACCGTGTCCACCGGAGCTGTGGCCGCTCGTGTCGTCGGAGCCGGAGCCGGCTCCGGAGCCGGACGAGCCGGAGCCCGACCCGCTCGAGCCGGACCCGCTGGAGCCGGACCCACCAGACCCCCCGGAGCCCCCGTGGTCGTCGGAAGACGAGGGTGAAGGCGTCGAGCTGGGTGTGCTCGGACCGCGGTTGCCACCGTGGTCGTCGCCCGGCTCGCTCGTCCGGGTGCCGGACGGACGGTCACCGCCGTGGTCGTCGACACTCGGTATGCCGGTAGGCGAGCTGCTGGGCGATGGGGTCGAGGTGGAAGCCGGGACACCGGTGGTGACGAGCTGTGCGCTCGCCGGCACCCGGACCGGGACGGCTTGCGAGAAGGAGGCATTGCCCCAGAGCCCGACCACTGCCGGGACGGCAGAGACCAGGATGGCGGCGGTATAGGCAACGGGACGTTTCATGGGTGCGCTCCTGGGGAGAGTGTGCGGCATACCCGTCCCGGGAGACGCCGTTCGAGGCGATCTCGTTCACGGGCTGGGGGTGAAAGGACGGGATTGCCCTGACAGGTCAACCCTGCGACCGGCCCCGGGCGCCACACCATCGGGCGATGGTCGTAGTACCTCGCGCGCCCAAGGCAGGCCACGTCCCCTCCCCTCCGATGGGAGGGTGCGTATCAGCGGCAGCCTGTCGAGACTCATGATGACAACGTCGTCGACCAAAGGACACTTCATGACCACCTTCCCGGGCCTCGCCCACGCCGCCCTCACCGTCAGCGACCTCGAGCGCAGCACCGCCTGGTATGCCGCCCTCTTCGGCGCCGACCCCGTCCTCGACGAGGACGAGGACGGCGGCACCTACCACCACACCGTCTGGGTCCTCGACGGCGGTCATCTCTTCGGCATCCACACCCACGTCAGCGGCGAACCGGGCAGCTTCGACCCCTCGCACCTCGGCCTCGACCACGTCGCCTTCGCCTGCGCCGACCACGCGGCGCTCGAGGCGGCGACGGCCCGCCTCGACAGCCTCGGCATCGAGCACGGCGGGATCTACGACGCCCACTACGGCTCCGGCGTCTCCTTCAAGGACCCCGATGGCATCGCCCTGGAGTTCTTTGCGCCGCCGGCCTGAGGTGAGGCCAGCCCAACCCTTGCGTCCGCGTCAGCATGCGTCAGGACAAGCGTTGACGCGGACGTAAGCGGGAGGGTGCCCACTGCGTCGGCGCCAATGAGCGTGAGAACCAGCGTTGCCGCGGACGCTAGGGGGTCAGGAGATGGCGAGGGTCGCATCGAGCCCGCGCAGGAGCGCGAGCACCGTGCGGTTGACCGGCACGGGTATGCCGCGCCGGTCCGCCGCCGCGACCACGGCGCCCGTGAGGTGCTCGTGCTCGAGGGGACGTCCCGCGAGCCGGTCGTAGAGCATCGAGGTGCCGTTGTCGGGGGCGAGCCGGTCGACCATGTCGAAGACGGCCTGCACCGAGGCGGGCCCGAGGTCGGCGCCCTCGGCCCGGCCCACGGTGACCCCCTCCTCGAGGATCGACCGGGCGAGGTCGCGCACGTCCGGGGCCGCGGCATACACGGCCATCCGGCCGGTCGTGAGAGCCGTGATCGGGTTGTTCGCGAGGTTGCCGAGGAGCTTCTGCCAGCTCGCGGTGAGGAAGTCGGGCACGGTCTCGAGGCTCAGCGCCGAACCGCCCACGACGTCGCGCAGCCGGTCGCCGAGCGCGCCGGCCGGGGTGACGAGCCGGTTGCCGAACTGGTGGACGACACGGCCCGGGCCGGTGCGCTCGGAGGAGATGTAGGCGAGCGACGGGAGGACCTGGTCCGGGGGGACGAGGCCCTCGAGGCGGCGGGCGTGGTCGATGCCGTTCTGGACGAGCACGACGACCGCTCCTGGGCCCACGAGGGACCGGAGCCAGCCGGCCGCGTCGGCCGTGTACTGCGCCTTGGTCGTCACGAGGACGATGTCGACCGGCTGGACCTCCGACGGGTCGTAGACGACAGGCACCTCCGGCGTCAGCGTGCGCCCGTCCGCGCGCAGCTCGACCGCGATCCCCGGGATCTTGCTGCGGGCGCAGAGGACGACGTCGACCCCGGCCTCGACGAGCCAGGCGACGAGGGTGCACCCGAGGGAGCCTGCCCCGATGACAGCGACACGAGAGTCCATGGGCACGTGTCTACGCGGTCCAGGTGACGGGAGTGTTTCCGGCCTCGTCAGGCGCTCCCGAGGGGATGGCCGCCACCTGCCCGGCGGTCCCTGGTGTGGAACCCTTGGGCAGCATCCGCTGCAGCTGGCCCGTGGTGAAGGCCACCTCGGCTAGCGCCAGGATGGCCAGGACGTCGCCGTCAAGGGTTGCGGTGACCACGGTTAGCGGGTGCTGGATCTGAAACCCTAGGCTATCGGGGCGGTCTTGAGCTCTGGGTTGCGACGCCCTCGCAGAGCTCAACCCCCGGGCGGAACGAGAGCTGTCCACCGTCGAGAAGATCGTGCACGTCCTCTACCCACTACCCCGCTACCTTTCCCGGACCGGTGACGGCCTCGGTCCACACCTCGACGAGGTCGCTGACCAGACCGTCGGTCACGGTCGCGAAGGTCGCGACCCAGAAGACCTGCTCGCCGTCGCTCACGCGCGAGCGGGCCACCACGCGGTCGCCCGAAACGAGGTGCTCGACGACCTCGAAGCGCCACCGCCCGGGATAGTCACGCTGGAACGCGACGAAGGAGTCGGCGTCGAAGGTCCGTCCGTCCTGCACGAACAGCCCGTGGAAATCCGGGGCCAGCATGGTCCGCAGGGTGTCCCAGTCCTGGGTGTCGATGGCGTCGGCGAAGGGTCGCAGCGTGGGAGTCGAGGGCATGGGAGTGACCCTGGCACCGACCACCGTCAAGCCCTTGGCGCGGCAT
This sequence comes from Lapillicoccus sp., assembly GCF_025353065.1. Classification (GTDB taxonomy): domain Bacteria; phylum Actinomycetota; class Actinomycetes; order Actinomycetales; family Dermatophilaceae; genus Lapillicoccus. The sequence continues at coordinate 27,425 of NZ_JANXRJ010000257.1, forward strand.
ACCGGCTGTCCGGCCCGACGGTTAGGGTTCGCAGGGTGAGCACCGCCCTGTACCGCCGCTACCGGCCCGAGACCTTCGCCGACGTCATCGGCCAGGAGCACGTGACCGAGCCGCTCATGCAGGCGCTGCGCACGGGACGGATCAACCACGCCTACCTCTTCAGCGGGCCGCGCGGGTGCGGCAAGACGACGAGCGCCCGGATCCTCGCCCGCTGCCTCAACTGCGAGCAGGGGCCGACGCCGACGCCCTGCGGCGTGTGCGACTCGTGCATCGCGCTCGCCCGTGGTGGGCCGGGCTCGATCGACGTCATCGAGATCGACGCCGCGAGCCACGGTGGCGTGGACGACGCGCGTGACCTGCGCGAGCGTGCGAGCTATGGCCCGGCCCAGAGCCGCTACAAGGTCTACATCATCGACGAGGCGCACATGGTGACGCCGCAGGGCTTCAACGCGCTGCTCAAGATCGTCGAGGAGCCACCGGAGCACGTGAAGTTCATCTTCGCGACGACCGAGCCGGAGAAGGTCATCGGCACGATCCGCTCGCGCACCCACCACTACCCCTTCCGGCTCGTGCCGCCGTTGCAGCTGACCGACTACATGCAGCGCCTGTGCACGCTGGAGAACGTCGCGGTCGAGCCCGGCGTTCTCGGCTTCGTCACGCGGGCCGGCGGGGGGTCGGTGCGTGACTCGCTCTCGGTGCTCGACCAGCTGATCGCCGGGTCGAGCGAGGTCGGCCTGACCTATGCGGGCGCCGCGTCGCTGCTCGGTTTCACCGACGGTGAGCTGCTCGACGCGACGATCGACGCCTTCGCGGCGCGCGACGGCGCGGCGGTCTTCGCCCAGATCGACAAGGTCATCGAGTCGGGCCACGACCCGAGGCGGTTCGTCGAGGACCTGCTCGAGCGGCTGCGCGACCTCATCATCGTCGCCGCCGTGCCGGACGGCGCGGCCTCCGTCCTGCGCGGGGTGCCCGAGGACCAGCTCGACCGGATGCGTGGCCAGCAGTCGCGGTTCGGGCCCGGTGCCCTGTCGCGCGCCGCCGACATCGTCAACACCGGCCTGACCGAGATGACCGGCGCCACGGCCCCGCGGCTGCAGCTCGAGCTGATCTGCGCCCGGATCCTGCTCCCCGCGGCGTCCGGCGAGCAGGGGTATGCCGCGCGCCTCGACCGGCTCGAACGTCGCCTCGACCTCGCGGGCACCCCCAGTCCGGCCCTGCCGTCCGCGCCGCCGTCGCGACCGTCCGAGCCGCGCCCGTCGGAGCCGCGGGCTTCCGAGCCGCGTGCGTCCGACCCGCGCGTCTCCGAAGACCGTGGCGCCGAGCAGCACCACGACGCGCCTGCGTCACCGGCGGGCTCGTCGCCCGACCGTGGGCACGAGCACGAGCCGGCCCACACCCCGACGGCCGCCGCCGGACCGCGGGAGACCAGCCTGCACGTGGAGGCAGCCGCCCCGCGACCGAACGGGTCGGGTGACCCCGCCGACGGGTCGGTCCCTCAGACGCCTGCGGCTGACTCGCCCGCTCCGGCGTCTCCTCCACCGGCCGGGGTCATCGATGCGGCCGCGATCCGCCGGGTCTGGCCCGACGTGCTCGCCCGGGTGTTCCGGACCAGCCGCGTCACGTGGACCTTCGTGTCCCAGCACGCCCAGGTGCTGGAGTACGACGGCAAGAAGCTCGTGCTCGGCATCGGCACGGTCGGTCTGGCCAACACTTTCCGCAACGGCAACCACGCCGAGGTCGTCAAGCAGGCCCTGATCGACGAGATCGGCGTCGACGTCCCCGTCGAGGGGATCCCGACGCCCGACTTCGTCCCGCCCGCCGATACCGCGCAGCCGTCCGACGACCCTAGATCGTCGTCCCCCTCCGGCCCCGGTGCCGCGCCACCCCCTTTTGAGGCCGCCTCGGTCCCCACCCGGCAGGGGGCGAGCGCGCGGGCCGACGCCGGACCGACCGACGCCGGACTCACCGCCACCGCCGCGGCGACGCGTGTGTCCGAGCCGTCGGGGTCTGGCGCTGACTGGTCGTCGACGAGCGCCCCCGCCCCCGACTGGGCGACCTCGGCACCCGCTTCCACAGCCGCTCCGATACACGCTTCGGCTTCCGCTTCGGCACCCGTGGCTCACGTGGCTCACGTGGCTCCGGTGGCCCAGCCCGCGAAGGGCGCTGCGGCACAGGCGAAGTCGGTCCGCGACGAGCTCGTCCGGGTGCGGCGTCAGTCGGCCGACTCCGGTGCGCAGCGGCGACCATCGGTCGAACAACCCCAGGAGCGGGCCGTCGACGACTCCCAGGTCAGTGTCGACGACGAGGACATCGTGGAGACCGGCACCGTCGGCCGTGAGGTCATCGAGCGCGTCCTCGGCGGCAAGTTCCTCGGCGAGTTCGAGGACTGACCCGCCCCCGACCCCTTGACGTGGTGCGGTGAGATCCGCGAAACAGGGTGCAGAACGGCCAGATTCGCGGATCTCACTGCAACAAGTGAGTGCGGGTGGCGGGGTTGGTCGGGGCGCGCAGGCCCGCCTCGAGCGAGAAGCCGCCGAGCAGGCCGGCGTAGGGCTTGGGCGGCGGCGCGGCATACTCCTCCATCGTGCTCGTGCGCAGGCCGAGGGTGACCAGCGACTGCACGGTCAGCACGGCGGCCGCGACGCCGTCGACCACCGGCGCCCCGATCTCCGCCGAGATGTGGGCGCAGAGGTCGGCCATGCCGGCGCAGCCGAGCACGATGACGTCGGACTCGTCGATGGCGAGCGCCTCACGGCAGGCCTGGGTGATCCGCTCACGCGCGTCGGGCGAGGTCTCGAGGTCGAGGACCGGGATCTCGCAGGCGTGGACCCCCCGACAGGCCTTCGCGGTGCCGTAGGTCTCGGCCAGGTCCCACGCCCGGCCGCGGGTGCGACCGAGCGTGGTGACCACGCTGAACGAGCGACCGAGGTATGCCGCGGTGCGCATCGCCGCCTCGGCGATCCCGACGACCGGGCCGTGGGCGAGCTCGCGCGCCGCCTCCAGACCCGGGTCGCCGAAGCACGCGATGACATAGCCGTCGACGCCCTCCTGCTCGCCCCGGGCGATCTCGTCGAGAATCCCCGGGACCGCGAGCGCCTCGTCGTAGTGGCTCTCGATCGACGCCGGCCCCATCTGCGGGGAGACGGCCTCGACGTCCACTCCCGGCCCGGCGACCGACCGGGCGCAGTCGCCGATGAGGCGCGTCATCGACCAGGTGGTGTTGGGGTTGATGACCCGGATGCGCATGGTCAGCCCACCACCACGTCCTCGCCCTCACGGTCGGCCACCACCGCGGCGACACCCGACCGTTTCGCGAGCACGTAGTAGATCGCCAGTCCGAGCCCGCACCCGATGAACCAGCTGTAGTCGTTGGCCGCGTTGATCCCCGGGACGAAGACGCAGCCGATGGCGACGACGGCGGCGACGAGCGTCGCCCACACCGCGGCCGGGTTGACTCCCCGCGTGTAGTGGTAGACCCCGGACTCGTCCATGGTGAACAGGTCGTCGATGACGACCTTCTGCTTGTGGATGAGGTAGTAGTGGCAGATCAGGACCCCGAAGAGCGGGCCGATGAACGCGCCGAGGGTGTCCAGCGTGTAGTGGATGGTGTCGGGGTTCTTGTAGAGGTTCCACGGAGTGATGATCACCGAGCCGACGGCGGCGATCATGCCGCCGGTGCGCCAGCTGATCTTCTGCGGGTTGACGTGCGAGAAGTCGAACGCGGGGGAGACGAAGTTCGCGACGATGTTGATGCCGATCGTCGCTGTCGTGAAGGCCAGCGCGGCGAGGACGATCGCGAAGGTGTTGTCGATCTGGCCGACCGTCGCCACGGGGTCGGTGATGAGCTTGCCGTAGACGGGCACCGTTGCGGCAGCGGTGAGTACGGTCAGCAGGGAAAACATCGTGAAGTTCACCGGCAGGCCCCAGAAGTTGCCCTTCTTGACCGCGGCGAAGCTCTTGCCGTAGCGCGAGAAGTCACCGAAGTTGAGCATCGGCCCGGAGAAGTAGGAGGCGACCAGCGCGGTCGCTGCGCACATCGTCGAGATGACCGCGCCGCCGCTCAGCTCCTTGGTCGAGAGGTTGAGGCCGACCTTCCAGTCCGCCTTCATCAGCAGGTAGCCGCAGAGCAGGAACATCACGACGTAGACCGCGGGTCCGCAGAAGTCGATGAACTTGCGGATCGTGTCCATGCCGGTCCAGAAGACCGCGGCCTGCAGCACCCACAGCACCGCGAAGGTGAAGTAGCCCAGCGTCGAGAGGCCCAGGAACCCGTGCTGCGCGACGTCGCTGTATGCCGTGAGGTCGGGCCAGAGCCGCACGACGAGGATGTCGAGGGCGACCGAAGCAAGATAGGTCTGGATGCCATACCACGCGACCGCGATGAGGCCGCGGATGATCGCGGGGACGTTGGCGCCGAGGACGCCGAAGACCGAGCGGCAGATGACCGGGAAGGGCACCCCGGTCCGCTGGCTCGGCTTGGCGACGAGATTGCAGAAGAAGAGAACGATCGAGATACCGACGATGAGGCAGATGAAGACCTGCCAGCTCGTCAGTCCGAGAGCGAAGAGGCCTCCGGCAGTGACGTATCCGCCGACGCTGTGCACGTCCGACATCCAGAAGGCGAAGATGTTGTACCAGGTCCAGTTCTGGTCCTTGAGCGGCGCGAGGTCGTCATTGGTCAGGCGCGGGTGGTAGCCGGGCTTGATGACACCGACCCCGGCCGGATGCTCGGCACTGGGTGGCGCTGGCGCGTCGATGACGACCTGAGGGGCGTCAGTCACATCGGTCACGAGGAGACCTCCTGCGTCGTTCGGGTCTGGCTTGCCGCCACCCGGCTTGAGGCCAGAACGTATGCCCGGGACGGTTTCCGGCAGGTTTCCGTAGGCATATATCCGGCGGGCCGGAGCAGATATATGACGCCGGTTCCCCTCGCGGGGGTCAGGACCCTTGCGTCTCCACGGCCCGTTCGAGCCGGTGGTAGTGCTCCGTCGAGCAGCGGACCAGCTCGTCGGCGTCGCGGGCGACGAAGGCGGCGAGCATGGCGTCGTGGTCGGCGTGCATCCGGGCGCGTTCGTCGTCGCTCACGGCCGCCATCGGTTGGGCGGGTTCCGTGACGTTCCAGGCGAGTTCGAACATATGGAGGAGTCGCTGCATCCCGCTCGGAGCGAGCAGGGCGAGGTGGAAACGGCGGCTGTCACGGTGATAGGTGCGGTAGTCCTGCACCGCGATCGACTGCCCGAGCGACTCCTGGATGAGGCGGGCCCGCTCGTCGTCCTCGATGCCCGCGCGCGCGACCGACGAACGCAGGGCGGCAGCCTCGAGCACCTCACGGATGACGTAGAACTCGCGCAGCTCGTCGCGGGTCAGCTCGGCGACGCGGTAGCCCCCGCGCGGCTCGTGGTCGACGAGACCTTCCCCGATGAGCGTCTTCAGGGACTCGCGGACCGGGATCGGGCTCACGACGAAGAACGTCGCGACCTGGTCGAGCGGGATCGGTGTCCCGGGAGGCGCATCTCCGGCGAGGATGACACGGCGCAGCTCGGAGAGGATCTCCGGCTGATTGGTCGGCCGGCCCGGATTCTGGCTTGTCAGCCGAGCGACCAGGACCGAGGAGCGGGCGGGACCGGACACGGCGCTCCTTCCTGGCGTCGGTCGATCATGCCAGCCGGCCCACGGGTTGTCGCCGGTCAGCCCGCAGCAGACCGCTTCGCCGAGTCCGTCACGTGCCGCAAGGTTTCCTGCAGGGAGACCGCCTCCTCACGCGACAGGCCGAAGGCCGCGAGGACGGCCGGCGGCAGCTCTCGGGACGGCTTCTCGAGTGCGGATCCCGTTGTCGTCAGGGCGATCTCGACGGATCGCTCGTCCTCAGGACGCCGTCGCCGCGTGACGAGCCCGGCCACCTCCATCCGGCGCAGCAGGGGAGTGAGCGTGCCGTAGTCGAGCTGCAGCCGTTCCGCGAGCTCCTTGACCTGACAGGGACCCTCGCGCCAGAGGACGACGAGGACGAGGTACTGCGGGTAGGTCACCCCGAGACCCTCGAGGAGCACGCGGTAGGCCGCCGTCACCGCCCTCGACGCGGCATACAGGTCGAAGCACAGCATCTCCGACAGCTCGATGCCGGGTGCAGGGCGGCGCGTGGCGCGTGGTCGTGCCGAGGCACGGCGGGGGGTGGGCTGGGGCACGACGACTCCTCTCGCGGACGGTTCATCGCCTAGTGTACGTTTACCTTGTGCACGAGGTAATGGCCCCGCGCATCCCCACCACCAGGAGGACCACATGCCCACCCGCACCGCACGCACAGCCTGGACCGGCACCCTCGAGACCGGTTCCGGCATCGTCGAGCTCGTCAGCTCCGACATCGGCCAGTACGAGGTCTCCTTCCCCAAGCGGGCCGCAGACAGCGCCGACGGCGCCACCTCCCCCGAGGAGCTCATCGCCGCGGCGCACTCCGCCTGCTACGCGATGCAGTTCTCCGCCATCATCGCCGAGGCCGGCGGCACGCCGAAGAACCTCGACGTGACGGCCGACGTCAGCCTCGGCGCGGACCCGGCCGGCGGCTTCCGCCTCACCGGCATCGCGCTGAAGGTCCGTGGCACCGTCGAGGGCCTCGACGCCGACGGCTTCCAGAAGGCCGCGGAGGCCGCCAAGGCCACCTGCCCCGTGAGCAAGGCGCTGACCGGAGTCGACATCACCCTCGACGCCGCCCTGGCCTGACCCACCGACTCCTGGCGCACCCGAGCGGGGTGCGGCCTTCGCAGGTCGCACCCCGGTCGGGCCACTAGGGTCGGGCGCATGTTCTACCGCGTCGGCCACCTCGTGCTGAAGCCGTTGACCCACGCGCTCTACCGGCCCACGATCACCGGCACCGAGCACGTCCCCCGCTCCGGCGGTGTGATCCTCGCCAGCAACCACCGCTCGTTCATCGACTCCTTCGCCATCCCGCTCTCGGCGCCGCGGCGGGTCCGCTTCCTCGCCAAGGACGACTACTTCACCGGACCCGGCCCCGGCGGGGCGATCCGCCGGGGGCTGTTCCAGGCGATGGGCGCGATCCCCGTCGACCGGCGCTCCTCACGGGCCGCCCAGGAGTCCCTTGACGCCGCACTGAGCGTCCTGCAGGCGGGGGACGCCTTCGGGATCTACCCCGAGGGCACCCGCTCCCGAGACGGCCGGCTCTACCGCGGCCACACGGGCGTCGCCTTCCTCGCCCTGACCGCACGGGTGCCGATCGTCCCCGTCGCCCTCGAGGGGACCGCAGACATCATGCCCATCGGCTCCAGGTTTCCCCGGCTGGCGCGGGTCAGCGTCTCCTTCGGTGAGCCCATCGACGTCGCCGCGCACTATGCCGGTATGCCGCAGGGCCGGGCCCGACGCGAGCTCACCGACGAGGTGATGGCCGCGATCGCCGCCCTGTCCGGCCAGGAGCGCGCCGACGTCTTCAACGAGCTGCCGCCCGAGGCCCGGGGGCCGGCCATCGGGACCTGACCCGGGTCGTCGCCCCCGCTGCGTCCGCCGAATGGGCCCGACCCACCGCCGACGGCTTATTGCGACTTGCTTGCAATAGGTCGCCCGCGGCCCTATCGTGACGCCGTGACCAATCTCCGCACTCCTCCCGCCGCCGGTCTGCGAGCACGTGTCGCGCTCCGCAGCGGCGAGCGTCGCAGCATCCTGGGCATGGCCGGGTTCATCCTGCTGCTGCACCTCGTCGGCTGGGGGGTGCTCGTCGGCCTCGTCGCCCCGCACGAGTACCAGGTGGGGGGCCAGCTCTTCGGGATCGGTCTCGGTGTCACGGCCTACACGCTCGGCATGCGCCACGCCTTCGACGCCGACCACATCGCGGCGATCGACAACACGACCCGCAAGCTGATGACCGAGGGCAAGCGGCCGATGAGTGTCGGCTTCTGGTTCAGCCTCGGTCACTCCTCGGTCGTGTTCGTCATGGTCACGCTGCTGGCCCTGGGGGTCCGGGCGCTGGCCGGGGCCATCGAGGACGACCAGTCGACGCTGCAGCAGACGGCCGGCCTGTGGGGGACGTCGGTCTCGGGGGTGTTCCTCATCCTGATCGGGCTGGTCAACCTCGCAGCGCTCATCGGCATCCTCAAGGTGTTCCGTGCGATGCGCCACGGCAC